>JAUIEM010000038.1 GCA_030428695.1 bacterium
CCGCGGACGGCGGACAACACCGACTTCGGCGCGGCGGCGGTGGCCGGGGGGACGGTGTCGCGGAGCTTCGTGATCGAGAACACGGGAACGGCGGCGCTGGCGATCGCGCTCCCCCTGAGCATCGGGGGCACGAACGGTGGCGACTTCACGGTGACGGGGGAGCTTGCGGCGAGCGTCATCCCGGCGTCGTCGACGGGCACGTTCACGGTCGAGTTCGATCCGTCGGGGACCGGGCTGCGGGTGGGGACGGTGACGATCATCAGTGACGACGCCGACGAGAGCCCGTACACCTTCGCGATCCAGGGCACGGGGACGGCGCCGGAGATCGGCCTGAGCGGCGGCGGCATGGCGATCGCGGACGGGGACACGTCGCCCCAGGGCTCGGACAACACCGACTTCGGCGCGGCGGCGGTGGCCGGGGGGACGGTGTCGCGGAGCTTCGTGATCGAGAACACGGGGACGGCGGCGCTGGCGATCACGCTTCCCCTCAGCTTCATCGGCGCCCATCAGGGAGACTTCACGGTGACGGGCGCGCCTGCGGCGAGCATCCCGGCGTCTTCGACGAGCACGTTCACGGTCGCGTTCGACCCGTCGGGGACCGGGCTGCGGACGGCGACGGTGTCGATCGTGAACGACGACGGCGACGAGAACCCGTACACCTTCGCGATCCAGGGCACGGGGACGGCGCCGGAGATCGACGTGACGGGCAACGGCCAGTCGATCCCGGACGGGGACACGACGCCGCGGACGGCGGACAACACCGACTTCGGCGAGACGGAGCTGTTGCTCGGGCCGGTGACGCGCAGCTTCGTCATCGACAACAGCGCGGGCACCGCGCCGCTCGCGGTCACGCTGCCGCTCTCGATCAGCGGCCCCGACGCCGCCCGCTTCTCGATCTCGAGCGCGCCGTCGGCGACGGTCGCCGCGGGGGGCACGAGCAGCTTCGACCTGACCTTCACGCCCAACGCCCTCGGCAGCGTCGCGGCGACGGTGTCGATCGCGAACGGCGACAGCGACGAGAACCCGTACACCTTCGATGTCGCGGCGGAGGCGGTCAACACGCTCGACTTCGGGGACGCGTCGGGAGCCGGGCTGCCGACGCTGCTCGCCGATGACGGCGCCCGTCACATCGGTGGCGGTCCGCAGCTCGGGGCCTTGCGCGACGCCGAGCTCGACGGCCTGCCGAGCGCGGGGGCGGACGGCGACGACAACGACGCCAGCGACGATGAGGACGGCGTGCTGTTCCTCAGCACTGTCAGCGCGAGCGCCGCGGGGACCTCGTCCGCCGCCGTCGAGGTCGCGCTCGGCGGGTCCCTCGCCGGCGGCGCGCTGCTCGACCTGTGGATCGACTTCAACGGCGACGGGGACTGGTCCGACCCCGGCGAGCAGGTGGCGACCGACGCGTCGTTGGGCAGCGCGCCCGGCGCGGTGCTGGTCGGCTTCGCGATCCCCGCGGATGCCGGGACGAACGTCGTGCCCGGGACGTGCGCGGTGCGGGTCCGGGTCAGCAGCGCCGGCGGGCTCGCCCCGAGCGGGCTGGCGGCCGACGGGGAGGTCGAAGACTACGCGATCACCCTGGTCGACAGCGCCGGGGCGAGCGCGACAGTCACCTCCTCGACCCTGGGCGGGGCGCTGCGTCTCGCCCTCGACGCGGGCGACACGGTGGTCAGCCAGGGTGGCGTGGAGCTGTTCCGCAGCCCGCAGGGAAGCGGCCTCGACAGCCTGCTTCTCGAGGGGGGCACGGGCGACGACACCTTCGTCGTCGACTTCTCCGGCGGCAACCCGATTCCCGCCGGAGGCCTGTCGTTGATGGGCGGCACGCAGCTCAGCGGCGACCGCCTCGAGCTGGCGGGCGGCAGCGCCGCGGGGGCGCGCTTCGAGGCAACCGGGCCGGGGGCGGGGACCGTGACGATCGACGGCCGCACGATCACCTTCACGGGCCTCGAATAGCCGGGCGGTCCTCCAGCGGCGGCCGGGTCGTGCGGGTCGGTGTCTTTCGGGGCCCTACAGCGGCGGGCGGCCGTGCGTGTCGGGGTCGGGGCGGTCCTTGGCGTACAGCTCGAGCCGGCCGCAGGCCGTGCAGCGATGCGCGGTGATCGCCCAGACCGACTCCTCGGACCACTCGGCGATGCCCTGGCCCTTCCGCAGCTTCTCCCAGAAGGAGGAGCGCGCCTGGGGCGTCCCTTCGACGAACATCGACGACCAGATCGCCGCGCCGCCTGCGTGATCGGGGATGAACCCGACCGACAGCGCCCCTCCGCACGTGCACTTGTCCATTCTCTTCACCCTCCTTCCGGTGGGGTGCAGTATCGGCGCGTGGGCTCGCGCGTCAAGCGTCCGTCGGCAGCGCCGTAGAGATCGTCCGCCGCGGCCCGCGACGTCCCGGGCGGGGATGCGTCCGGGCCCCGGCTGTGCTACACTGCGGGCCAACTCCATGGCGCACAGCAGGTTCCCGCTCGCGGCGCTCAGGTGGGTCATGCGCCTTCTGTTCGGGACGTCCGAAGCCCATCCCCTGATCAAGACCGGCGGCCTCGCCGATGTCTCCGGCAGCCTGCCGCCGGCGCTGCATCGGGCGGGGGTCGCCGTGCGCCTGGTGCTGCCGGGCTACCCGCAGGTGCTCGAGGCGCTGCCGGGGCTGGTCGAGGTCGGCCGGCTGCGGCTGACGCCCGGCGGTGAGGCGCGCATCCTGGCCGGGACCCTGCCCGGCAGCGACTGTCCCCTGTGGGTGCTCGACCTGCCGCGGCTGTTCGCGCGAGGCGGCGGGCCGTACGTCGACCATCACGGCTGGGACTGGGAGGACAACGGCGAGCGCTTCGGCGTCTTCTCCCGGGCCCTCGCCGAGCTCGCCCTCGACCGCGCGGGTCTGGGCTGGCGGGCGGATGTGCTCCACTGCAACGACTGGCAGACCGGCCTCGCCGCCGCCTGGGTGCACGGCGCAGAGGAGCGTCCGCGCACCGTCTTCACCATCCACAACCTCGCCTACCAGGGGATCTTCCCGCGCAGCACCTTCGACTTCCTCGGGCTGCCGGGCTGGATGTGGGAGATGGGCGGCCTCGAGTTCCACGGCAACTGCGCCTTCATCAAGGGCGGGCTGGCCTTCGCCGACCGCCTGACCACGGTCAGCCCGAGCTACGCCCGGGAGATCTGCGACCCGGTCGCCGGGCGCGGCCTGGACGGCCTGTTGCGCCACCGCTCCGCCGACCTCTGCGGCATCGTCAACGGCATCGATGACGCGCTGTGGAACCCCGCCGCCGACCCCGCCCTGCCCGCCTGCTACAGCGCCGCGGACCTGTCCGGCAAGGCGGTCTGCAAGGCCGGCCTGCGCGGGCTGTTCGGCTTGCCGGAGCGTCCGGGCCTGCTGCTCGGGATGGTCAGCCGGCTGGTCGAGCAGAAGGGCATCGGGCTGTTCCTCGGGGCGCTCGAGGCGCTGTGTGCGCGGGACGTGCAGATCGTGCTCCAGGGCAGCGGCGAGCAGCACCTGGTCGACGCCCTCGAGGCGGCGCGGGCGCGCTGGCCCGACCGGCTGGCGCTGCACATCGGCTACAGCGAGGCGCGGGCCCACCTGGTCGAGGCGGGCGCGGACGCCTTCCTGATGCCGAGCCTGTACGAGCCCTGCGGCCTGAACCAGCTGTACAGCCTGCGCTACGGCACCCCGCCGATCGTGCGCGCGACCGGCGGCCTCGCCGACACCG
Source organism: bacterium (assembly GCA_030428695.1). The sequence goes on from JAUIEM010000038.1 coordinate 3,693, forward strand.
TGGTCGACGCCGGCCCCGCCCAGCGCGCCGCCGGCACGGCAAACGGCTTCACCTTCTTCGACCCGAGCCCGGCCGCGCTGCTCTCGGCGGTCGACCGCGCCCTCGGCCTGTTCGCGCAGCCGGAGGAGTGGAGGAAGCTGCAGCGCGCGGGCATGGGCCTCGACCTGAGCTGGCGCCGGAGCGCCGAGCGCTACCTCGCCCTGTACGAGGAGCTGCTCGCCTGAGCCTCGAGACCGGGTTCAGTCGGAGGAGGCCGGGGCGGGCCGGAAGGGCCCGTACCAGACCGCCTGCCAGGACGGTGTCGCGTCGGTCGTCATCGTCCAGTCGACGTAGAACAGCGCCCGGAAGGGGCTGCCTGGGGTGCCGAGGCCGAGGCGCAGGCCGCTCAGCACCGCGCCGTCGTCATCGGACTGCGCGAGCACGCGCCCCGCGACCCCGGGGTCGCCCTCGAAGCCGAGGATCAACAGCGGGCTGACCGGGCTGGAGGCGTTCGCGCGGAAGGCCTCCCCGAGCGCCCAGGGGCGGATCTTCGTGCCGATCAGGGTCAACTTCTCGTCCATGGTCAGGCCCTCGTCCAGCCGCTCGCCGAGCGCCTCCGGCAGCTCGAGGAAGGCCCTCCGGCCGCTGGTCGCCGGGCTGGAGTCGCGCACGGCCGTGCCCTTCCACAGCCCGTCGAGCAGGGCGGTCCAGGTCTCGACGCCCTCAGGGCTGAGCCCGAGGACCGCGTAGCCTTCCTCGAACACCGCCTGCTCGTGGTCGATCACGAACAGGCACGGCACCCCCGCGCCGTCGCTGTGCAGGTCGATGCGGAAGCGCGGAGCGCCCGCGTGCAGCCCCTCGAGCACGTAGCTGTGGGCGAGGGTCTCGCCGTCGGCGAGGTACAGGCTGTCGTGGGCGGCGAGGACGAGCGCGCGGACCCAGGGCCGCGCCACGCCGCGGTGCGGGAGCTCGGGATGGGGGCGGTCGCGGCCCGCGTCGCTGGTCCAGTACGCCCCGTCCCAGGTCGCGTCGCGGAAGCGCCACAGCACCAGGCTGTCTGCCTCGCCCGAGAGCAGCGTGAGCAGCCCCGCGCGGGCCTGGTCCTGGGCGGCGAGGGGGATGCAGAGGAGGGCGAGGAGGAGGAGGGGACGATGGCGCATCGGGATCTCCCGGACGAGCGGTTCCCAGGCAGGCTACGTCAGGGGGTGGGGGGGCGCAAACCGGGAGGGGGCTTTGCGTTGGTCTGTGCGCGATCAGGCCTGGTAGGTCTGGCGCAGCTCGTTTCCCTCTGCGATTTCCCTCCGCACCCCTGCTCCTGCGAGTTCATCCATTGAGCTGATTGACATTCTGGCAACTTCTGCCATGTTGTTGACGTATTCACAATCTGCGTCGGAGGGATCGCGTGTGAACCGTCTCGAGTCGCTCCTGTTGGTCGGCCTGGCGGCCGCTGTCGGTGTGATCCTCTTCCTCAGCCAGGCCCCGTCCCCGGACGAGCCCGCGCCGCCCGCGCCGGAGGCCCCGTCGGCGCCGGACGCCGAGCTCCGCCAGAACGATGTTCCGGCTCCGGAGCGCGCCGCCCCGGAGGCTCCCCTGCCGATGCCCGCCGCGCCGGTGGCGACCGCCTCCGCCGATTCCTCCGCCCTCCGCATCCGCGCCCTCGAGGAGGAGGTCGCCCGCCTGCGCGCGGCCCTCGCCCGCTTCGAGGGCATCGACGACGAGGCGTTGGTGCTCTACGGTGGCGGGACGCTCGCCGAGCGCCTCCTCGCGGTGCTCGGCCTGCCGGAGAACCGCCACGCCAAGGTGCTGGGCGCGCTGGCGAAGAGCATCCCGCTCGAGGAGCTGTTCGCGCTCCTGCGGGAGACCGACGACCCGGTGCTGCTCGGCCTGGCCGGCCGGGTGCTCGCCGCTGCCCGGATGCCCGAGGAGCGCTGGGACGAGCTGCTCGCCCTGCTCGCCGGGGGCCGGACCGCCGCCCACCGCCTGGCCGCGGCCCGGGCGCTGCCGTCGAAGCTGCGCTGGAACAGCGAGGCGCGGGAGCGCTACTGGCCGGTGGTCGCGTCTGCCTTGCGCAGCGAGACCGACCCGGTGGTGATCCAGGGCCTGTGCGAGCGGCTGAACAGCTTCGGGCCCCAGCTCTTCGACGACATGATCGGCGCGGTCGAGGCCGCCCTGCCGCGGCTGCCCGCCGGCGAGCCCCGGCGCGCCGCCTACACGACGCTGTTCTGGGGCGACCTCGAGCGCAGCTCCCTCGAGGGCCAGCTGGTGCTCTTCCGCGACGCCCGCGCCCAGGACGAGCGCGACGACATCGCCCACGCGGTCGGCAGCCTGCTGCTGCGCATCGGCAAGAGCCCCGCCCCCGGCGACGAGGAGCGCTTCTTCGAGATCTATGCCGGCACCAGCGATGAGGGCCTGCGCCGACGGCTGGTCCGCGGCACGCAGACCGAGCTGATCCCCTGGGACGCACACGGCGCCGAGGTGCTGCGCCGGCTCGCCGAGCTCGAGCCCCTGCCGGAGACGCGGGCGACCCTGCTTGCCTTCGCGGATGCCTGCGCGAAGGGGGAGATCAAGAGCACCTCACAGGTCGAGGACTATCTCAAGCCTTGAGTGGAGCAGCGCTCTTGCCGCGGCGTCGCCCTCGGGGCCGCGGCGCGTCGGTGGTCCTCCGGGCCGTTGCGTGGGGCAGGGCGATGCCCTATTAATGGAACCTGACCAAGCGCTATTCGAGGTCCTCATGCCCCTGCCCACCCCCGAGCAACGCGCCGAGCTGCCCGACCGCCTGCAGGCCGCCGGCGGCCTGGTGCCCGGGGCCGTCCACGAGGTCGCGCGGCAGACCGGGGTGCCCGAGGCCCAGGTGTACGGCGTCGGTTCCTTCTTCCACCTGCTCGCCGAGCCGGAGGTCAAGGTCCGCGTCTGCCAGGGGCTGAGCTGCCGGATGTTCGGCGCCGAGGAGCTGCTCGCGGCGGCGCAGGAGGCCGGGGTGGAAGCGCGCGGCTGCTCCTGCCTGGCGGCCTGCGACCGGCCACCGGCGGCGCTGCTCGGGCGGCGCACCCTGCCGGCCGTGCGCCTCGAGGATTGCACCTCCGCGCAGGACGGCGAGGAGACCATCTGGCGCGGCGCGGTCGGACCGGACGATCCGGCGCTTCCCCTCGCCCTCTCTTCCCCCCAGGCCGACCAGGGGCCGGCCCTGGCCCGGGCGGCGGAGCTCGGACGCGAGGGCGTGCTGGCGGCGATCGCGGCCTCCGGGCTGCAAGGACGCGGCGGCGCGGGCTTCCCCGCCGCGATCAAGTGGAAGAGCGTCGCCGGCCAGGCGGAGACCCGGCGCTACGTCGTGCTCAACGCCGACGAGGGCGAGCCGGGCACCTTCAAGGACCGGGAGGTGCTGCTGCGGCGGCCCGACCTCGTCGCCGCCGGCCTCGCCATCGCGGCGCGCGCCGTCGGGGCCGAGGACATCTACTGCTACCTGCGCGGGGAGTTCGGCGGGCCGTGGCGCTGCCTCGAGGCGGCGATCGAGACGATCTCCGCGCTGCCCGAGGCCCAGGGCCTGCGCTTCCACCTGCACGCCGGCCAGGGCGCCTACATCTGCGGGGAAGAGACCGCGCTGCTCGAGGCCCTCGAGGGCAAGCGCGGCATGCCCCGGCTCAAGCCTCCGTACCCGACCGAGGTCGGGCTGTGGGGGAAGCCGACGCTGATCCACAACGTCGAGACCATCGCCTGCGTGCCGGCGATCCTCCTGCGCGGCGGGGAGTGGTTCAAGGGCCTCGGCCGCACCGGCGCCGGCACCAAGCTGTACTGCGTCAGCGGCCACGTCGCCCGGCCCGGCACCTACGAGCTGCCGCTCGGGGTCAGCCTCGACGAGCTGGTCGACGCGGCCGGAGGCTACGTCGGTGCGCTCAAGGCCTTCTCCCCGGGGGGCGCGAGCTCGGGCTTCCTGCCGGCCGCCGAGCGCACGCGCCCCCTCGACTTCAAGAGCCTGGCGGAGGTCGGGGCGATGCTCGGCTCGGCGGGCGTGGTCGTGCTGAACACGACGGTCTCGATGCCGTGGGCCGTCGCCCAGCAGCTCGCCTTCTTCGAGGTCGAGAGCTGCGGACAGTGCGCGCCCTGCCGCATCGGCACCCGCTTCCTGCGCGAGAGCCTCGAGCGCCACGGGAACGGACGCGACGCTCTCGGCGCGGTCGATGACGTCGCCTGGGAGATGGCCGAAGGCTCGATCTGCGGTCTGGGGCAGGCCGCCTTCCTACCCCTGACCAGCGCCCGGCGCTGGTTCCCCGAGGAGTTCTGAGATGTTGCAGCTCGACGGCCGCGAAGTCCCCTTCGAGGAGGGCGAGACCCTGCTCGAGGTCGCCCAGCGCGAGGGCTGCGCGATCCCGACCCTGTGCCACGACCCGCGCCTCGCCCCGGCCGGCGCCTGCCGCACCTGCCTGGTCGAGGTCGAGGGCCAGCGGCGCATGCCCCCGGCCTGCGCGACGAAGGCGGCGGCGGGGCTGAAGGTGACGACCGAGAGCCCGCGCATCGACCGCCACCGCAAGGTGCTGCTCGGCCTGTACCTCGCCGACCACGTGACGGACGCCGAGGCCTGTGAGGACGGTTCCCCCTGCGAGCTGCACGCGATGGCCGCGCGCTACGGGGCGACGGAGCTCGGCCATCGGATGGAGCCGGTGCGGGAAGAGCGGGCGGACCGCAACCCCTACCTCGCCTTCCGCGCCGACCGCTGCATCCTCTGCGCCCGCTGCACTCGCTACTGCGACGAGGTCGAGGCGGTGCAGGCGATCACCCTGGCCGGCCGCGGGCCCGAGACCACGATCGCGACGGCCGAGCAGGTCTCGCTGCTCGACAGCAGCTGCGAGCTGTGCGGGGGCTGCATCGCGACCTGTCCGACCGGCGCCCTGACCGAGAAGATGCCGCTGGTCGCGGGGGCGAAGCCCGAGCGCGCCCTCGAGAAGGTGCGCACGACCTGCAACTACTGCGGCGTCGGCTGCCAGATGGACCTCAACGTCGACCGCGAGGCCCGGGACGGGCGCGGCGTCGTGGTCAAGGTCACCAGCCCGCCCCCCGGCACGACCACCAACGACGGCAACCTGTGCGTCAAGGGGCGCTTCGCCTACGACTTCATCCACCGCGGGGACCGGCTGACGACGCCGCTGATCCGCAAGGAGGACGGCGAGCTGCACCCGGCGAGCTGGGAAGAGGCGCTGCGCCGCGCTGCCGAGGGCCTGCTCGGGGTGCGCGCGAAGTCCGGCGAGGATGCGCTCGGCTTCATCTCCTCCTCGCGCTGCACGATGGAAGAGAACTACCTGATGCAGAAGCTCGCGCGGGCGGTGTTCCACACCAACAACGTGCATCAGTGTGCGGCGACGTGACACGCTCCCACGGTGGCCGGTCTGGTCACAACATTCGGGGCGGGGGCGATGACGAACTCGATCGGGGAGATCCGCGACGCGGACTTCCTGTTCGTGATCGGCAGCAACACCACCGAGGCCCATCCGATCATCGCGATGGAGATGAAGCGCGCCGTGCTGCGCGGAGCGCGGCTGATTGTCGCCGATCCGCGGGCGATCTGGCTGACCAGCATCGCCGAGCGGCACCTCAAGCTGCAGCCGGGCACCGACGTCTGGCTGCTCAACGCGATGGCCCACGTCATCATCGCCGAGGGGCTGTGCGACGAGGCGTTCATCGCGACGAACACCGAGGGCTTCGAGGCGGTAGCCGCGACCGTCAAGGACTACTCCCCCGAGGCGGCCGAACAGATCACCGGCGTGCCCGCGGAGGACATCCGGGCGACCGCCCGCGCCTACGCGACCACCCGCAAGGCGGGCATCTACTACACCCTCGGCATCACCGAGCACACCCACGGCACCGACAACGTCTACGCCCTGTCCAACCTGGTCCTGATGACCGGCCACCTCGGGGTCGCCTCGGCGGGCATGAACCCGCTGCGCGGGCAGAACAACGTGCAGGGGGCGAACGACTCCGGGGCGAGCCCGGTGTTCTTCCCGGGCTACCAGCACGTCGAGGAGCCCGCGACGATCCCGAAGTACGAGCAGGCCTGGGGGGTGAAGCTCAACCCGCAGCCGGGGCTCAACCTCAACCAGATGATCAAGGCCGCCGGCAAGAGCGTGCGCGGGCTGTACGTGATGGGCGAGGACATCGTGCTGTCCGAGCCGAACGTGTCGCAGCTCGAGAAGGGGCTGAACAACATAGACTTCCTGGTGTTGCAGGACATCTTCCTCAACGAGACCGCGCGCTTCGCCGACGTCGTGCTGCCCGGCGCCTGCTTCGCCGAGAAGGGCGGCGTCTTCACCAACTCCGAGCGCCGCGTGCAGCTGGTGCAAAAGGCGGTGGAACCGCCCGGAGAGGCCCGCGCGGACTGGGAGATCCTGGTCTCCATCGCCAACCTGTGCGGCGCCGGGTGGGAGTACGACGCGCCCGCCAGCATCTACGCCGAGCTGGTGCGCGACGCGCCGAAGTTCGCCGGCATCAGCCACGCCCGCATCGCCGAGGAGGGCGGGCTGCAGTGGCCCTGCCTCGACGCCTCCGACCCCGGCACGCGCTACCTGCACAAGGGCGGGGTGCTGCGCGGCAAGGGGCTGTTCCAGGCGGTGCAGTACCGGCCCTCGAGCGAGCCGGCCGACCAGGAGTATCCGCTGATCCTGTCGACCGGCCGCACCCTGTACCACTACAACGCCGCCACCCAGACGCGCGACGCGCCCGGCCTGGCGGAGAAGCAGCCGGTCGCCTTCGTCGAGCTCCACCCGCGCGACGCGGGGCGGCGCGGCATCGCCGACGGCGACTGGGTGACGGTCAAGAGCCGGCGCGGCAGCGTGCGCTGCCGGGCGGTGCTGTCGCGGCAGGTGCGCAAGGGCTGCATCTGGATGCCCTTCCACTTCGCCGAGGCCCGCGCCAACCTGTTGACCGTCGACGCCGGCGACCAGGTGACCGGCACGGCGGAGTACAAGGTCTGCGCGACCGAGGTCGAGAAATTGCCCGCGAGCGAGCCGGGGCCAGACTTCCCGGGCGCCTTCTTCGCGCTGGCCGGTCCCGGCCATCCGCGGACGGCGAGCCCGCGCGGCGGACGCTGACACGGGCTGCGGCCCTTGCTGAGGAGATGTGTATGCTGCCCGTCAAGGTCCGCGAGCTGATGTCGCCGGAGGTCTCGACGCTCCGCGAGAAGGAGCGCCTCGACCTCGCCCACCAGATCATGAACCTCGCCCGCATCCGCCACATGCCGGTCGTCGACGCCGGGGGCGCCCTGGTCGGGATCGTCACCCAGCGCGACCTGTTCCACAGCGCCCTGGTCAAGGCGGTCGGCATCTGCACCCGGAAGAAGCTCGAGATCCTCGGCCAGCTCGCGGTCGAGGACGTGATGGAGACCGGCCTGGTCACGACCACGCCGGACACCCTGCTCGTCGATGCCGCCCGGCTGATGCGCGACCGCGGCTTCGGGTGTCTGCCGGTCGTCGAGGACGGTAAGCTGGTCGGGATCCTGACCGAGCGGGATTTCGTGCGCTTCTTCGCGGAGCGGGAGGATTAGGGGGGTCGGGGAGGGCCTTCGGGGGAGCCGCGAGGCCCAGCGACAGGCGAGGTCGCTCGGTCGAGCACGCACCGACGACCAAGGGTCTGGGAGACGATCGAGAAGGCGACCCGGGTCACGGTCACGGTCACGGTCACGACGCGACGGAACACGGAACACGGACCACGTGCAGGTGGGCAGTGATGTGCTGCTTGATATGATCCTCTAGCGGGGACTACGTTCTCTTTCCGCGCTGAGAATCAACTTCGTCAGCATCGCGGAGACTCGATCGACTAGATTCTGGGCTTTCCGGATCGTTTCCACGGGCGCAAGCTCGTCGATCTCGACGCAATCGAGCGCGACGATGACTTCCCGAAGTGGGCTCATCGCTGTCTCCAGGGTTGGCTATGGGGCGGTTTGGCCAGACGAGAAGGTCGCTGGGCTGCGCCGTGGGCCGTGTGCCGTGGGCCGTCCCGTCGTGACCGTGGCCGTGACCGTGGACCGAGTCGTTTTTCTGGTCACCCCAGCAGGTGTGTGGGGCTGTTCTGGGCTGCGGCTGCAGCGAGAACAAGGTACCATCGACCCCTGTCATGAGGCCGTGTGGTAGCTAGACTCTGCCGCGGAGAGGCACTGCCACGCCACTCTCGAAGCGCCCCCTGAACCCTACCCCGCGTCCCCCAGCAGGTGCTCGCTGAGCAAGCGCGCGAGCCGATCGGAGTAGATCAGCTCGCGGTGGCGCAGGTGGAAATCGACGATCCGCGTGCGTCCGCGCGTCAGGATCGTCCACAGCGGTCCCGCCTGGTAGTAGCCGTGCCCGCGGCAGGCGAACAGCGTGGTGGGGATCGCCGTCGGACGCGGGATGTAGTCGCGCGCGAGCAGGTAGTAGGCGTCCTCCTGGTGGCGGCGATCGAGGGGGCGGACGCAGCCGTTGCGTCCGAACAGCGCGCGGTAGTAGTCGGCGCAGGCCCGCAGCGCCCGGCCCCAGCGCGGACGGGGCAGGCGGGAGATGCGGGCGAGGTGTCCGCGCAGGTCGGTCGGCAGGTGCGGGAGCAGCGACGCGATGTGGATCCAGGCCGGCAGGCGGGGCACCCGCGTGTCGAGCAGGAAGAGCTGACCGACCCGGCGCCCTCTGTGCTGGAGCTGGCGGGCGATCTCGAAGGCGACGACGCCCCCCAGGGAGTACCCGCAGAGGAAGAACGGGCCCTCTGGCTGCGCAGCGCAGAGGTCGGAGACGTAGCGGGCGGCCATGCCCTCGAACGAGGTCGGGCGGCTCGCCCCGGCGTGCTCGATGGCCTGCACGCCGCGGACGGGGAAATCCCCGGGCAGGCGGCGGGCGAAGTCGATCAGGCCGAAGAGCTCGCCGAACAGGCCGTGGACCAGGTAGAGCGGAGGTCGCTCCGCGCCCGGCCGCAGGGTCACCAGGCAGGTGTCCGGACAGTCGTCGATCGCGCGCGCCAGGGAGCGCACGGTCGGATGCTGGAAGAGCAGCTGGAGCGGGATCCGGCGTTCTGCCGCCCGTTCCATAGCGACCGTCAGGCGCGCCGCGATCAGCGAGCTGCCGCCGCGGGCGAAGAAGTCATCCTCGCAACCGAGGCCGGGCACCGCGAGCTCCGTCCGCCACAGCGCGAGGAGCGTGCGCTCGAGCTCGTTCTCCGGCGCCGCGCGCGGCCCCTCCGCCGGGGCCGCCTCCGCCGGTCCGGGCAGGGCCGCGCGGTCGAGCTTGCCGTGGGGGGTCAGGGGCAGCCGCGGCAGGAAGGTGATCGCGGCCGGGAGCATCCAGTCGGGCAGCTGCCGGGCGAGGTCGTTGCGCAGCGCCCCGCTCGAGATGTGGGCGTCCGCGGCGTGGACGACGTAGGCGAGCAGCTCCGCGGTGTCCGCCCGCGGCCGGGCGATGACGGCGGCGTCCCGGACCGCGGGGTGGTCGCGCAGGACGGCCTCGAGCTCGCCGGGCTCGACCCGGTAGCCGCGCACCTTCACCTGCTGGTCGCGCCGGCCGAGGAACTCGAGCTGGCCGTCGGACCGCCAGCGCGCGACATCTCCGCTGCGGTAGACCCGCTCGCTGCGGCCGTCGAGCTCGACCTCGACGAAGCGCGCGGCGGTCAGCGTGGGGCTCCCGAGGTAGCCTCGGGCCAGGCCCTCGCCGGCGATGCACAGCTCGCCGCGGAGGCCGATCGGCTGGGGGCGGAGCCGCTCGTCGAGGATGTAGACGCGGGTGTTCGCGATCGGGCGCCCGATCGGCAGCGGCCCGGCTCCGGGAGCAGGGGGGATGCGGAAGGTCGTCGTGAAGGTCGTGCCCTCCGTCGGGCCGTAGCCGTTGATGAGCGCGGTCTCCGGCAGCAGCTCCCGGGTCCGCGCGACGTGCGGAGGCGACAGCGCCTCGCCCCCGATCAGCAGCTCGTCGAGACCGCGCAGGGGGCCGATCTGCTCGAGGTCGACGAGCTGGTTGAACAGGCTCGCGGTCAGCCACGCCGTCGTCACGCCCTCGGCGGCGATCAGCCGCGGAAGCTCGCCGAAGGCCGAGCGCTCCGGAGGGGCGAGCACCACCCGCGCCCCGTGCAGCAGCGCCCCCCAGAGCTCGAAGGTCGTCGCGTCGAAGGTCGGGGCCGCGGCGTGCAGGAACACACGGTCGGGGCCGAAGCGGCAGTACGCGCCGTACACCAGCCGCACGACCGCGCTCTGTGCGACGGCGACGCCTTTGGGGCGGCCGGTCGAGCCCGAGGTGTACACGACGTAGGCGAGCTGCTGCGGTCCGACGGCGATCCCCGGGGAGTGCGTCGGACCGGCGCGCAGTGCTTCCTCCAGGGCGAGCAGCGCCACGCCGCTGCCCGCGAGCTTCTGGCCGCCCTCGCCGGACGTCAGGCACAGCGCCGCGCTGCTGTCCTCGAGCATCTGCCGCAGCCGCGGCGCGGGATCACAGGGATCGAGGGGAAGATAGCCGCCGCCGGCCTTGAGGATCCCGAGCATGCCGGCGACCCACGCCGTGGAGCGCGGCGCGCACAGCCCGACGGGAGTGTCCGGACGCAGGCCCCGCGCGAGCAGGGCGTGGGCGATGCGGTTGGCGGCCTCGTCGAGGGCGCGGTAGCTCGTGGCGCGGCCGTCGCAGCGCAGGGCGACCGCCGCGGGAGCGCGCGCGACCTGCGCCTCGAACAGCCTGGGGAGCGAGCGCTGCGGGAAGGGCCGCGCGGTCGCGTTCCAGCGCAGGAGGACCGTCTCGCGTTCGTCGTCCCCCCACAAGCACAGCTCCGACAGGCGGGTCTCGGGCGCCGCGACCGCCGCGCGGAGCAGCGCCCGCAGATGGCTCTGCAGGAGGCGCACCGTCGCCTCCTCGAACAGCGCGCTGTCGTACACCCAGCGCCCAGCGAGCGCGTCCCCCTCTTCCCACAGGTGGACCTCGAGGTCGTAGCCGGTCGCCGTGCGCTCCTGCGGTAGCGGCGTGACCGTCAGCCCTTCGAGCCGGGGGGCGTCATTGCGGGCGGTCTGCAGCGAGAAGATCACCTGGACGAGGGGCTCGTGGCGCAGGCTGCGCGGAGGATTGAGACGCTCGACCAGCGACTCGAACGGCACCTCCCGGTACGCGTAGGCGTCGAGGGCGACCTCGCGGACCAGGAAGAGGTGCTCGAGGAAGCGCGGATCGCCCTCCCAGCGCAGCCGCAGCGGCAGGGTGTTGACGAACAGCCCGATCAGCCCCGCGAGCCGTGGATCGCCGCGGTCGGCGATCGGCGTGCCGATCACCTGGTCGCGCCGGCCCCCGTGGCGGAAGAGCACCGCGCTGAAGCCGGCGAGCAGGGTCATGAACAGGGTCGCGCCGCGGCACCGCCCGAGCGCCCGCAGCCCCGCGCTGAGCTCCGCGTCGAGGGCGAAGGTCAGCGCGCTGCCGGCGAAGCCCTGGCGCGCGGGGCGGGGGTGGTCGAGGGCCAGCGCGTGCACCGTCGGCGCGCCCGCCAGGCTCGCGCAGCGGGCCTCGAGCGCGGCCGCGTCGGCGCTCGCCGCGCGCCAGGCCGCGTAGTCGGGATAGCGCAGGGGCAGGGGCGGTAGCCGGGCGTCGGCGCTGGCCAGGAAGCTCCCGTACAGGAGCCCGAGCTCGCGCCACAGCACGTCGAAGGACCACACGTCGCAGGCGATGTGGTGGATGACGAACGCGAGCCGATGGCGGCGCGGCCCGAGCCGGATCAGCATCACCCGCCAGGTGTCGCGCTCGAGCTCGTAGGGGAGGGTGAGGAAGGCGGCGGCCCGGCGCGCCGCTTCCGGAGCGCCTGCGCTGAGGTCGAGAAACTGCAGGCCGAAGAGGCCGGGAGGCGCGACGCGCTGCACCGGCTGGCCGTCGACGGACGGGAAGCAGGTGCGCAGCGCGACATGGCGCTCCTCGATCGCGCCGAGCGCACGGCGCAGGGTCGGAATGGACAGGTCGCCCTCGAGCTCGAACATCCGCACGACCTGGTAGGCAGCGCCGCCGACGAGCTGGTGCAGGAACCACAGCCGCCGCTGGCCGGGGGACAGCGGCGCGTCTTCGTCCGCGCCCCGGCGCTCCAGGGCCGGTCCCGTGGGGTGGCTCCCGGCGCGGCCGGCGAGGGCGGCCGCGAGCTGGCGCACCGTCGGGGCCGCAAACAGCTCCTGCAGGCTGAGCTCGGCGACGTCCTCGGTGATCCTCCCGACCAGGCGCAGGGCGAGCAGGGAGTGGCCGCCGAGGTCGAAGAAGTCGTCCTCCACCCCGATCCAGGGGGCGGCGAAGGTCTCGCGCCAGCACGCGAGCAGCGCGTGCTCGAGGGGGCTCTCCGGCGCGATGTACGCCGAGCGCAGACCCGGCCGCAGGGCGTCCAGCGCCGGCAGGCGCGCGCGCTCGAGCTTCCCGTGCGGGCTCCGGGGCAGGCTGTCGAGGAACAGGAAGCTCGACGGGATCATGTATTCCGGCACCAGGCTGGCGAGCTGCCGGCGCAGCCGGTCGGCGTCGCGCGCCTCCGCGACGACGTAGGCGATCAGCCGGGTCTCGCCTGCAATCTCCGGCGCGAGCACCGCGCCGTCGCGCACCCCCGGGAGCGAGAGCAGGGCCGCGGAGACCTCGCGCAGGTCGACCTGGAAGCCGCGGACCTTGCGCTTGGCGTCCCGGCGCCCGAGGTGCCGCAGCAGACCGTCCGGCCCGAGCCGCCCGCGGTCCCCGGTCAGGTACACCCGGGCCTCGCCGCCGTCCGGGTCGGGCAGGAAGGCGGCCGCGGTCAGGTCCGGGCGGCCGAAGTAGCCCGGCGAGAGGTAGCGGCTGCGCACGGCGATCAGCCCCTCGTCGCCGCTGACGGGGCGATGGGCGTCGTCGAGCAGCAGGATCTCCATGTCCTCGACGGGATGGCCGACGGGCAGGAAGCGCCCGTCCATCGGCAAGGCCGCCTCGACGACACACTGGCGCACCGTCGAACACTCGGTCATCGCCAGCGCGTGGATCAGGCGCGTGCTCTTCGGGAAGCGCCGCAGGAAGCGCCGCGCGTCCGCGCTGCGCAGGGCGTCCCCGGCGACGAAGATGGTGCGCAGCCGGCCGAGGCTCCCGATGTCGACGTCCGGCTCGAGCAGCAGCCGGAAGAAGTGCGCGGGCGCGTGCAGCAGGGTGGCGTGATGCGTGGCAAGGCGTCCGGCGACGTTCTCGGGCGCGCCGAGGTCGGTGACCAGCGTCGCCCCCTGGCTCAGCGCGCCGAACAGCGCCCGGAAGCCGGCGGCGAAGGCGAAGGAGCCCGGCCGGTACAGCCGCTCCCCGGGGCCGAGGCGGAGCGCGCGTGCATAGCGGCCGATCGCGTGCAGCCAGTTGCGGTGCGTCTGCATCACGCCCTTGGGCTCGCCCGTCGAGCCGGAGGTGAACAGGATCGAGGCGAGGCTGTCGGGGGCGCAGGCGGGTGCATCCGGGGGCGGCGCGTTTTCCCCCTGGTCGAGGGGGAGGATCTCCGCTGCGGGGCAGAGCGCGCGGCAGCGCTCGCGCTCTTCCGGAGCGCTGAGGATCACCGCCGGCGCGACCCGGCGCAGGATCGCCTCGAGCCGCGCGTCGCCATCGGAGGGATCGAGCGGCACGACGCAGCCGCCCGCGGTCAGGATCCCGAGCATCCCCCCCACCAGCTCGAGGGACACGCCGCCGAGCACGCAGACCGGCCGGTCCGCGCATCCGAGCTCGCGCAGCCGCTGCCCGACCCCCCCGGCCCGGCGCCGCAGCGTCGCGTAGTCGAGGCTCTCGGCGCCGATCGCGATCGCTTCACGACGGGGCTGGCGCGTGGCGTGATGATCGAAGCGCGCAGGCAGGGTGGCGAGGGCCCGCGATGCCGCCGACCCGCTCAAGACAGCCGGTCGATGACCGAGGCGCGGGTGGCGTCCCGGTGCCCTTCGAGGTAGTGCGCGGGCGTGCCGCCGGTTCCGACCGAGGCGGAGTTGGCGGGGGAGTCGAGGTCCGTCGCGCGGTAGGCGAAGACGTAGTCCCGCGCGATCTGCAGGTGGGTGGTGCGGAAGCGGCCGAGCGTCTCACAGCAGGCGTTGTAGGCCTCGAGCAGCCGCGCGCCGGCCTCTCCGCGCGCGGCGGAGGATTCCACGAAGCCCCGCAGCCCGCTTTCGCCGAGCCAGTCGAGGAAGGCGCGGTGGGCCGGCGGCATGTAGGCGCGCATTGCCCGCCGGTGCGCGCTGAGCCCGTCGACCGGGTGCTCGATGCCGAGGGTCTCGTCGATGGCCGGGATCACCGAGCTCTGCGCCCCGGTCTCCCCGCGGAAGCGCATCGGCTCCCCGGCGAAGCCCGGCGCATCCTCGTACACCATGCCGCGGGCGAAGGCCTCGTTGTTCTCCCAACCGTGGGTGTAGGGCCGCACGCGCAGGAAGTAGACGTAGGGGTCGCAGCGCTCGCGGACGCGGCGGAAGGTCTTCTCGATGCGGGTGATCCCGTGCGCGAGCCGCCGCAGGGCCCCGGTCAGCGCGTCGGTCTTCCCCGCCCGCGCCGCCAGACTCGCCTCCACACAGGACGCGAGCGCGGTCCCGGCCTCCGCCTCGACGACGACGTGGGTCAGGATGAACCAGGCCTCGTCGACCCCGTGCGAGATGCTGATCCGCACCCGCAGGTTGTCGAAGGACAGGGGCCGGTCGGGGTCGATCAGCGCCCAGTTGCCGAGCACGTAGTCGATATAGGCCATGATCGGCGGCAGGTCGAGGGCGGCGGAGACCTCGCACAGGGGGACTGCCAGAGCCGCCGGCAGCACCTGCCCGGTCGGCTCCTCCCCGAACACCCAGGCCTGGCCGGTCGTCGTCAGCAGCATACGGGCGCGGGCGAGCAGCTTCGGGTCGCCGCGCAGCCCCGCCGTGTCGAGCACCGGCAGGCGACCGACGGCCGAGCGGATCGCGCCGACCGCCAGCAGTGAAGTCAGCGAGCCGGCGAGCTCCTCCCAGGGCGCGTACGCTTCCGGGAGTCTGTCGGCGGTCGCTTGCAGGAAGCCGATGTGGGGGGAGACGCCGAAGTGCTCGAACACTTCGTTCGCGTCCGTCGCGGGGAGCTGCATCGATCCTCCAGAAGAGCACGTGGGGGGCCAGGACAGTCGATCTGGCGCGTCCTGAGTCTACCGTCGATCCCAAACCCGGGCCAGGGATCTGATCGAGGATGCCGAGGAGGCGCGAGAGCGCGAGGAGGCCTTCACCCCAGCCCCTCCCGCAGCCCCTCGCCGAGCGCCCGCAGGTTCTCCGGCCGGCCGTGCAGGAGGTCGAGGCCGGCGGACACGCACAGCTGGGCGGCGAGGCCGAAGGGCCAGGTCAGGTGCTCGAGGCCGGAGGCGTGGCGGCGGAACAGGCGCAGGTTGTGGGCGGCCTTGAGCCGGGTCTTGAGGGCGGAGCGCCCGCCGCCGCTGAAGCTCGAGACCTTGTGCCAGACCCGCGCCGCCGGCACGTACATCGTGCGCCAGCCGGCCCGGCGGGCTCGCAGGCAGAGGTCGGCGTCCTCGCCGTAGGCGGGGTGGAAGGCCGGGTCGAAGAGCCCGATCTCGCGCAGCATCGAGGCCCGCAGCAACATCGCGCAGCCGGTGACGTAGCCGGTGTCCTCGACCGTGTCGTAGTCTCCCCGGTCGCGGCGGTGGATCCCGCGGTGGGCGACCAGCCCGGCCCGCAGGGAGAGCACGCCGCCGGCGTACCAGAGCACGTCGGGCCGGTCGAAGAAGTAGATCTTCGCGCCGAGGACGCCGGCCCGAGGGTGGCGCTCGCCGACCTCGACCAGGCGCGCGATCGCGTCGGGGGCGATCTCGGTGTCGTTGTTGAGCAGGAAGACCCAGTCCGCGCCTTCGTCGAGGGCGCGCTGCATGCCGACGTTGTTGCCGCCGCCGAAGCCGAGGTTCGAGCCGGTGTCGAGCAGGGGGAGCGCCGGGAACTGCGCCCGCACGGCGGCCTGGCTGCCGTCGGTCGAGGCGTTGTCGACGACGATGGTCGACAGGCCGGGGAAGGTCTGCCGGGCGAGCGAGCGCAGCGTGGTCAGCAGCAGCTCGCGCCCGTTGAGGTTGAGGACGACGCAGGCGACGCGCGGTGCGCTAGATGTCGTCGTCGTCCTCGAGCACGAACTCTTCGTCATCGTCGATCTCCGAGCCCGTGCTGACCGGGATGTCGTCCTCGTCGTCGAGCACGAACTCGTCGTCCTCGAAGCGGTCGCGCTCGTCCTGGGTCGGGTCCTGCTCGAAGAAGCGGCACTGGAAGCTGCCGAAGTTCAGCAGGTCGCCGTGCTTGAGCAGCTTCTTGCCGCTGACCGGCTGGCCCTCGACCTTGCACCCGACGCCCTTGGGCAGGACGAGCTTCGTCTTCCCGTGGCTCTTGCCGATGCCGCCCTGGACGAAGCGCACGCCCTCGGGGACCTCGGGCAGGCCGCGGGCCTTGTTCCCGCGCAGCCCGTACTTGTGGTCGATCATCAGCACGCCGTCGCGGGCGAGGAAACCCGAGCGCACCGCGACGAGCTGCTGGCGCTCCCACTGCGGCCGCAGGAGCCACCACAGGAGCAGCAGCAGCAGCAGGATCAGCAGCGGCAGGATCCACCACAGGTTCTCCATCAGCCAGCTCGGCCGCTCACCCTGGTACACCACCGGCACGTCGAGCCGCTCGGGCCGGCCCTGCACGACCTCGACTCGCAGCACGAGGGTAGCGAGGTCGTCGGGCAGGCGGTCGCTGCTGGTGACCTTGACCGCGAGCTTCGCGGGCACCGGCGTGTCGGCGACCAGGGCGGTCGAGTCGGGGCTGATCGCGAGCTCGAGCGCGGCGGCGGTGTCCTCGTGGCCGGTGTAGAGCTTGACCTGCTCGCCGGCGAACATCTCGACCTCGATGAAGAAGTCGACGCCGGACTCCTGCTCGGTCCGGTGCTCGAGAGGCACCCCGAGCTCTTCCAGGGCCTCGCCGCCGGGTGCCGCGACGACCCGCAGGCCACGCTGCCGCGCGACCAGCGTCGGATGGGCGTTGGGGGCGAACACCGCCGCGCCGGAGGGCTCACGGACGGTGTACTCACCGGCCTCGGTCAGCGGGACGTCCGCGTAGGCGAGCTTGCCGACCGTCTGCAGCGCGACGCTCTGCTCGCCGTCCGGCGTCGCGACCGTCACCTCGCCCAGCGGCGGCAGCGCGCCCTTCGTCGCCTCGAGCTCGACCCGCACGGTCGTGCCGAGGAAGCCCTCCCCGGCCGCCATCCCGTAACGCACGAGCGGCAGCACGGTGAAGGGCTCGGTCAGGGGCTCGGAGCTGTAGACCCAGCGGCCGGTGCGGTCTTTGAGCGCCGTCACCGTCGCGGTCAGGGCGTGCGGCCCGGTGGCGCCGCTGCGCGGGATCACCCAGGGGATGGTCAGGGTCGAGCCGCCGAAACGCTCGGCGCGCGGCTGCTCACCGTCCGGGCCGGCGAACAGGAGCTGGGCCTCCATGCCCGCGAGCAGGTCCGGATCGCTCAGCGGCTCGCCGTCCGCTCGCACTTCCAGGCTGAAGGAGACGGTGTCGCCGGGGTGCGCGGGCCGCTCGGGATGGTTCCGCCGCAGCGCGGTCTCGAAGGCGAAGCGGTAGTAGACGATGCTCTCGAAGCCGGCGGCGCTCCCGGAGCGGTTCTTCAGCACCAGGGTGTAGGCGCCGGGCGCGCGGCCCTGGATGTCGATCACCCGGTACAGCATGCCCGCGCCGCGCACGGCGACGTCGCGGACGATCGAGGTGCCCGAGGCGTCGAGCACGTCGACCTCGTAATCGCGGGTCGTCGCCTGGGTGACCAGCTTGGTCAGCTTCGCGCCCTGGTAGATGCGGAAGGGCACCTCGAGCTGGCCGCCGCCGCTGATGTTCTGGGCCTGGTAGCCGAGGCCGCGGCTGATCCAGCCGCGCGTGATCTCGGGAGGCAGATCGTCGAAGGCCTTGAGGAAGACGTTGCGCAGGCTCTGCTTGTCGACCGTCAACAAGGGCGCGTTCTTCGCCGCCTTCGCGATCTTCTCGAGGAAGGGGTTGCTCTGCTCCTGGTCGGACCAGCGCAGCCAGATCGGCGTCAGGAACACCGACTCGTCCTCGAGCAGCGGGAAGACCTCCTCCTCGAGGATCAGCTTCGCCGCCTCGTTGCAGTTCTCGAGCGAGGCGCGTCCGTACTCGTCCCGCGCCCGGTCGAGATAGCGCTGGGCCGCCGAGCCGTCTTCCTCGACGTCCATCTTGCCGTCGGTGAACAGGATCACCCACAGCTTGTTGGTGCGCCCGCTCGCCCGCCGCTGCTCCATCACCGCCTTCAGGCCGCGGCCGAGGCAGACGTTGAAGTCGGTCGCGTAGCCGAAGGGCTCGAGCTCGTTCTCGATCGCGTCCTTCCACGAGTCGAGCAGGGCGTCGCGCAGCCGCGGCTCGGTCGGCACCTCGTTGAAGGGGATCAGCCGCAGGCGCTCGTCCGTCGTCTCATTCCAGCCCGCGAACTGGAACAGGCCGACCTGGCCGCCGCCCTCGTCCTGGGTGAAGTCGAGGAAGGCGCGGATCGCGTCCTTGCGGAAGTCCTCCTGGTCCGAGCGATCGATGCTGAAGGAGCCGTCGATCAGGAACAGGATGTCGACCGGCTCCTGCCCGTGGACCGTGGCCGCCAGCAAGCACAGCAGCGGGAGGAGCCGGCGCCGCAGGAATCCCGGTGCGTCGAACGGGCTCAACGCTCGATCTCCAGGCTGACCGGGAGCTCGGCGCTGACCGGCCCCTCAGGGCCTTCCAGCGACAGCGCGAAGCTCCCCGTGTAGGTGCCGTCCGGGATGTCGGCCTTGACCCGGATGCGGATCTTGATCTGGCGCGCCGTGCGGCCGAGGGTTCCCGTGCCCCCGTCATCGGTCTCGGCGAAGTCCCAGCCCGCGCTGTCGCCGAGCACCTCCATGTTCAGCCCGGCCGGGATGCGGTTCCCGCCCGAGCGCAGCTCGGCCTTGCGCAGGGTGAAGGGCAGGTCGCGGTCGAAGGTGCTCGACACCGTGACGGTCGCCTCGACCCAGCCGCCGGCCGCGCCTGCCCGCAGCCGCGCCGGCCCGTCGATGACCAGCTCGGGCCGCGGCAGCACGACCTCGAGCCGCAGGGGCAGGGCCCCCCAGCTCGAGCCGCCGCTCGGCCGCACCCGCAGCTCGCCGCTGTAGACGCCGGGGGTGGTGCCCCAGGGGATGCCGCCGACCACCGACAGCTGGCGGCGCCCGTTCGGCAGCTTCATCTCGTTGAGCTGCAGGGCCGCCCCGCCCGCGAGGGAGAGGTTGCCGAGCTCGAGGTCGAAGCGCTCGTCCGGCAACAGCTGCATGTCGACCTCGGCGGAGAAGGCCGCCGCGCCGACCAGGGCCTGGCCGAGGTCGCCATCGCCGCGGATGTCGAACATGCGGCCCTTGACCAGCACCCCGTGCTCCTGGCGCTCGCCGGCGTGGATGGCCGCGAAGCGCACCTGGCTCTGGAAGCTGCCCGGCCGGTCGGCGCCGGTGTAGGTGATCGTGAAGGTCATCGGCTGGCCGGGGATCACCGAGGCGGAGCTCGGCGAGACCCCGAAGCCTTCCGGCACCAGCGGCTCGAGGTCGACGCCGGCGCCGAGGTGGGTGCTGATCGTCAGCTCGCCGCGCACCTCGTCACCGACCCAGTTGTCGCCGAGGTCGAGCAGCTCGTTGTCGAGGGTGATGAAAGAGGGCGGCCGCGGATACATGCGGAAGGAGACCGACTTGGTGATCTCCCAGCTTCCCCCCGAGGGCCCGGTCCAGGTCAGGGTGAAGTTGGCGGTGAAGACCTCGGACACGTCCGGATCGCGCAGCTTGAGCGCGTCGGTCGTGCCGATGAAGTCGAGGTGGTCGTCGACCACGCCGTCGCTGTTGCAGGCGACCGTGACGACCGGACGCTGGTTCTCGTCGGCGACGACGACGTTGACCCGCGCCCCCTGCTCGAGCAGCTTCAGGGTCTCCTGGGTGCCGCCCTGGGACAGGGTCGCGCGCAGCCCGAGCCCGACCAGGGCGCCGTCGAAGTACTCCGACTGGGGCTGCTCGGGGTGCACCTCGAGGTCGAAGGGCAGCTCGGCCATCACCTGGGCGATCTCGTAGCGCCCGGCGACCTCGGCATCCCACACCCCGCTCTCGGGGTTGTCGATGTGGATGACCTCGAAGTTGGTGCGCGGGGCCATGTCCTGGGGCGGGTAGTAGTAGATGTTCGGGGAGATGCCGTAGGCGACGTTCTGCCCGTCACGGGTCAGCTGCATGAAGCGCGTGTTCGCTTCGAGCTTGATCAGCCCGTAGATCAGCCGCCGCGTGCCCGGGAACAGCTCGACCTGGTCGAGCCGGTTGGTCACGAACAGGTTCTCGGCGTCCTGGGTGATCTTCAGGAAGGCCTTCATCAGGTCACGGGACTGGTTGACCGGGTAGTAGGCGCCGCCGGTCGCGGTCGCGAGCTGGCGGATCAGGTCGGTCTGGCCTTCCGAGGAGAAGCCGATCGTGTGGATCTTCCACCGGCGCTCCTTGAACTCGGCGAGGATGTCCGTGAAGTCGGCGATGTCCTCGGGCCCGACCGTCGGCTCTCCGTCGGAGATGAACACGACGTTCTTGGTCTTCCCGCCGCGCACCTGCGTCAGCATGCTGCGCGCGGTCTCGAGGGCGCTCATGAAGTTGGTCTGGCCCTGGAAGCTCAGCCGCCGGATGTCGTCGCGGGCCCGGAAGCGCGAGTCTTTGTTCTTCAGCGCCCCGATCCCCGACAACACCTGTCCGGAGCCGTTGAAGGACACCGCCCCGAAGTTCTGCCCGGTCGCGGTCAGCGCCGCGGCGAGCTGCGCGCCGTCGCGGGTCAGCCCGCCGGAGCCACCGAAGCCATCGTTGTCGTTGTCCTTGATGCTCGCCGAGCGGTCGAGCACCGCGATCAGCGAGCGGCCGTCGTGGTTGATCGCGTCGGCCTGGCTCGGGCCGTTGCCGTTGCCGCCGTTGTTCAGGGCTGGACAGCCGGTCAGTCCCAGGGCCATCCCCATCACCAGAACGCTGAGTTGCCATGCGCGCATGTATCTGTCTCCACGGGCCTTGGGATTTTGCGGCCGCATTGTACCAGCTCCCCCCGTCATTTGCGAAGCCGCGTCGGGCGGCGCCGAGGGGCGTCAACCCTTGCTCCGGAGGAGACGTTCCGGGTGGGGATTTTATTTCCCGGGCCCGTCGCCAGGCCGGGAAAGATCGCGTCGCGACGGGCGATCTGGCGCCGTCTGGCGGGGCTTTCCGGTTCCCCAGGAGCTGCGGTACCATGGTCGATGCCCCCTTCGCCAGAGGAGCCCGTCGATGATGCTTCGCCTTCCTGTCGCCTGTCTGCTCGTGTGGGTCCTCGGCTGCGGCGACAACCCCTCGCCCCCCGGCCCGCCCGCGTCCCCACCGCAGCGCGGTTTCGCGCCGCTCCACGCGACCATCCGCGAGGCGGGCGCCGGGCTCAAGGAGCTGACCGAGGCGCTGGTCTACACCGATCCGCGGGGCCTGGTCTGGACCGCCCCGGTCGGAACCCTGACGGATGGGGCTTCCGTGCCGAGGGTGCTCCTCCCCGCCACCGACGGGCGCTTCCACGAGCGCTTCCTCAAAGCGGCGATCGTCCACGACGCCTACTGCCAGGACGACAACCGCGCGCTCCCCTCGTTCCGCTCCCGCTCCTGGCAGGAGACCCACCGCATGTTCTACGACGCCTGCCTGGACGGGGGGACGCCGCAGACGCAGGCCTGGCTGATGTACGCCGCCGTCTGGCTCGGAGGACCGCGCTGGCGCGAGACCCGGCAGGTGGTCGACCCCGAAGCGGAGCTCTGGGACAAGGCGCTCGAGGACTTCGGCGGCGCGCGCGGGAGCGGGCCGGTCATCGTCACCGTCGTGGCCCCGGAGAGGTCGCCGATCGCCGACGAGGACGCGCTGCGCCGCGAGCTCGACGCGCTCGAAGCCGCGCTGGCGAACAAGGACCGCAGCATCGAGGATGTCGACGCGCTCGAGGCCTGGCTGCGAGCGAGGGAAGCGGCGCTGGCGGAGGACGAGTAGCCTACGGCAGCAGCGCCCGCAGCACCTCGAGCAGGTCCTCGCGCAGGGTCGCCTCGTCCTCGAGGGGCCGGAACTCGCCGGTCTCCTCGAAGGCGGCCAGGGCGGCCCGGCCCTCCGGGCTGTCGGTCATGCCGGTCAGGGTGGTCAGCAGCGTGGCGACGGTCTCCTCCGGCAGGTCGGCCCGGACGGCGACGACGTGGCGGGGGACCGGGTCGGAGCGCACGATCACGCTGAGCTCCCGGGCCTGCTCGCCCGCGTACTCCTCGAAGTCGAGGTTGCTGACCGCCCCGGCCGCGACCCGGCCCGTCAGCACCCAGAGCACGATGTTCTCCTCGTCGAGGGCGAAGACCCCACCGACCTCGTCGATGCCGACCGGCTCGTCGGGGCCTTCCTTCGGCGACAAGGTCAGGCCCCGGCCGGTGATGATCCCGGCGGGGAGGAAGTAGCCGCTGGTCGACCAGGGGTCCTCGAACACCACCATCCGCCCCCGCAGGTCCTCGACGTTCTCGAGGCGGCTGTCGCGGCGGGCGAAGATCACGGAGTGGTAGCTGCCCACGCCGCCCTTGCTGCGTCGCAGGGGCACCTCCAGGGGGACCTGGCGGCTGAGGTGGTAGACGATCACCGGGCTGTCGATCACGACGTCGAGCTCGCCCTCGCGGAGCATCCGCACCGCGTCCTCGACCGAGGTCGCCGCGACCGGCTCGCAGGCGAGGCCTTGCGTTTCCAGGTAGTCGGTCAGGGGGCGGAACTCGGCGACGGTCTCGAGGGGCTTGTAGCTGATCGTGCCGATCTCTACGGTGCCGGCCTCGGGGCTCGGGGGCTCTGCGTCGTTGCCCCCCGGGGCGGGGGTCGAGTCGCCGCACGAAGCGAGCAGCATGAGCAGGATGAGGGCGCACAGGCGGGGCGCGCGGGGCATCGTATCCTCCGGAATGTACGGGAAGAGGCGCGCGGCCCCTTCCTGGCTAGCCTCTATTGACCTCAGCGTAGATCTTGTCCCACGAGGGGAGGTCGGTTCTCGAAGTGCGACGGGAGGGGTAGATCCCTCCCCTACATGCTTGTCCCTCAACTGCTCGAGCCTCTTGTAGGGGCGGGGTCTACCCCCGCCCGCCGATCGCGGACAGCGCTCGAGTTTCTTGTAGGGGCGGGTTCACCCCCCGCCCGCCGGTCGCGGACAGAGCTCGAGTTTCTTGTAGGGGCGGGGTTCACCCCCGCCCGCCGATCGCGGACAGAGCTCAGGCTGAGGTCAGTCGATCTCACGGACGAGCCGCAGGCCGAAGTCGTCTCCGGCCCGCTCCTGCAGCACGGCGGTGCGGCTCGCGAGCCGCAGCTCCTCGCTCCCGACGAAGGCCTGGAAGCCGGCCCCGCGCAGCTCGACCCAGCTCCCGCGCAGGGAGCCGTACAGCGGCAGGGCCTGCGGGTGGAAGCTGCCGGCGACGTGCTCGCGCACCGAGCCGTTCAGGTCGAGCACGCCGTACACCGAGCAGTCCTGCGGCAGGCTGCCGACCGGCAGCAGCGCCCGGTCGGCCGGGGCGAGGAAGCCGCTCAGCGTGTAGGAGGGCTCGCACAGGTCCCCCCACACGTAGGCGCGGGCGTCGGCGCCACGCGCGGCCAGCTCCCACTCGTCGGCGGTCGGCAGCCGGTAGCGGCGCCCCTCGTCGAGGCTGCGCCAGGTGCAGTAGGCGATCGCGGCGCCGTGGCTGAGGCCGCTGACCGGCAGCCGGCCGTCGCCCTCGTGCGACCAGCTCCCGGCCCAGCGCCAGCCGCCGACCCGCGGCAGCAGCGCGTCGCTGTCCGCGCCGTCGGGCAGCTCGCTCGCCAGGAAGCGCAGGTACTCCGCGCGGGTGACCTCGGTGCGCCCGATCGCGAAGCCGTCGAGCTCGACCGTGCGCGGCTCGCGTCCGAGCCGCGCCTCGCGGTCGCCGCCGAGGGAGACGGTGGCGGGCGGGATGTAGACGAACTCCTCGCCGAGCGCGGTCGCCCCGCGCAGCGGCACCCGCAGCGTGTGCTCGCCGCCGGAGCGGACGACGACCGGCACCCGCGTGTCCCGCGCCGTCAGGTGACGCAACACGAGCAGGTAGTTGCCCGGCGGCAGGTCGATCTGCAGCGGCGTGTTGCCGAGCAGGTTGCCCGGTCCGACCGGCAGCGGCAGCTCCTCCGGATGGGCGCTCCAGGCCGCCGCGCGCGAGCCTCCGCTGACCGCGTCCGGGTCGGGGTGGAAGGGCCGGGGCGTGCGGCGCAGGGTGGCCGGGTCGTCCTCCAGGCGGAACAGGAACACCCCCGCCTCCCGCGGCTCGCTGACCACCTCGAGGCGCCCGGGGACCGGCGCGACATCCAGGCGCTCGCCGAGGCCCTCGAGCATCGCGCGGTAGAAGGGCAGGCGCTCGCTGTCGCCCGCTTCCTCCGCCTCCGCCAGCTCGGCGCGGTAGAGCTCGACGAGCAGCCGGCGGGCCTCGGCGTTGCCGGGGTCGAGGCCGCGGGCGCGGTGGAAGCAGGCGATGGCCTGGGCGCGCAGCTGCAAGGCCTCGCGCCGCCGTGAGCGCAGGGTGCCGCGGACCCGGTAGAGCAGGGACTTGTCGGCCAGGGAGGAGGTCGGCGTGACGTCGGCGCCGAGCGTGCGCACGGTCGCCTCGTCGGCGGTGATCACGGTCGTCAGGCGCGCGAAGTTGACCAGGTGGCGCCGGCCCTCGTCGATCTGGCGCGCGGCCTCGGCGACGTTCCGCGCGGCGAGCGCCTCGCGGGCCTGCTCGAGGCCGGCGTAGGCCTCGGGGCGCGAGGGGTCCTGGCCGATCAGCTCGCCGTACAGGCCCATCGCCCGGGACCAGTCCTTGCTGGCGGCCGCGCCTTCCGCCTGTTCGAGCCCGGCGCTGTAGGCGAGCCGCGCGCGGACCTCGCCGACCGCCCACCAGGTCGCGATCCCGCACAGGAGCAGGATCAGGGTCAGGGCGAGCGCGGCCGCGGGCTTGTTGCGCCGGGCGCGGTTCAGGATGGTCTGGATGATGCCCGTCGCGCGCGCGTCGATCGGCTCGCCGTCGAGGAAACGCTCGATGTCCCGGCACATGTCCAGGGCGGTCGGGTAGCGAAAGCCGAGCTCCTTGCTCATCGCCTTCATGCAGATCACCGAGGCGGGCTTCGGGACGTCCGCCACCTTCTGCATCGGCGGGGTCGCGTCCTCGTTGATCACCTTGGCGATCAGCGATGGCGCGCTCTCGGCGACGAAGGGCAGGGCGCCGGTCAGGCACTCGTACATCGTCACGCCGAGGCTGTAGATGTCGCTGCGCGGCCCGACGAGGTCCTTGCGTCCCTGCAGCTGCTCGGGGGGCATGAAGGCGAGGGTCCCGACCGCGGTGCCGGTGCGGGTCAGCTGGGTCTGCGCGTGCAGCTCTTTGGCGAGGCCGAAGTCCATCAGGAAGGGCTCGCCGTCGTCGGCGACGATGATGTTGCTCGGCTTGAGGTCGCGGTGGATCACGCCCTCGCGGTGCGCGTGGTGCAGGGCGGTGGCGATCTTGCGCAGCAGCTGGCAGGTCTCCTCGACGCTGAGGCGGCGGGTCTTCAGCAGCTTGTCGAGCGGCAGGCCCTCGATCAGGTCCATCGTGAAGTAGTGGATGCCCAGCTCCTCGCCGACCTCGTGCACCGCGATGATGTTCGGGTGCCGCAGGCGCGCCGTCGCCCGGGCTTCGTGCCGGAAGCGGTGGCGCAGGCGGGGGTTCTCGGCCGAAGAGGGGAGCAGGACCTTGAGCGCGTAGTCCTTCTCGAGGCGCTCGTGGTGTACGCGGAAGACCTGGCCCATGCCGCCCTTGCCGAGCAGGTCCTTGACCACGTAGTTGCCGAGCCGGTCCCCGCTCTGCAGGGGCCAGTGGGCCCGCGGCTTCGGCGCCGCGGGCGGGGGTCGCTGTTGGCTGGTCGACAGCTCTGGCGCCTGCTTGGGGGAGGGGCCCGGGGCGGTGGTGCGATGGGCGGACGCGCCGAAGGAGCCGTGGGAGGGCGGACCTTGGTACAGCAGGCGCGCCTGCTGCTCCTGGGCCTGCGCCGCGCCGGAGACGGGGGAGAAACGCCGCGAGTCGCCGCGCTCGGTGGCCGCGGTCAGCTCGGCGATGCGGTCGGGGCTGAGCAGCCCCCGCTCGACGATCAGGTCGCGGAGCGAACGCTGCGGGGCGCGCTTGAGCTTGTAGTTGACCAGCTCGGTCATCTCCGAGCTGCTCAACAGGCCCCGTTCCTGGACGATACGAAGCAGCGTGCTGTCGGTCGGCGAGAGCATCATTTCCTTCGCGGCGGCGTCGCTATGGGGAAGAGCGTACCGCAAATGGGCGCCGACTTCACGTGAACCCGGTGTGAATCGTGTGTCATCACCCCGATGCGTCGGCGCGGCCTGCGACAGGCCGCGCCGGAAGCTCACTGCAGACTGGTCAGTTGACGACGGTCACTGCGATGTGGACCTGGTCGTAGTCGTTCTCGCCGTCCGCGGTCAGCTCGAGGTGGTACTTGCCGCCGGGCAGGCTGTCGATCACCTTCGGCTCGCTGCCGTCGTAGAACTTGACGGAGGCGTCCGGCCCACACAGCTCGTGGGGCGTGTTCGGGGCGAAGTTGTTCGGGGTCGTGACCAGGTAGTAGGCCGACAGGTCCGGGGTTCCGCCCGGCGCGGCGTACATGATCAGCTCGGCCTTCTCGAAGCGGCCGAGCATCTGCTCGTCGAAGCTGTACTCGATGGTGAAGGTCCCGCTGACCGTCCCCGCGCGCAGCATCTTGACCTGGTCGTCCTGGGCTTCGCCGGCGCACTCCTTGCCGTTGATCGACACGGACAGGTAGTGTCCCTGTCCTGGCTCGGGCGCGCCGTTCGGGCCGGGGTTGTCGTACTCGGGCGTATAGTTGTTGTTCGGAACAAAGGGTTGTGACTGGTTCGAGCTCTTGCAACCGAACGCCGCACAGACCACGAGCAGGCAGACCAACCGTTTCATCGTGTCGTTCCTCCGGGGGTTTGTGTCCCGTCTTGCACTTTTATTCTAGCAACTCCGCCGATTTCTGCACGGACACCGGGCATCAGACCCTGTTCACGCTGTCGATCAACTGACGCAAGCGCCCGTAGGAGCGGAACTTGAGCTCGATCAGCAGGCGCGGGAGCGCGGCGATGTCCGGCTCGTTCGCTTCCTCCGGCAGGGCCTCGGGCCGCTGGCGGGCGCCGTCTCCGTCGAGAATGTCGGCGAACTCCCGGTTGAGGGCGGCGAGGTGCGGCGCGGGCAGCATCCGCCGCATCCGCAGCACGACGGTGTCGCCGACCCGCCGCGAGGAGTGGTAGTTGGAGTAGAAGCGTTCGATCTCCGCGACCGCCTCGCCGACGTCGTGGGTGTGGCGCACCAGGTGCAGGTCGGGCGGCGAGATCATCCGCCGGCTCAACAGCTCCTTCTCGACGTACTCCCGCCAGCGTTGCCAGTAGTCCGAGCCCTCGGGATCGATCTGCACGATCGGGATCAGGTCGGACTTGCCGGTCTGGATCAGGGTGATCGCCTCGAAGCCCTCGTCCTGGGTCCCGAAGCCGCCGGGGAACAGGACGATCGCCGACGACTCCTTGACGAAGGTCAGCTTGCGCGTGAAGAAGTACTTGAAGTTGATCAGCTTCTTGTCTTCGGCGATCACCGGGTTCGCGCCCTGTTCGAACGGCAGCCGGATGTTGACGCCAAAGCTCTGCTCCCGTCCGGCGCCGTCGAGACCGGCCTCCATCACGCCGGGGCCCGCGCCGGTGATCACCATGTAGCCGCGTTCGCTGAGTTTGTGGCCGAGCTCGCGGGCCTGGGCGTAGATCGGGTCGCCCTCCTTGATCCGCGCCGAGCCGAAGATCGCGACCTTCGGCGTCTTGCGGTAGGGAGAGAACACCTTCGCCGCGTAGCGCATCTCCTTCAGCGCGGCGTTGATCAGCTTGAGGTCCCCGCGCTTGCAGCCGTCGCGCATCAGCTTGAGGCCGGTGACGAGGATCTGGCGGACCACGTCCTTGTGGGCGTAGCCGTTCTCGGCGTCGAGCAGCGCCTGGATGCGCTCTTCGGTTTCCTGGTCCAACGCGTAGCGCGAAGTCTTCATGCGTTCCTCAGGGGTTGGGGTGGAATCAGTCGAGGAAGCGCGCGCGGTAGTCCGCGAGGGTCTCCTCGGGCACGCCTTCGATGCCCTCGAGCGTGGCGAACACCGCGGCCGGATCGGCGGCGATCGCCTCGGCGAGGGACATCGCCGTGTCGATCAGGCGCAGCAGGCGGCGGTCGAGCTCGCGGGCGAGGGTGTCCTTGAAGGCGCGGGTCACCAGGTGCAGGAAGTTGCTCTTCAGGCGGAAGAACACGCTGAGCTCGGCCTCGATGCCCTCGCCCTCGTAGGCGTCACCGTACACCACGACGATCACCCCCGTGCCGTCGACCGCCGGCAGCACGCGGGACTCGAGGGTGCCGTCGGCGAGGTAGACGCGGATGTCCTCCTGCTGGTAGGTGATGCGGATCGTCGCGAGCGCGCCCTCGCGGTCGTCGATGTCGAGCGCCCCCTCCTCGTCGGGGTTCGGCACGACCCCGTAGTCGCCGAGCTCCATCGCCCGGGCGAGGTCGGCGGCGAGGGGCAGCCGGTCGAGCACCCAGTCGAAGGTCGCGACGTCACAGGCGACCTGGCGCGGATCCTTCACCAGGCGCACCGTCGGGGCGTAGTAGACGTCCTCGACCTTGCGCTTGTACTGCGCGTCGAGCTTGTGGAAGGGGATCAGCTGATCCTGGCCGAGGCAGGGCAGGGCGCACAGGCAGACGAGAAGGTAGCGCATCGCGGTCTCCGGAGCGACGACGGAAGCGGCGCCGCGGCCTGCAGTATAGACGATCTTCGCGGCTTCTTGTTCGATCGCAGCCACTACAGCCTCTCGTCGCCGAGCCCGAACAGCCGCTCGGCGGCCCGCGAGGTCGCCCGGGCCAGCTCCGGCACCGTCACGCCGCGCAGCTCCGCGATCTTCTGCGCGGTGTACGGCAGGTTCGCGGGCTGGTTGAGCCTCCCGCCCGGCGGCCGCGGCGCGAGGAAGGGCGCATCGGTCTCGAGCACGAAGCTGCCCTCGGGGGCCTCGCGGGCCGCTTCCTGCAGCTCCTTCGCCGAGCGGTAGGTGACGATGCCGCTGAAGCTGAGCACCATGTCGAGGGCGCGGTAGGCCACGGCGTCCGCGCGCGTCCCGGTGAAGCAGTGGATCACCCCGGACGGCGGCGGCACCGCGCGCAGCACCTCGCGGCAGCGCGCGTGGGCGTCGCGGCAGTGGATCACGATCGGCTTGCCGACCCGCTGGGCGAGCCCGAGCTGGGCCTCGAAGCTGGCGACCTGGGCGCCGATGGGGGCGCGGTTCTTGAAGGTGTCGAGGCCGGTCTCGCCGACCGCGACCACCTTCGGCTCGGCGCACAGCTCCTCGAGGGCGGCGAGCAGCGTCGGGCTCATCGTGTGGGCGTTGTGCGGGTGCAGCCCGACCGCGGCCCAGACGCCGGGCTGCCCGCGCGCGATCTCGACCGCGCGCCGGCTGGTCTCGAGGTCGATGCCGACGCAGACCAGGCGCGTGACCCCGGCCTCACGGCTGCGCGCGAGGGTCGGGGCGAGGGCGTCGCCGTAGCCGGGGAAGCCGACGTGGCAGTGGGTGTCGACGAACATCGGCTCAGTCTTCCCCGCGGCTCTCGTAGGCGTGGCGGCCGGCGTCGGTCAGACGGAAGCTCGCCCGCCCGTCGGGAGTCAGCCAGCGCTTGTCCGGCAGCACGAAGCGCGCCTCCATCGTGACCGGCCGCGCCCCGACCGCCTCGAGCAGCCGGTCGAGGTCGGCGAAGCTCATAGGGCCGTGGTGGGCGACGTCGCTGAGGTACACGGCGGCGGCGAGGGCCTGGCGCACCGGCGAGGCGTCCGGGCCGGGGAAGAAGTCCGCGAAGGGCCGGTCGGGATCCTCGAGCTCGAGGCGCGGCGCGGCCGGCCGATGCATCGGCGCGAGGCCGTCCGGCCCGGGGCCGGCCGCCGGCCCGTGGACCTCGACGTCCGGGCGCTTCCCCGGCTCCTGCCGGACGGTGATCCTGTACTTCTTCATCGTCGGGCTCCTGTCAGAGGTCGAGCTGCTTGCTGATGATCTCGCGCATGATCTCCCGGGTTCCTCCGCCGATGGGGAACAGGCGGATGTCGCGGTAGAGACGCTCGATCGGGTATTCCCGGCAGTAGCCGTAGCCGCCGAACAGCTGCAGGGCCTCGTCGATCACCCGGCAGGCCATGTCGCAGCTGAAGGTCTTCGCCATCGCGACCTCCTTCAGGCAGCTCTCCCCCCGCCGCAGGCGCTCGGCGAGGAGGTAGTTGTACGAGCGCGCGACCTCGATCTCCGTCGCCATCTGCGCGAGCTTGTGGCGGGTGACCTGGAAGCCGGTCAGGGGCTTCCCGAAAGCCTTGCGCTGGCGGGCGTGGGCCCGGGCCAGGTCGAAGGCCGTCGCCGCCATCTGGACCGCGATCACCGCGAGCATCAGGCGCTCGTGGGCGAAGTTCTGCATCAGGATGAGGAAGCCCTGGTCCTCCTGTCCGAGGAGATTCTCGACCGGCACCCGCAGATCCTCGAAGACCAGCTCGGCGGTGTCGGAGGCCGCCCAGCCCATCTTGTCGATCGCCCGGGCGACCCGGTAGCCCTCGCCGCCCGCCTCGATCACCAGCACCGAGATGCCGCCGAAGCCCGGCCCGCCGGTGCGCACCGCGGCGGTCAGGAAGTCGGCCTGGCAGCCCGAGGTGATGAAGGTCTTCGCCCCGTTGACGACGTAGCAGTCACCGTCGCGCACCGCCCGGGTCGCGATGCTCGCGACGTCGGAGCCCGCGTTCGGCTCGGTGATCGCGAGCGCCGCGATCTTCTCGCCGGCCAGGGTCGGCGCGACGAAGCGCGCCTTCTGCTCCGCCGTCCCGGCGTGGACGATCGGCGGCAGCGCGATGCCCGCCGAGCCGAGCCCGGCGGTCACGCCCGCCGAGGACGCCGCGCTGAGCTCTTCGGCGACCGCGATCGCGTGGAAGACGTCGCCGCCGCTGCCCCCGACCTCCTCGGGGTAGCCGGCGCCCATGAAGCCGGCCTCCCCCCAGGCCCGGTAGAGCGCGCGGGGCAGCTTCCCCTGTTCCTCCCAGCTGTCGAGCCCGGGCGCGATGTGCTCCTTCGCGAAGGCGCGCACGCTCTCGCGCAGGAGCTGGTGCTCGGGGGTGAAGAACAGGGGGTTCATGGGCATGGTGTTCTCTCCAGGAGGACGCGGAAGGGGGAGGTCGTGGGGTCTCCGATTCCCTCCGGGCGCCCGGGAGGGCGCAACGCGGGCGGTTCGGCGCATCTCACGGGGAAACGCCCGCGTTGCGCCCTGCCGGGCGCCCGGAACACGTCGGGCACCACCCAACGGAACAGGGGTTCCCACGTGCGGTACCATCCTCACTCCTCGGAGCGCACGCAGACCAGGGTCCAGTCGTCGGTCTGCTCGCGGCTGCCCTGGTACTGGCGCACCTCGTTGAACACGCCGTCGATCAGCGCCTCCAGGCCGAGGTCGCGGCGGCGGCGGACGGCGTCGCAGAGGCGCTCGAGGCCGAACATCTCGCGCTCGGGGGAGAAGGCCTCGAAGACGCCGTCCGAGGGCACGACGAGCAGGTCGCCGGGGGCGAGCTCGAGGGCCTCTTCGTCGAAGGGCAGCTCCGGGATCAGGCCGAGGGGCGGGGACTGGCTCGGCAGGCCCTCGAAGCTGTCGCTGGTCGCGCGCAGCAGCTGGACGCCGCCGTGGCCGGCACCCGCGTAGCGCAGCCGGCGGCCGCCGGGCTCGAGGGCCAGGGCGCAGCTGGTCACGAAGCGGCCCCGGCGCATGTCCTTGGCGAGCAGGGTGTTGACCCGCTCGAACAGGCCGCTCGGGCCGCTGCCGGTGCAGCAGGCGCGCATGAAGGCGCGGGTGGCGGTCGCGATCAGGGCCGAGCCGAGGTCGTGGCCGACGACGTCGGCGACGACGATCGAGACGTGCGCGGACTCGGCGATGAAGTCGAAGAAGTCCCCGCTGGTCGCCATCGCCGGGCTGACCTTGCCCGCAAAGGACCAGCCCGCGATGTCCGGGGCGAACTCGGGCTGCAGGCCCTCCTGGATCTGGGCAGCGATGTCGAGGGCCGCGAGCAGCTTCTGGCGCTCGAGCCGGATGGTGTTCAGGCGCGCCTGCTCGATCGCGACCGCGGCGTGGTTGGCGAGGGCCTCGCACAGCACGAGGTCGTCGCTGTCGAAGCTGCCCTCTGTCTTGTTGAGGACCTGGATCGCGCCGATGCGGGAGCCGTTCGGAGCGGTGAGGGGGACCGTCAGGAGGTTGCGGGTGCGGAAGCCGGTCTCCTTGTCGGTGTCCTGA
>JAUIEM010000039.1 GCA_030428695.1 bacterium
CTGGGGGCTCGCCTGCAGCCTGGACGGGCAGCCTCTGCGCTCGGCCGCGGCGCCGCGGGCCCTCGCCGACCTGCCGCGGCTGTCGATCACCGAGGAGCTCGCCCTCGACGGTGCCGGCACCGTCGCCGGCACGCCGGCCTACATGAGCCCCGAGCAGGCGCGCGGCGAGCGCCTCGACGCGCGCTCGGACATCTACGGCCTCGGCGCGCTCCTGTACCACCTGCTGTGCGGTCGCGCCCCGTACGCCGGCGACTCGAGCGCCGCGATCGTCGCCCAGGTCCTGCGTGGAACCTGGACGCCGCCCTCCGCGCACGGCCCGGTTCCCTGGGAGCTCGAGAGCGTCGTCGCGCGGGCGATGGCGCGCCGCCGGGAGGAGCGCTACGCGACCGTCGCCGCGCTGCACGCCGACATCGTGCGTTTCCTCGAGGGACGCGCCCTGCGCGCCGCCCGCTACGGGCTCGGCCAGCGGCTCGGCCGATGGCTGCGCCGGCACCGCGCGCGGCTGGTTCCGGCGATCCTCCTGCTCGCCCTGCTCGCGGCGGGGCTCGTGGCCCTGCAGGCGGAGCGCGTCCGCCAGGAGAGCGTGGCCCGGGCGCGGAGCACCGCCGACAGCGCGGCCCTGGCCGGGGATCATCGCACGGTGCTCGACGCCTGCGCCCGGGGGCTGGTGCTCGTGCCGGGCGACTCGCTGCTCAGCAGCCTGGCGACCCTAGCGCAGCGGGCGCTGACGGCGGAATCCCTCGCGCTGGCGAGCCGGCTCGCCGAGGCCCGCGCCTTCGAGCGGCGGCAGGTGGCGCTCGCCCCGGTGCTCCAGGCCATCGACACCACCCGGCCGATGTTCTCGATCGGGCACGTCGCGATCGAGCCCTGGATCGCGCGCCTGGCGGACCAGCTCGACAGCCTCGCGATCCTGACCTCGGCCCCCGCCCACGGCACCGCGCCGGAGCTGTGGGAGACGCTCGGCACCGGGCGGGCGCTGATCGGGGCGTGGAGCGAGGCCGAGCGGGCCCTGCGCCGTGCGCTGGAGCTCGATCCCGCGAGGAAGCGCGCGCGCTTCGAGCTCGCGCGGCTGCTGTTCGAGCGCACCCTGCAGGAGTTCTTCGCGCCGACGATCTCTGGCGAGGTCCACGCCGCCTTCCAGAAGCAGGGCCTCGAGGCGCTCGGCAGCGTGCTCGCGGCGGCGCCGGCTCCCTCGGATCCCCTCGAGGCGGCGCTGCTGGAGGGCTACCGCAGCTTCGCGGCGGGGGACCGCGACGGGGCGATCGCGAGCGCGCTGGCGGGCACGGAGGACTTCGAGGGTAGGCTCGGCGTCGAGGACTTCTGGCTGCTGCTCGCGCTCGCGGCGGAGGATCCTGAGGTCGGCCTGGTCGCGTTCGACCGCGCCCTCGCGCTGCGTCCGCACTTCGCCCTCGCCGCCTTCGGCCGCGGCAGCCTCCACGCCACCCATGGCCGCGAGGCGGAGGCGCTTCCGGACCTCGAACGAGCGGTCGCCCTCGGCCCGGAGCTGGTCATCGCCCGGGCCAACCTCGCCGCGGCGCTCAACGGCACCGGGGCGCCCGCCCGCGGGCTCGAGGAGTACCGGCATGCGCTGACCCTCGCTCCGGAGCGCACCTGGATGTGGTTGGGAGTCGCCAACTGCCTGATGGAGCTCGACAAGCACGCGGCGGCGATCGACGCGCTCGACCGTTTCCTCGAAGCCCACCCGGACGACCTCCTCGGGCTCCTGAGCCGTGGTCTCGCCTGGGACCACTACGGCGACCTCGCGCGCGCCCAGCGCGACTACGACCGCGCGATCGAGGTCCACGGGGAGAAGGCCGCTGAAGCTCTCGCCGCGCGGGGACTCGGTCTGGACAGCGACGTGATCGCAGGCAAGCTCGCGCGGCTGAACGCGATCCTCGCCGCGGACCCCGACGACTTCCACGCGCTCGAGGAGCGCCTCCACATCCATCGACGGCTCGGCGACGAGGCGGCCATCGCCCGCGATCTGGAGCTGATGGCCGCGGCTGAGGCGCACGATGCCGAGACCTTCGCCAACCGCGGCCGGGTGCGCGCGTTCAACCTCGGCGACGTCGCCGCGGGGCTCGCCGACTTCGAGCGGGCGGTCGAGCTCGCCCCGGAACGGGCCGACGCCCACTACTTCCTCGGTGCCGCCCACGAGCTCCTCGGGCAGCCGCGGGCCGCGGAGGAGAGCCTGATGCGGGCGGTCAGCTTGGACCCTCTGCACGACGCGGCCTTCGAGCGGCTCGCGGACATCCGCCGGATCCATCTCGACGACTTCGTCGGAGCCGCGGAGGCCTACGCCCAGGCCCTCGCCCTGCGGCCGGGCCACGCGGGGCTGCTTCTCGGGCTCGGGGCCGCCTCCGCGCTGGCGGGCGACAAAGCGCGCGCCGAGGAGTGCTTCCGCGAGGCGGCGGTGTGGGAGCCCACCAACCCCCAGGCCCACATGTTCCTGGCCGAGCTCCTGCTCGGCGAGGAGCGGTACGCCGAGGCGCGGGAAGTCCTGCGCGAGGCACGCCGCCACGCGACCGGCGAGGAGCTCGAGGAGGTCGGGAGGATGGAGCGCCGGCTGCGGGACTAGTCAGGCCTCAGCCGACCGCCCAGCGCGCCAGCGCCTCCGGACCGTGGGCGAGCAGCAGGGCGCGCTCGCTCGCGAGCTCTTCCTCCCCGCCCGCCGTGTCCCGCAGCTCGATCAGCAGCCAGCCGCGCAGCTTCTCCCGCGCCTTGGCCAGGCCGCGCTCGACGGCCTTGGTGCTCAGGCCGAAGCGCGTCCCGAGCTCCGTCAGGCTCGGCGTGCCGCCCTCGAGGTAGCGCGCCCGCAGCAGGTCGTAGGGGCGGCCGCTGGCTCCGCGGGCGATCAGCGCCTGCTGGTAGGCCTCGAGCCGGCGCAGGGTGAGGTCGACGACGTGGTGTGCCCACTGGCGGTTGAACCAGCGCTCGGCGTCGGCGCTCTCGGCGTCCGGGATCGGGCGGTCGAGCGAGAACCAGCGGCCCTTGCGCTGTCGCTGCTGCCCGTAGCGGAAGTTGCGGAGGGCGACGAGCAGGTAGCGGCGGAAGGAGCCGCGCGCGGGATCCGCGCCGTCGAGGGAGCCCTCGACCCAGCGCGCGAGGAACTCGTCGCTCCAGTCGCGGGCGAGGCTGGCGTCCCGGGCGTGCTTGCGGAAGTAGGCCTCGACCAGCGGGCGGTAGGTCGCGTAGAGGTGGTTCCAGGCCTCGTCGTAGCGGCTGCTGTCGGGGTCGCGTCCGGCGAGGATCCAGCTCCAGCGCGTGCTCTCCGGCTTCACGGCGGGCCTCCGTCGCGGCGCGCAAGGTAGCGGCCCAGCGCCCGCGCCCCCTCGAGCGGGAGCTGCCAGACCGGCACCTCCCAGGTCTCCGCCAGGAAGCCCGGCAGCCGCGCCAGCCGCCGCAGACCGCCCGCGTCCGGGTTCCTCCGCCGCCATTCGCAGAGGCGCCCGGCGAACGAGTAGCGGTAGTGCGTGTCCTCGAGCCGCGTCGACAGCTCCGCGCGCAGGAGCCAGCTGCGCGCTGCCCCCGCGAGCTGGGCCTGGCTCGCCTCGCACACCGGCGCCCCGGGGGCGAAGCGGCGCAGGCACTCGAGGGCCAGGGCGAGTGGCGCGCCCAGCGCCCGACGCCGGGCCTCGCGCACGAGGCAGCCCCAGTCGAAGCCGGGGCAGGTCGACAGGATCCGCGCCGCGTCGGCCACCCAGCGCCAGGCCGGGGTCGGGTTCGCGACCAGCCCGTGGACGCACACGTGCAGGAGCAGGTCCTCCGGCGCGGGCGTCCGCACCGTCTGGCCGAGCACCTGGCGGGTGCGGGCCCGGGCCCAGAAGGCCCGGTCCGCTTCGTCGCCGAGGCAGTCGTGCAGCATGTGCCAGTGCAGGTCGCAGGGCCGCCCGTCCGGGCCGGTCAGGCCGATCGCGTGGTGGCGGCGGGTCGCGACGCGGCCGCCGCGGTCGCGCTCGAGCGGCTCGTTGAGGGTGTAGCCCGCGGCGAACAGCAACGCGAGGGCGCGGTCGGCGCATCCGGTCGGGACGAGCAGGTCGATGTCCGCCATCGGGCGCAGGCCGACGTCCGGGTAGTAGTCGAGGACCAGCGGCACCCCCTTGAGCGCCAGCACCGGCACCTCGCCCGCCGCGAGCACAGCCGCGACGGAGGAGAGCTGGCGGAGGCGCAGCTGGTTCTGGCTCCACCAGTAGCGGTGCAGCCCCCGCAGCCGGCCCGCGTCCCGGGCACGCACGCCCTGCCGGCGCAGGTTCCACCCGACGAGCGGCAGCAGGCGCGCGCTGCCGTGATCGACCTCGTCGAGGTCCTCGCTCTCCTCCCAGCGCCGCCAGGCGCGCACCGCCCGCGGCCCGCGCTCGAGCGCGGCGAGCAGCAGCCAGCGGGCCGCCCTGTGCGGGATCGGGCTGACGGCGGACGCCGGGACTTCGGCCTTGCGTCGCGCGGTGAAGGTTGGTGTCATGGGCGCCCCCCCGCGGGCATTGTAGCCCCCGGGCGGGGAACGAAGCAAAGGGCCCGGAAAGGAACAAGTCAGGCTGCTCGACTTGTTCCTTTCCGGCCCCAAGCCTGGAGTCGCCGTGCGCCGTTGGATCGGATGTGTCCTGTTCGTCGTGTGGGGGGCGACCACCCTGCTCGCCCTCCCTTCCCTACCGATTCCCTGGGTGTGGAGCGGGGCGGTCGCGACGGTCTCGCTCGGCGTGTGGAGCTTCGTGCGGCCGCGCTCGAGCCGGGTGCGCATGCTCG
Organism: bacterium; assembly: GCA_030428695.1. The sequence goes on from JAUIEM010000039.1 coordinate 4,741, forward strand.
CGCTCAGCCTCGCGGCGGTGATCCTCGCCCTGACTGCGTTCGAGCTGCTGCTCGCGGTCTCGGCGGGGCCGATCGGACGCGAGACGCGGGAGTACGCGGTCGCGGGCTACCGGGTGCAGCATCCGGTGCTCGGCTACCACACCGGGCTGCGCGACACCACCACGGCCGTCGTCCGCTACGCGCCGATGGAGGTCTACCGCGTCGCCTACGGCATCGACCGCCACGGCTGGCGCCGCACGCCGGCCAACGACGAGGCGACAGGCCCGGGCGGGCTGTTCCTCGGCTGCTCGTTCACCTTCGGGGAGGGGCTGAACGACGACGAGACGCTGCCCCACTACGTCGCGCAGGAGCTCGGCGAGCGCTGTCTCAACCTCGGCTTCCACGGCTGGGGGCCCCACCAGATGCTCGCCCTCCTGCAGCACGAGCTCGAGGCGCCGGCCCTCGAGGGGGACACGCCGCGCTTCGCCGTCTACACCGGCGGGCGTTTCCACGCCGCGCGCTCCGCCGGCTACGCCAGCTGGGACCCCTACGGACCGAAGTTCGTCCTCGAGGCGGACGGAACGCTCACCCACACCGGCACGTTCAAGCCGCGCGACGCCTGGATCGGGCCGCGGGTCCTCTGGCAGCTGCGCAAGAGCCGCCTGTTCCGCACCCTGGTCCGTACGCCCCCGACCGGCGAGGCGGAGGTCGACCTCGCGGTCGCGATCGTGTGCGAGGCGGCCCGGCTGTTCGAAGAGCGCTACCCCGGAGCGCGCTTCTACTGTCTGTGGTACGGGTCGGACAGCGACTACCTGGAGGGGTTGGAAACGGCCGGGCTGCGGGTCCTGCGCGTGACCGACCTGTACCCGGACGAGCATCCGGTCGTGATGCGCGGGATCGACGAACACCCCGCTGCCGAGACGAACCGCCGGCTCGCCGCCTTCGTCGCCGAGCGCATCCGCGCGGACCGCGCGGGGGACTGACCGGAGCGCGACCGCGCGTTGTCGGGTGGGGCAACGATGCGGGGAGATCGCGATTCCGAGCCCACGTGCCCGGTCGCGATTCCGATTCCGCGTCCGTGCCCTCGGGCATCGCGGGCCCCCGCTTGCGAGCTCTCCGTCGGCTCGACTACGATACCACTGTGCCCTCCCCCGGAGGACCCGCGATGCGACGAACGCTGTGCCTGCTGCTGCTGCTGCTGACGAGCACGTACGCCCAGGAAGACCCCGTCGAGCGCGCGCGCCGCGAGTTCCCCCTGCTCGCCGAATCGACCAGCCTGCTGTGGGACGCGAGCGCGCTGCGCCGTTGGATCGGCCTCGAAGGCGACGACGTCCTGCCGCGGTTGATCGAGCTGTACGTGCGCGAGCTCAAACCCGACCCGCACTTCTCCTACCTGGTCGCCTCCTGCATCCGCGCCCGCTACGACGCCGAGCACCGGCCCTTCCGGCCGATCGGCGGCACGCCCGGCTTCGGACCGATCCCCGCCGCGGAGCTCGAGGCCCTGACGGCGATGCTGCGGGAGGACACCGAAGAGGAGCGCGACGCCTGGGCGGTGTTCCAGCTCTGCTCGGTGCTCAGCCGCCGCCAGGTCGGCACCGACGCGCTGCTGCACACCGCCCTCCGCGACCGCGAGACCGTGCGCCGGGTCGCGGCCATCGAGGCCCTGGGCCGGGCGGGCGACACGCGCTTCGCGCTGCGCATCCCCGAGCTGCTCGCCGACAAGTGGCCGCGCAAGAAGCACGAGCGCGCCTTCCTCGTCGAGTCCCTGGCCTGGGCGGCGAGCGACTGGGCGCGCCCGCGCCTGCAGCCGGCCGAGGATGCCGAGGTCGGCGAGGCCGAGCGCGTCACCGCCCTCGAGCTCCTGACCCACGTCGCGCGCCAGCTCGACGATGAGAAGCACCAGGAGCGCAGCCTGCGTCAGGTGCGCCTCGCGCTGCAGGCCGCCGTCGGCTCCGAGCGCGCGTACGAGGACAGCGCGAGCTGGGAGCTGCTGTTCAACGACCTCGCGGTGCCCGTCAACGAGGGGGAGGAGCGGACGGTCGTGCGCTTTATGGGGATCGAGACCGACGGCACCCGCATCATCTTCCTCCTCGACGCCTCGGACTCGATGCTCAAGCCCCTGACCGAGGCGGAGAAGACCGCCCTCGAGGACCTCTTCCAGGGCGAGATGCGCCGCGCGGACGAAGACGACACCGAGGACCGCAGCGACCCCCTGCGCATCGACTGGGAGAGCGTCGGCAACCGCTTCGACGCCGCACGGGAGCACCTGCGCTGGACCTTGTCGCAGATGGACGAGGACGTCTACTTCGCCGTGCTCCTGTTCGGGGACGAGGCCGAGGCCCTCGAGGTCACGCCCTACTTCGTGCAGGCGACCCGCAAGCGCAAGCGGCTGGTCGCCCGCGCCCTCGACGCGATCGAGATCGGCGAGAAGGCCTCCGGCCGCCCCCACGGTACCCTGCGCGGCCAGACCAACCTGCGCTCCGCCTTCGACCTCGCCTTCCGCGTCGGCAAGGGCGGCATCGTGCCGCAGGGCACCCCGCTGTACACCGACAAGGCGGCCTTCTTCGAGGGCCTGGACACCCTGTTCCTGCTGTCGGATGGGAAGCCGACGCGCGACGGCTTCAGCGGCATCACCCCGGTGCTGACCACCGGCGGCTACTGGCGGGAGGCCGGCGAGCGGACGATCACCGACCCGGAGACAGGCGCCAAGCGGAAGGTGAAGCACGAGCGCGAGTTCATCCCCGAGCGCACCCAGCGCCACAACCACGGCAACGGCCCCTACGTCGGCGCGGACGCCCTGCTCGAGGAGCTGACCCGGCTCAACCTGTTCCGCAAGGCCGTCTTCCACGCGATCGCCATCGGCGAGGCCGAGCGCAGCCTGCCCGAGCAGATCGCGCGCCTCGGCCGCGGCCGCTGGCTGGCGCTGGAGCTGCCGGAGGAGTGAGGCGGCTTGCCGCGGGATTTGCCACTCAAGAGTGAGGGGACGCGGCTTGCCGCGGTTTGAGGCCGGCAGCCAGCGGTTGTTCCCGGGGAACGACGGGCGGGGGTAAACCCCGCACCCTACCTCGGATTGGACGTTCTACACGGAGGTCGGGGAGTGAACCCCGCACCCCGCACCCTACCTCGGCTGGGATGTCCTACACGGAGGTAGGGGAGTGAACCCCGCACCCTACCTCGGAAGGGATGTCCTACACGGAGGTAGGGGAGGGGTTCACGAGGCTGTCTCACGGAACCCGATGACGCACGTCCCACGCCTGCGGGCGGGCGGGGGTAAACCCCGCCCCTACCTCCGGTAAGAACGCACACACCGAGGTAGGGGAGGGGTTTACCCCCTCCCGTCGTTCGTGCTCGGATGGGATGTACTACACGGAGGTAGGGGAGGGGTTCACCCCCTCCCGACGTTCGTGCTCGGATGGGATGTTCTACACCGAGGTAGGGGAGGGGTTCACCCCCTCCCGTCGTTCGCGCAGAACGAACCCCGATGCAGGGGACTTCCCCCTCAGAAGCGCAGGTCGGCCAGCTTGAGCTCGCCCGCGCCGACGGCGTGGCGGATGTTGAAGCTGTTGAGGATCTCCGGGTGGATCTCGCCGACCCGCCCGATGCAGTTCCCCTCGCCGTCGACCAGCCGGGCGAGCCGGCCGGGGATGAAGCTCGCGTCCTCGTCGGGCTCGTAGCGGGCCTCGAGGCCGAGCTCCCAGAGCAGCGCGTCCATCGCCCCGCGGGCGCTGGCGAAGCCGCCGTCCCCGAGCAGTACGAAGGCCGCCCGCACCTCTTCACGCGTGCCGGTCTCGGCGTCGGGGTCGAGGTGGAAGCTGTGGCCGATCTCGAAGAAGCGCTGCGGCGCCGGCCGGCCTTTGTTCTTCTCGAGGGTCTCGAGCAGGCCGGTCAGGAGGTGGGTGCGCAGCACCTTGAGGTCGAGGATCTTCGGGTTGGCGACCTCGACGAAGTCCCCGGGCTCCTGGAGCATGCGCTCGAAGTGGTTGCGCATCGTGGTCAGGAGCAGCGACAGCACCTCGTGGCAGCCGAGGCCGATCAGCACCTCGCGGGCGCGCTCCTTGAGCAGCTCCTCGGGACGCGCCTCGCCGAGGGTCTGGGTCTCGACCAGGTCGGGCACCAGGTTGCGGTAGCCGTAGCCGATCGCGAGGTCCTCGAAGATGTCGACCTGGTGCTTGACGTCCCCGCGGTAGGCGGGGTAGCGCACCTCGAGCCGGCCCTCGCCGAGGTCGTCGTAGGACAGCCGCATCTTGCGCAAAAGCGCCCCCGCGCTCTCGCTGTCGAGCTCGAGACCGAGCCAGCGGTTGGCCGCGTCGACCTCGATGCGGGCGCGACGCGGCGTCAGGTCGGGGGTGCGGGCGCGCTCTTCCCCGCGACGGAGCTCGACGCTGCGCAGCGTCGCCCCGAGCTCGGCCAGCGAGCAGACCAGGGCGTTGAGGGTGCGCTGCACGTCGTCCTCGGTGATGCCGGTCACGTCGACGAACAGCCGGGTGCTGCCCTCGCGGACGCGGGTCTCTTCGCTGTTGATGATCGGCGGCATCGACAGCACCTGGTCGTTCGCGTCGACGAGCAGCGGGTAGCGCGCGTGCTCGGCGAGCAGGCCCGCGTACACCACACCCTTGGTGTGCTTCTCGAGGATCTCCGCCGGCGTCATCGGCTCGTCGGGATGGCCGAGGGGGCAGAAGCGGCGCTCGTCCGGGCCGACCGTCGTGTAGCGGATCGGCGAGGTGATCGTGGTCAGGTCGTAGACGCCGATGCTCGCGAGCTTGCGGTTCCGGCCGATGCCCCAGTGCAGGCTCTCCTGGAACTTCATCAGGTCTTTGAGCCGGGTCGCGTCCATCGCCGGCACGGTGACCTCGCAGCAGGCGATGAAGGGGCGGAAGCTGGCCTTGTCGGCGACGCTCGGGTCGATCTCGACGACCAGCTCGCCGGGTTCCACCGGATACTCCGGCAGGCCCTCGCTGACCCCGAGGTAGCCGCGCAGCGCCCGGGACAGACCGCCGACGTCGAACAGGTCGGGGCGGGCGGGCAGGAGGTCGAGCTTGATCGTCTCCTCGCTGCCGACCAGGGCGAAGGGCTCCTCGGCCTCGAAGCCGCAGTCCTCGCAGCGGCGCGGCGCCTCCTCGCGGCTGAGCTTCTCCTGCAGCAGGCCGCACTTGCCGCAGCGGTAGAAGCTCGACTCGCCGACCTCGTCGACGTCGCAGCCGAGCTGCTCGAGGTAGTCGGCGAGCTCGTCGAGGCTGCACTCCCGGCCGAGGCTCTCGGAGAGCTGGCGGCGGGAAATCGCGATCACAGGCATGACTTGGTCTCCCTCAGCCAGTCGAGGTCGGCGGTGTAGAGCTGGCGGATGTCGTCGCAGCCGAGCCGGAACATCGCGAGCCGCTCGAGGCCGAGGCCCCAGGCCAGCACCGGGTGCTCGCAGCCGAGCGGGCGGGTCACCTCGGGGCGGAAGATGCCCGCGCCCCCGAGCTCGATCCACTGCTGGCGCGACTCCATGTAGACGAACACCTCGGCGCTCGGCTCGGTGTAGGGGAAGAAGGCCGGCTTGAACTTGACCTTCGCGAAGCCCATCTTGCGGTAGAAGGCGCTCAGGGTGCCGAGCAGCCGGCGGAAGTTCGCGTCCTCGTCGACGATGATGCCGTCGACCTGGTGGAACTCCGGCAGGTGCTTGAAGCTGATCGTCTCGTTGCGGAACACGCGCCCGACACAGAAGATCTTCTGCGGCGCGTCGGGCGTCTCGGCCAGGGCGCGTACGCTGGTCGCCGTGGTGTGGGTGCGCAGCAGCGCCGAGCGCGCGGTCTCGACCTGCCAGCGGTAGCCCCAGCCGGCCGAGCCGGTGTCGCCGCCGTCCTGGTGCACGTCCGCGACCGCCCGCACCCAGTCTTCCCGGGGCAGCTTGGTGGTGGCGGGGTTCGCCATGTAGAAGGTGTCCTGCATCTCGCGGGCGGGGTGGTCCTGCGGCTGGAACAGCGCGTCGAAGTCCCAGAAGGCCGACTCGACCATCGGCGAGACGACCTCGCGGAAGCCCATCTCGAGGAACACCCGCCGGGTCTCGGCGAGGATGCGCACCAGGGGATGGCGCTTGGCGACCAGCGGGACCTCTGCCTTCAGGCCGACGTCGTAGCTGCGCAGCCGCAGGTCGCGCCACTCGCCGCTGGTGATCTGCTCGGAGCTCAGCTCGCTGACCTCGCGCACGACCCGCACGTCCTTGAGCGCGTCACGGCCCGCGGCGGTCAGCTCGAGCTGGCGCTGCTTGCGCGGCTTGAGCTTGCCGAGCTCGGAGCGGCCCTTCAGCAGCTTCTCGGCCTTCTTCGCCACGTCGGGCTCGAGCACGTCGAGGAAGCTGCGCCCCGCCTCCTGGGCGATGGCGAGCAGCCGCTCGTCGGGCTGCGGGACCTCGAGGGAGGCGCGCGCCTCGGCGGCGACCTGCAGGCTGCCGCTCTTCTTGTCCTTGCGGAACCAGCCGCGCCGCGCCCCGTAGTTGAGGATCGCGGCCATGCCGATGCCGAGGTCCTTCGCGCGCTGCGCCGCGTCGCCCAGCGGCAGGCTCTCCAGCTCGGCGGGCAGGGCTTCGAGGAAGCGGCGCTCCGGCAGCGTGCCCGGCAGGTTCTCGGCGAGCACCAGCTCCTTGCGGACGACGACCTGCTCGGTCAACCAGCCGGCCTTCTTCCAGCCGTCGACCGCGACCGCGACCTTCGCCTGGTCGAGGCCGGACTGCTCGACCAGGGCGCCGAAGTCGACCGCGCCCGCCTGCAGCAGGCTGCGGGCCACCGTCATCTCCTCGGGGGTCAGGGTCGTCGGCATCGCTCTCTCCTCGCGGGCGCCGGGTTCGGGCCCGACACTACTGACCGGGTGGGCGCGGTGCAAGGGTCGCCCTGGATTGCGGACCGCGGGGACCGCGCCGATGGCGCCCGACCCGCGTTGTCGAAACCGGTCCGCATGTGCTATGCTCCTGGCAGTCCGGCGTGCCCACGGGGCGGGAGACGAAGGGGATACGATGGCGTGGTCGCGCGGGCTGGTGCTGTGTACGCTGTTCGCGTTCGGCTGTGGTGACGCGCACCGCGAGACTCCGGTCCAGACCGTCGCGGGCGAGCCCGCCGAAGAGGTCGTGCCGTGGCTCGACGCCGCGGGCTTCGCCCCGGCGCTGGCCGAAGGCGTCGGCTTCGTCGACTTCTACGCGGACAACTGTGCACCCTGCCAGGAGATGGAGCCGATCGTCGCAGACCTGGCCCAGGAGCTGACCGACATCGGGTTCTTCCGCGTCGACACCGATGCCGAGAGCGCCCTGACCGAACAGCACCGCATCGAGGCGCTCCCGACCTTCATCCTGTTCGTCGACGGCGTGCCCGTCGGACGGCGGGAGGGAGCGCAGGAAGCGGACGCGCTGCGCGCATGGATCGACGAGCACCGATGAACCAGCCGAGACGCCCGACCCGCCGCAAGAGACCGCGCCCGCGCTACTGCGTCGGCTGTGGGATGGCGAACCAGAACCCGACCCGCCCCTGTGTGCGCTGCGGCACCGTCCGGGCCGAGTTCCCGCCCCACGCCACCCGCGGGGCCTGCCCGATCTGTCACGAGTTCACGCTGATGGGGACGCCGTACTGCGAGTGGTGCGGCAGCTCCCACGCCTCGTGGAGCGCGTAGGGCTGGCCCCGGGCGTTCAGCTGACCGTGGCGACGGAGATCGTCAGCAGGTAGTGCTGGAGCAGGTTCTTGTTGGTGTCCACTTTCGTGAACTCGAGCGTCCGCCGGGCATGGAGGCTCTCGAGCCAGAAGGGCCCGGCAACCTCCATCGCGCGGATCCCGCTGTCGCCGATGAGCTCGGCGACGACGCTGGTGATCACGGCGTCTCCTCCATCGAGCCCCACGTAGATCCGGTACCGAGGCTTGAGCTCTTCAGCCTGGGAAGTGGTCTCGACGAGCTTGACGAGGAAGTTCGCCGCACCGTTCTCCAGCGTTCCCCTCCAGACCGTGCCGCTCCCGCTCGGGCAGGCGAGGTCCTCGCACTCGACCGAAGGCAGCTGACTCTCGCCTACGACGGCGATCTGGTCCGGATCGTGCTCCGACTCGAGGCAGTGGAGGCGTCGCCATGTGCACTTCACTTCGACGGTCTCTTGCGGCGAAGCCTGCGTCTGCTCCGCCTCGCAGGGCGTCTGCTTCCTCCACAGCTCCTCCTCGTTCTCCGGGCAGGGGTAGTCGTCGGGATCCGGCGACTCGCTTGCGCGCACGACATCGATGGTCAGGGTGTAGCGCGCCGTGCCGTCTTCGAAGGGGAGGAGGGTTCCGCGTACGGTCTCGCTCCCCTTTGGCGTCAGCTGCTTGATCCCCGGCACCCCGCCCGAGAGGCCGACGGTGACCTCGAAGGCGGGATCGAGGTAGTGGTTCGAGTCGGTCTCCAGCAAGCGGACCGTGAAGGTCTGGTCGCTAGCATCTTCGCCAAAGTCGTGTCGGAATAGCCGCGAGTCCTCGGGGTTGATGGGGGCATGCCCCTGGTTGACGCTGCACTCGTACTCGCTCGAGACCGAGTCCTCGTCTCCGACTACGACCTTGATCTTGTCGGGATCCAACGTGTAGGTCCCGTAACAACACAACCTCAGCCACACGCACTTGACTTCGAGATCTCCCATTGTGGCTTCGGAACCTATCGCCGTCTGTTCGCGGTCGCTCATCTTGCGCTCTCCTTTTCCGCTAGCTGTGTCTCTAACGTCGGCACCCCCATAAGCGGAAACCCTGTCCCCGTCCCGCTGGCAAATCCCGGTGGCTTTGGCGATAATACCGAGTATGACTGCAGAATGCGAAACGGGGCCCTCTCTCTGCCCCGAGTGCGGCGCCCAGCCTGCGACGGAGGGCCCTCGCTGTGAACGCTGCGGCGGTGAGCTGTCCGCCTCGGCGCGCCACCGCCAGCTGATCGGACGTCTGATCGGCCCCTTCCTGCTCGAATCCGTCCGTCGGCGCACGCCGGCTGGCACCGCCTTCGCCGCGATCGACCAGACCGATGGATTGTGGGTCGAGCTCGAAGTGTCGGCCCTGCACGGCGGCGCCCACCCGAAGCGCGCGCAGCGCGAACGCCAGCTGCGGCTGCAGCTCGCCCACCCGCATCTGGTTCGCGTGCTCAGCGCCGGGGAGGCCGGCGAGTTCGCCTACGTCGCGACCGACGCTCGCCCGGAGGAAGGCCCGCTCGCGGACGCCCGCCTCCACGGCACGCGTCTCGGCCTGCGCATCGCCAGCGAGGTCTGCGCGGGGCTCGCCTTTCTGCATCAACACCGGCTCGTCCATGGCTGCCTCGATCCGTCGCAGGTGCTGTACGATCCGACGAGCGCGACCGCGCGCCTGGCGGGGCCCGGCGCCTGTCTCTCCGCTGACGGGCAGGAGAGCGCGCCGAAGTCGACGGGCAACCCGGCCTACGCGGCCCCCGAGACCGCGCGGGGTCGCTTTTCGGTCGCTTCCGATCTGTACTCCCTCGGCGCGCTGCTCGCATACTGCTTGTGCGGCCGTGCCCCGTTCGGTCCGGACAGGGAGGGGCGCCGCGCCTTCGTGCTCGAGCACCTGGAGGAAGAGGCCACGCTCCTCCCCGAGTTGCGGGAGCTGTTGCAGACGCTGACCGCACCTGATCCGGGCGCTCGGCCGAAGCGCGCACAGCTCGTCCGGCGACGCCTGCAGACCCTGCTTGGCGAGCGAGCCGAGGTCTCCCCCGTGCCGCTCGACGCCCCGTCGCCCGGGCGCAGTGTGATGTGCGAAGATCTGGAAGAGCTCGGTGCCACGGGCTTCCGCCTGACGCCGGCCCTTCTCGCCCCCCTGCCCCTGCCGCTGGCCCAGGCTGCGCTCTCGACCTGGAATGCCCGGCCCGGCCTGCCGCGGCGCATGATCGCGTACGTGCTCTGGGAGACGGTCACACGCTTGCTCGCCGCGCTCGGCTGCGCCCTGCTCAGCGATCGCGGCCAGCCGCTTCCGACGGCTCTCGCCCGGCGTCCGTTCCGCCCTTCCTTCGGACAGTGGATCGTCATCGCTCGCGAAGCGCTCGGCGCGTGCCCGGCAGATGACGAGCTCGCCCGATGCGCGCGGGCGTGCCTGTTCGACACGGCGCCCGGCCGCCGGCACAGCCTGCTGCGGTTCCTCGAAGAGCTCGTCGAGCTTCGCAACAAGAGCGCGCACCTGTGGCCCGAGGACGAGGAGATCGACCTCCTCTCCAGGCTGCTCGAGCTCGCGAAGGAGAGCGCGTTCTTGCGGGAAGGCCGACTGCTCACGATCGAGAGCGCCGTTCTGGACAGCGACTCACGGGTGCGCTACCAACCTCTCGCGCTGCACGGCGCCCAGGGGCCCGTCCGCGGCCGTCCGTTCTCCGCCGCCCCCGGTCTCGCCTGCGAGCGGGTCTATTGGCAGTTCGGGCAACGCTTCCTCGAGCTCGATCCCTTCTGGATCTTCGAAGGCGGTGAGGTCCTGCAACTGCAGCGCGTCGACAAAGGCCGCGTGCGCTACATCGCCCTCGACGACCGCCCCCCCCGCGTGTTGCGTGAACGCTTCGCGGAGTGGACGCGCCTGCTCGGCGGCGCGGAGCCAGCGCTGGAAGCTCCTGGCCTGGCGACGCCCGCTTCCGAGCCGCCGCCAAGCCGCGATCCCTACGTCGGACGGATGCTCGGCAGTGTGTACCGGGTCGTCGCCGAGGTCGGCCAGGGCGGGATGGGCAGGGTGTACCGGGGGTGGGACACACGGCTGCAGCGGGAGGTCGCGCTCAAGCTCCTGTTGGGCGGGGCCTGGGCGGACCGCGAGGTGCGACGGCGCTTCCTCAACGAAGCGCGCGTGCTCGCCTCTGTCGGGCATCCCCACCTCGTGCGCATCTTCGACGCGGGAGAGGAGGGGGGCTGCTTGTACTCGGTCATGGAGCTGCTCCCCGGGCCGACTCTCGCCGAGCGCTTGGAGCACGCGTGCGACCGCGCGGCGGTGCGGGAGGTCGTCGGCTGGGTGCGCGATGCCGCCCGTGCCCTGGACGCGTGCCACCGTGCCGGAGTGGTGCATCGCGACATCAAGCCCGCCAACCTGATGCTCGACGGCCGCGGGGAGGTGCGTGTTCTCGACTTCGGGCTCGCCCATATCGGCGGGGAGGATCTCACCCGCACCCGCGCCCACCTCGGCACCCCGCGCTACATGGCCCCGGAGCAGATCCTCGATGCCAAGCGTGTCGGCCCGGCCTCGGACATCTACGGCCTCGGCATGAGCCTCTACGCCCTGCTCAGCGGCGCAGAGCCCTTCGCGGACAAGGGCAGCGAGCACGCGATCCTCAAGGCGGCGCAGGTCGGCGCTTTCCCCCGGCTGCGCAAGGTCGCCCCCGACCTGCCCGAAGAGCTCGAGACCATCGTCGCGAAGGCCACCCGCCCGCGCGAGGAGCGCCGCTACGCATCCGCCGCTGCGCTAGCTGAGGATCTCGAGCGCTGGTTGGGGCACCGTCCGATCCTCGCGAGACCTGCTGGTGGCGTCGAGCGGCTGGCCAAGTACTGCCGTCGCCATCCGGTGCGAGCGGTCGCGCTCAGCCTGCTCGGCACGCTGTTGCTCGCGATGACGGTGATGACGAGCATCGTCCTGGACCAGGCGGCGACCGTGCGCAGGAACCTGGACGACGTCGAACGGCTGTACGACCGCGCACGCGCCGAGCAACTGGCACGGGAGGTACACCATCCACCGGATTCTCTCGTCATCGCGGACTGGATCGCGCGTTACCGCGACCTCGCCGGCCGCCTTCCCGTGCATCGGGAGACCCTCGAGTCGCTGACCGCGCGGGCCGCTCTTGGCGTGCTGGACAGCGTCGACGCTTCGCTCCACGAGGTGCTCGACAGCCTGTGCACGACATGGGACGCGCACGTTATGCAGATGCGACCGCACAAAGAGAACGCGCTCGCCGCACTCCGTGCCCAGTACGCCTGTGCCGCAGCTCTGGGCGAGACGGTCGCCATGACGAACAGCCTCGCGATGCAGATGACGCTGATCCCGCCGGGGAGTTTCCGCATGGGCGCCTCCACGGCAGACTTTGCCCACCTGCAACCGCCGCACACGGTGCACCTGCGACACCCGTTCCGCATCAGCAGGATGGAGGTCCACCATGCGAGCTACGTCGTGGTGATGCGAGAGGCGCGCTACGGCTACATTCCCAAGAGGGTCGGCCTGACCGACGCCCCCGTCAGCAACGTGACCTGGTACGAGGCGGTCCTGTTCTGCAACCTGCTGTCCCGGCGCGAGGGCCGCGAGGAGCTCTACACGATCACGAACATCGTCTACGACGGGCGCGGGCGCATCGACACCGCCGACGTGGCCCTGCGTGATCCGCACGGCGACGGCTACCGCCTGCCCAGCGATGCGGAGTGGGAGTACGCCTGCCGGGCCTTCTCGACGGGAACCTCCTACGGCCCGCTCGGCGCGACCGCATGGACGACGCGGGACGCTCTCGGGAGCCCGCGTCCCGGGGGCCTGCGCGATCCGAACGTGTGGGGCTTGTACGATACCCTCGGCAACGTCGGGGAGTGGTGTGGGGTCGGGTCTTATCCCATCGTCGCTGACGAGGTCCGCGTCGATCCCCAGGACCTTCGGCCTGTCGGCAAGCGGATCTCCAAAGGGGGCAGCTACATCGATGACAGGCTCATCGTCCGGGCGGGCTTTCGAGACGAGTACGACGCGATCTACCATTCGCTGGAGGTCGGCTTCCGGGTCGTGCTCGGCGCCCCGTGAGCAGTGCTTGCGGTCGCCTCCGGCCTCCCCCTATGCTGGAGCCTGAGCTGATGCAGAGGACCGATCGATGTGCGTGACCAGCGGGAAGGCGAGGCTGAGCCGGACGTTCGGGTTGGCGGCGCTGGCGCAGCGTGACGGCCGGGATGTCCACGTGCTCGGCTACGAGAACCACGCGTTGAATCTGACCGGGCAGCCGAACTGCATGCTGCTGCACATCCCGTCTTGGGCGACGATGGGGCCTGAGAACTTCGTCGACACCACGGGCCATCCGCGGCTCTTCGAACGCTTGATCGAGGCGACGCGCCCGCCTCTACGAGGGATCCCGAGCCGGTCAGGGATGGAGCAGGCGGCGGTCTTCGACAGCGGGATGTACACCGTCGTCCTCGCCGACCGCGCCGCCCTCGTGCCGGCCGCCCTGCAGCGGGTGCCGCGGGCCCGGCGGCCGGTGATTCCCGACGACATCCTCGCCTTCTACGAGCAGACCTTTCCCGGCTGGCACCTCGCCCTGTGCTGCTGGGACGGGCTGCAGCCGATGGCGTCGCAGCCGCTGCTGTTCTGGTTCGAGCCCCTGCGCCCGGAGGTGCTGTTCATCCCCGGGCTCGATGCCCACGACGGCGGTCCGCCCCAGCTCGGGCAGACAGTGCTGACCGACCACACGCTGTTCTTCGGCGCGAAGGAGTACCTGTTCTCGACGACGCACGTCGGCAGGCCCGTGCGGCACGATTTTCTCCGCAGGCTCCCGGAGGAGATCCGCCGACTGATGCCCACCCGCGGCCAGGATTGGGACTTCGCGGAGGCCTGCTTCAACGGCGACTTCGAGATGCGCGTCGACGAGCTCTTGCGCGGAGGCTTCCACGTCGAGCGGGCGGTGGCCGGCGTGGCGCAGCGTGGTGTGCGCCCTGCGCCCCCGCCGTCCAGCGGTACGGGCTTCCAGCCTCCGCCCGCGGCCCGGTCGTCGGGCACCTTCCGGCCCCCGCCGTCCTTGCCGCCCACGGGACGATTCCGGCCGCCGCCTTCGCTCCCCGCAGGGACCTTCGAGCCCCCCGCGCCGAAGCTGTGGGACGAGCCGCCGGCGAGCCCTCCTCCGGGCGCGTTTTTTCGGTAGGGCCTGGAAAGGAGCCCTACTCCGGCGCGGCCTCTTCCGCCGCGGACTGCTGCGCCTTCAGCCGCTGGATGTGCTCCGCGAGCTCTCTGCGGCTGATCTTGAGGAAGTCGGCCGCCAGCTTGCGGTCGTCCTTGCAGATGATCAGCGCCCGCCGCACCGCCCGGTCGATCACCTCCGCGATCGGCAGGATCGGCGCCTCGAGGTCGCCCTGCACGATCGCGTCCGGCACGATCACGCGCTCGTCTTCATCCTCCTGCACCGGCGCATCCACCAGCTGGGCCGCCTCGAGCAGGTCGCCGGTCAGGCGGCGCGCCGCGCGCTCGATCACGTCGCGCAGCTCGCGCACGTTCTCCGGCCAGGCGCGCTCGATCAGCGCGAGCTTGCAGCAATCGGCCAGGCCGGCGCCGGGCCGCGCCAGCGCGAGGAAGTGGCTCGCCAGCGGGACGATGTCGCCGCTGCGCTCCGCGAGCCCGGGCAGGCTCAGCAGCTCCGGGCCGAGGGCCGAGAGGGGCGAGACTCCCGCGATCCCCGGCGTGGACAGCGCGCAGATGCGCAGCCGCGGCAGGCGCGGGGCGAGCTCGACGAGCTGGCGCGCGACCGGCTCGGCGAGCTGCTCGGCGGCGCGCAGCACCAGCGTTCCCCGCTCGCACAGCGGCGCCAGTCCCATGCGCTCCCCGCTACCGAGGATGTCGTCGGCCTGGCGCTCCTCCGGCTGGCCGCGCAGGTCGACGACGGCGAAAGGGCCGTACTTGCGCGCGGACAGGCGGTGGATGGCCTGGGCCAGGGAGAGCCGGCCGGAGCCCGGCGGCCCCTCGATCCACAGCGGCCCGCGCTGGGCGGCCAGGGCGACCGCGCGCTCGGCCGCCGCGACGAAGGCGGGGGCGTCGCCGAGCAGGAACTCGCGCGCCGCGGCGGGGGGTAGCGGAGCCTGGGCGGTCTCGCCAGGCTGCACCAGCCGCAGCAGCACCCCCCCGAGGCGCACCCTGTCGCCCCAGCCGAGGGCCGCCCGGGTGCAGCGCAGGCCGTTGACCCAGGTGCCGTTGCTGCTGCCGAGGTCCTGCAGGGCGATGCTGTCCCCGGTGACGACCAGCTGCACGTGCTTGCGGGACACCCCGCGTCCCCGGACAATGCAGCTGTTGTCGGAGTCCCTCCCCAGGGTGTGGGTCCCCTCGCCAAGGGGGAAGCGCGCGCCGCGGCGCGGACCCGACTCGAACACGATCTCCACGCTGAGCCTCCGGACGAAAGTCGCAGTGTCGACCACACTTCCGGACGCGTCAAGCCCGCCCGGCCCGAACAGAGGAGCGCCATGCGTCGCCAACGCCATCGCAAGGAGAGGAGTGGACGCGCGCGGAGAATCTTCGTCTTGACGGACGGCTCCGGCACCGAGCATCCCTTCCGCTCCAAGCGGGCGTTGCTGGTCTGGGCGCGGGGCCAGGCGAAGAAGCTGCTGCCCGCCGCCGACGCCCCGAGCGTCCACCTCAGCGCGCGGGGAACGCTGCTGGTCCACCCGTCCAAGGCCGACTACGAGGCGTGGGTGGTCAAGAAGCGCGGCGTGCGGCTGTCCGGCCGCCACGCTCCGCACCTCGTGCCCGCGCTGCCCGTCGCGGCCGACGCCCCGCCCGCCCCGCACGGCGCCCTGCGCCTCGGACGGGTCGCGAGCCGCTGCGAGACCGGGGGCGCGTCCTGATGCGGGCCTGGGCGCGCGTCCCGGTCTGGAAGGCCCTCCTGCCCCTCGCCGGCTTCCTGCTCGCGGTGACGGCCTTCGAGGCCGGCTGCGGGGTACGGGCCTACCCCGAAGGGACCGGCAGCCTGCTCGCGAGCTGCTACTACGCCCTCAGCCTGTTCGTGATGGGCGGGACCGACCTCGGCGTGCCGGTCGACGGTCCCCCCTTCGCCTACGGTGTGCTGTGGACGATGTACTTCGCCTGCCCGCTGATCACGGCGAGCGCGGTGATCGACACCGTGCTGAAGTTCCTCAACCAGGGCCAGCTGTGGGTGCGCTTCATGCGCAACCACGTCGTGATCGCCGGCTGCGGCCGCCTCGCGCTGCTCTACCTCGAAGAGCTCCAGCGGCGCCGTCCCGGCACGCCGGTGGTCGTCGTCGACCCGGACGGCCTGAACCCCAAGGTCAACATCGCCCGGCTGCGCTTTCGGGTGCGGGTGGTGACCGGTGACATCACCGACCCGGACGTGCTGGCGCTGGCCGGGGTCGAGCGGGCGCGGCGGCTGGTCGCGCTGTCGACGAACGACATGGCCAACCTGACCTGCCTGCACGCCGGCCGCGATCGCATCCCGGCGCGCGGGCCGGCGCCGCTGGTCGGGCACGTCAGCGATCTGGTGTTGCTGCGCACCCTGCAGCGGCGGGGCTTGATCGGCAAGATCGAGGCCTTCAACAGCTACCGCATCGCCGCCGCCCACCTGGTCGAGTCCTCGCTGGTCGAGAAGTTCGCGGCCACCGCGCCGCCCGACCGGCTGCTGATCGTCGGCTTCGGGCGCTTCGGGCAGACCATCCTCTCGCTGCTGCAGGACAACTTCGCCGAAGAGCTCGCCCACGTGTACGTGATCGACCGCTTCGCCGAGCGCAACATGCGCATCTTCGAGGAGCAGATCGGGGTGAAGGAGGGCTTCTCCCTGTCGGTGCACAACGGCGACATCCGCGACCCCGCCCTGTGGCGGGAGATCCAGGCCGAGCTCGAGGCCAAGCCCGGTCCCCAGCCGCTGGTCCTCCTGTGCACCGAAGACCGCGCGAGCAACCTCGAGGTCGCGATCGAGCTTTCCTCACGCTGGCCGGAGGCGCGGGTCGTCGTGCGGGTGCTCAACGTGACCGGCTTCGAGGCGAGCCTGAGCGCGACGCGCAACCTCGAGGTCGAGTGCGTCTCGAGCCTGCTGCGGGAGAGCTTCCCGGAGGACTGGTTCCGCTGACAGCAGCGGCTCAGGGGCGCGGAGCGGCCTGGCGCTCGGGGCCTGTCTTCGGGAAGGGACCGGCCTTCGGATGCTTCACGCGCGGATCCAGCGCCTTGAAGATCTCGTCGTGGAACCCGGCGATCCAGGCGGCGGCCTCTCGCGACTTTTCGAGCTTGTACAGGGTCCGCTTCGTGATCACTTTGCGCGGCTCGTTCAGGATCATCTTGTTGCCGGCTTCGAGATCGCGCAACGCAGCCTTGAGCTTCGCGGCGAGCCTGCGGTATTCGTGGAAGCCGACGGCGTCCTGGATCGTGGGTGGAGCTTCCTGGCTGGGCATCGGAGAACCTCCTCTACAGGTCCCTTGATGATACCGCCGGGCGGTGTGCGCTGCGTCGGAGATGTTACGCTGTATTACATGTGGGGAAGACATGACCCGCCTGGACAAGCTCTACAGCCTCTGCCTCGGCCTGCTCGCCCTGTTCGCGCTCGCCGTCCTGGGGGTGGTGATCTTCGTGCTCGAGAGCTGGCTGTGGAGGGTGCTCGCGGTGCTCGGCGGCGGCTTCGTGGTGATGCTCGGCTTCTACGCGGCGACCTTCTACTTCGCCGGCCTCGCGAGCGGCGAGCCGGCTCCGCGCGAGGAAGCCCCGCCCGAGGAGCCTCAGGCGTGGATCTCGAGGACGTCGAGCTCTTCGCAGCGGCAGGGCATCCCGAGCAATCCCGCGATGCTCGGTTCGGTGCGGCCCTCGTCGCCGGAGATCAGCTCTTTGATGTAGGTCCCGCTCTCGGTGCGCAGCTCGACGGTCAGGGGCTCGTGCGCGACGAAGCGGCACCAGCGCACCGTGCGCGTGCGGACGACGTCGGCCCGGCGGGGCACCCGGGAGGGGTTGCGCTGGGCGAGGGCGCGGTCCTTCAGGGCGGCCTCGACCGCGGCGCGCTGCTCGTCGCTCGGCGTGCCCTCACAGGCGATGCGGGCGCGGTAGGTCTTGTCCGGGGTCGCCGCCTTCAGGGCCTTGATCGCGCGCCGCTCGCAGCGTTCCCAGGGCTCGATCTCCAGCGGAGGATGCACCGCCGCGCGGGCGGCCGCGAGGTCGAGGCTGCGCACCCGGGGCTCGAGCAGCTCGACGATGAAGGGGCGGCCGCGGCCGAGCATGCGCACGTCGACGTCCTCCCGGCCCATGCCGTGGAAGCGCGCGCCGCTCGCCCGGGCCTGCGCGACCAGCGCCGGCACGACCGCCGCCTCGACGCTGTGGGGCACGAGCAGGCCTGAGCCCCCGCAGGTCGCGCAGCCGCGGCCGCGGCCGCGGCAGCGCCGGCAGTGGAAGATCGTCTGGGAGTGGCTGCGGTCGAGCTTGCGGTAGCGCGAGGCGAAGCACAACGGGCGGCTGTCGAGGACGATGCGGTCGGGGCCGAGGTCGAGCAGGATGCTCAGCTCGGCGTCGTCCGCCTTGCGCTCCTTCGCCGGCCAGCCCTCGGCGAGCACGGCGCCGACCGCGCGGCGCACGGCGGCGGCGAAGAAGGAGCGCTCCTCGCCCTCGAGGGAGCGCGGCGGCCGGCAGGCGAGCTGCCAGCTCGCGAACTCGTGGTCGGCGGTCGCGGCGACGACGCGCGCCGCGAGCGCGGCGGCGTCGGGCTCATCCAAGGCCGAGGTTGCGCAGGCCGGTGCGCACGATGGCCGGGAAGCGGTACGGCAGATCGACCCGGTCGCGCCAGTAGTCGATGATCACGTCGAGGTAGCTGCGCAGCGGGGGGCAGGCTATGCCGGTGCCTTCGAGGGCCTCGAGGGTGTTGCGGCAGTCGTAGATGGCGAGGTGGTTGGAGTACTCGAGGAACTCGCGCGGCAGGCCGACGAAGCTCGCGACCTGCTCGACCTCGAGCAGCTTCTTGAACAGCATCGAGGGCACCGGCGCGAAGGGCCGCGGCACGTCGAGGTGGTCGGCGGTCAGCTCGAGCACGTCGCGGCCGGTCAGCGGGTTGGGGTCGGCGAGGGCGAAGGTCTTGCCGAGGGTGCCGGGGTCGCGGATCAGCGCGCAGGTCGCGTCGATCACGAAGTCGACCGGCACGAGGTTGAACGGCACGTCGAGCTTGCCCGGGGTGACGAGCAGCATGCCCATCGCGAGCGCACGGAAGCCGATGTAGGGCCCGTCGAACTTCTGGGTCTCGCCGGTGACCGAGTCGCCGATCACGATCGCCGGACGGATCACCGTGATCGGTAGCTCGGAGCCCGCCTGCTGCACCGCGACCTCGCTGAGGAACTTGGTCGACTCGTAGTGGTTCTTGAAGCCCTGGCCCCGGTCGAGGTCGTCCTCGAAGATCAGGCCGGTGCGGCGGCCCGACACGTAGCAGGTCGAGAAGTGGACGAAGCGCCGCAGCCTGCCCATGCGCCGCGCCAGGCCGAGGATGTTCTCGGTGCCGTCGACATTGACGCGCCGCGCCAGAGCCTCGGTGACGGTCAGGTCGTAGATCGCGGCGAGGTGCACGACGACCTCGGTGCGCTCGAGGATCGTCGCGAGGCTGTCCTTGTCCAGGCCGCAGTCCGGCAGCGTGATGTCGCCCTCGAACAGCTCGACGCGCTCGCTCTCGCCGAGCCGCGCGCGCAGCTCTTCCGCCGCGCCCCGCATGCGCCCCTCGACCAGCAGGAGGAAGCGGCTGTCCGCCTCTTCGAGCAGCGCCTCGAGCAGGCGCGCGCCGATGAATCCCGGGACGCCGGTCAGCAGGTAGGTCGCCGGCCCCGTCGCTCCGCGCGGTGCCTCGGCCTCCGGTTGCTCCTCGGCGGATGCGCCCGCGTCCGGCGTGCCCGCGGACGTGTCCTCGTCCGGCTTGTCCGCAACGGGCGTGTCCTCGTCCGGCTTGTCCGCAACGGGCGTGTCCGCCGCCGGCTCGCTCGCGTCCGCCTTCTCCGCCGCGACGGGCGTGTCGGCGGCGGGCTTGTCCGCGGCGGGGGTGTCGGCGGGCTTCTCAGCGACGGGCTTCTCCGTGGCGGGCGCCTCGGCTGGCTTTTCCTCGGCCTTCGCGGCCGCGGGCTCTGTCGCGGGGGTCTTCTTCTTCGCGGGACGGCCCTTGCTCTTGCGTGCCTTCGAACCCTTGGCGGAACCGGCCGAACGCCCCTCGTTGCCCTTGTTCGTCCGCGGCGAGCTCTTCTTCTTCGAGCCCTTGCCCCGGCCTTTTCCCTTGCCCTTGTCCGCCACGTGTGTCCCTCGACGCTCGCTTGAAGCCGGGGAGTATACGGGAGCGCGCGGGGCCGGTCAAGGCGGGCTCTGACGCACTGCGTCTTGAGCCCGGGGACGGAGAACGGCCCTTCCCGCCGGTGCCGGGTGCTTGTAGACTGCAAGGGTCCGGAACGCACACCAGGAGGCGACGCGATGGAGCTCTCGCAGCAGGAGCTGATCTACGACTGGAACGAGGCGGGCCGCCGCGTTCCCCTGACCGACAAGACCGTCGAGTTCTACGACGAGACCCTGCGCGACGGGATCCAGTCGCCGTCCGTCGTCGATCCGAGCATCGAGGACAAGATCAAGCTCCTGCACCTGATGGACGCGGTCGGCGTCGACGTCGTCGACATCGGCCTGCCCGGCGCCGGTCCCCGCGCGGTCGCCGACGTGACCCGGCTGGCCGAAGAGATCCGCGACGCGAAGCTCAGCATCCGCGCCTCCTGCGCCGCCCGCACCGTGGTCCGCGACATCGAGCCGGTGGTCGAGATCTCGCAGAAGGTCGGCATCCCGATCGAGGTGATGGCGTTCATCGGCTCGAGCCCGATCCGCCAGTACGCCGAGAGCTGGGCCCTCGACGACATCCTCGCCCACTCGACGAAGGCCCTGAAGTTCTCGGTCGAGCACGGGATGGAGACCACCTACGTCACCGAGGACACCACGCGCAGCCATCCGTCCGCGCTCAAGCGCCTGTTCGAGAACGCGATCGCCTGCGGCGCGACCAAGCTCTGCCTCTGCGACACCGTCGGCCACGCGACCCCCGCCGGCGTCTCCAAGCTGATCGGCTTCACGCGGGCACTGATCGCCGGCCTCGGCGTCGACGTGCGCATCGACTGGCACGGCCACAACGACCGCGGGCTCGCCCTCGCGAACACCCTGGCGGCCGTCGAGGCCGGTGTCGACCGCATCCACGGCTGCGCGGTCGGGGTCGGCGAGCGGGTCGGCAACGCGGCGATGGACCAGCTCCTCTTCAACATGAAGCTGCTCGGGCTGACCGACAAGGACCTCAGCAAGCTGGTCGAGTACTGCCGGGTCGCCGCCGAGGCGACCTCGGTGCCGATCCCCGTCAGCTATCCCCTGGCCGGCCGCGACGCCTTCCGCACCGGCACGGGCGTCCACGCCGCGGCGATCATCAAGGCGGAGAAGAAGGGCCACCAGTGGCTCGCCGACCGCATCTACTCCGGCGTGCCCGCCGGCATGTTCGGGCTGAAGCAGACCATCGAGGTCGGCCACATGAGCGGTGAGTCGAACGTGATCTACTGGCTGCGCTCCCGCGGCATCGAGCCCGAGGCCGCGCTGGTCAAGGAGATCTTCCAGCTCGCCAAGCGCAGCAACCGCAACCTCGAGGACGACGAGATCCACGCCGCGATCGAGAGCTTCCGCGCCGCCCTGTCGGGCTGAGCCTCAGTCCGTGGTCAGGTAGCGGCCCCGCAGCTCCTGGCTGAGCGGCGGG
Source organism: bacterium (assembly GCA_030428695.1). Next base: position 26,095 of record JAUIEM010000039.1, read on the forward strand.
CGCATCTGCTTGAGGAACTCGGACAGCGACTCCTCGGAGATCCGCCACACCACCGCCGCCTCCCCGGACACCGTCAGCACCTTGTCGCCCCCCGGGCTGAAGTGCGCGGTCAGGACCTCCTCGCGGTGCACCAGCATCAGCTCGTCTCCTTCCTCCTCGACCGGCCACACCCGCGCGGTGCCGTCGTCCGATGAGGTGACGAGCGCGGCCCCGTCGGGGCTGAACTCGACCGACCACAGCGGCCCGGTGTGGCCGAGCAGCCGCCGCGGTGGCTGCTCCCCCCCGAGCCTCCAGACCCGCGCCACGCCGTCGTCGCGGCCGGTGGCGAGCAGCCTCCCGTCGGGGCTGAGCTGGGCCGACCAGAGCTTCCCGCTGCCCTCGTCGTACACCCGCGGCTCGCCGCCGTCGAGCGGCCACAGCCGGGCGACGCCGTCGATGCTCGCGGCAAGGAGCGCGCGACCGTCGGGGCTGAAGGAGGCGAACAGCAGCTTGCTCGCGTGCTCGAACACCGAGATCCGCTCGCTGCCGTCCGCGCTCCACACGCTGACCCGCCCGCCCTGGGTCGCGGTGGCCAGGCGTTCGCCATCGCGGCTGAACTCGACGCTGACCAGCGGCTCCCGGCCGCTCTGGAAGATCCGGATCGCATCGCCCTCCAGCGACCACAGGCGGGCGCTGCCGTCGTAGGACACCGTCGCGATCCGCCCGCCTCCCGGCGCGAACGAGGCCGCCGAGATCAGGCGCTTGTGACCGGACAGATAGTGCGGGTCCGCGGCGTCGACGAGGGACCAGATCCGCCCCGCCCCGTCGGGAGAGCCGGTCAGCACGTGTTTGCCGTCCGGGCTGCACTGCGCGAGCGATGCGAAATGCCCGCCTCCGAGGCCGAGCCCGGTCCCGCCGCCCAGCACGCGGTGGCGGCCGGCGCCGTCGGCGCTCCAGACCTCGGTGGCGCCGTCCATCGAGACCGTGATCACCCGGCTGCCGTCCGGGGTGAACTGGGCCGTGCGGACCCGCCCGACGTGGCGCAGGTGGATCGGATGCTCCTTGCCGTCGGGGAACCACATCCGCATCGTCACCGCCGAGGCCGTGCGCGTGCTCTGGGGCCGGTTGCCCCGCAGCAGCAGGTCGATCGCCGCCTGCCGCCACTCCGGCAGCGTGCGCGGGTTCTGGACCTCGCCGAGGAACAGCGCCGCCAGGCGCGGCTTGCGCTTCTGCAGCAGGTGGTAGGCGCGCATGCAGAGGGCGTCGTGCCAGTTGATCAGCCCGGTGTCCTCGGCCTTCTCGCTCGCCTCGATCCAGGCCTCGACCTCCTCGGGGAAGTCGTCGACGCAGCGCCCGCGCAGGTAGCGCGCGTGGCCGAGCTGCGAGCCGCGCAGGAGCCGCGCGGAGGCGCGGGCCTCCGGCAGCTGCTGCCACTGGATCGCCGCCTGGCGCAGCCGCCCGACCTCGTCGAGGAGGGCGCGCTCGGCGCGCAGCGCGGTCGCCAGCTCGGGCCAGAAGCGCAACAGGCAGGGATGCGCGAGGCTGACCTGGCCGGCCTCGCCGCCGATCGCGAGCAGCCCGAGCTCTTCGAGGTGGGCGAGCACCAGCCCGGCGGCGGTGCCGAGCTCACCCTCCAGCTCGGCGCGCGTCCGGGTGCGCAGGCTGAAGGGCGGCGCCTCGGGGTCGTGGTCGATCAGCCGCAGCAGCACGCGCATCGCGGTCTGCCGCAGGGCCTCATCCTCCAGCCCGGCGAAGGCCTGCGCGAGCTTGTCGCGCAGCGGCGCCTCGAGAGGATCGTGGAAGTCCGGCTCGAGCTTGTTCTTCCAGCGCGCCTGCCACATCGCGTCGAGCCCGTGCTGCAGGAGCGGCAACCCCCACGAGCGCGAGGCCGCCTCGCTGGCCAGGGCCTCGATCGCGTCGTCGTCGAGGGCGAGGCCGACCTGCTCGAGGGGCGCGCGGATCACCTCCTCCAGCGCCTCTCTGTCCATCGGCGCGAGCCACATGCGGTGCGCGTAGCTCGTGAACACCAGGCTGGCGAGGTCGGCCCGCCGGCCGCCCGGGATCGAGGCGAAGCGGCTCGCGTGCGCCGCGCCGAGCACCCCGAGCACGACGACGCCGCGCGTCTCCGCCAGGTTCCACAAGGTCCCGAGCAGCCCCTCACGCTCGGGCTCGCTCTCCCAGGCCGGGAAGAGCTCCTCGAGGGGATCGACGACGACGAGCCCGCGCCGCCGGTCCTCCCCCTTCCACTCGCGCTGGAAGCGGCGCAGCCCGCGCAGCCCGGAGGCGTCCGGGCGCACCAGGCAGAAGCGCCAGCGCCGCTCGTCATCGCGCAGGGCGGGGATCAGCCCGGCGCGCACCAGCGAGGTCTTGCCGACCCCGGCCGCGCCCGCGAGGATCTGCAGACCCGGCCGCCGCCCCGCCGCCGCCTCGGTCACCCGCCACAGGAGCTCGTGCAGCTCGGCGCGCCGCCCGGCGTAGAAGCGCCGCGTGTGCGCGGTGAAGGGCAACAGCCCGCGGAAGGGGCGGAACACGATCGGCCGCACCGGCTCGAGCGGCGCGTGCAGCTGCAGGGCCGCCCAGCCGAGGCCGGCCGAGTGCTCGACCAGCTTCGCGCGGCTGCGGTCGACCGCCTCCTGCAGCGAGCGGATCTGCACGAACAGCTCGTCGTACAGGCTCTCGGCCAGGACGATCGTGTCCGACGGCAACATCGGCAGGCGCTGGCACAGCACCGCCTGCACCCCGGCGGCGCGCAGCGGCGCGGCGAAGCTCGCGAGGGGCTCGTTGAGGTCCTGGTCGTCGCGGCTGATCGCGGACAGCACGACGAGGCGCAGCGACTCCGCCCAGGGCGCGAGCAGCTCGGCGAGGTCGGCGCCGTCGAGCACGCACTCGTCGGCCCCGACCTCGGGCACGAAACGCAGCCCGAAGCCGGTCGCGCCGCGGCTCGCCTGGCAGAGCAGGTGCAGCACCGTCGGCGGCTCGCCGTTCTCGAAGGCCCGGCGCAGGCGCGCCCGGGAGAGCTTGGGCACGATGTCGGCCGGGGCGAGCGGCAGGCGGGCCGCGCGGGTCGCCTTGCGCAGCCCGGCGAGATGGTGCGGATGCGGGACGCCGGGGTCGAAGTCGGCGTAGCCGAACACGATCCGCCCGCCTTCCCGCTGGACGGGCTCGCCGGGGAGCGCATCCTCGACGGCGGCCGCGTAGCGGATGGTCAGCCGGGGGATGCGCCCGAGGCCCGGGCCGTGGCTGCCGCCGAGCCGGACCAGCTCCCAGGGCAGGGAGAGGAACTCCTGCTCCGCGGAGATCAGACTCAGGGTCGCACCCTCGAGCGTGCGCAGGCCTTCCTCGAGGGTCAGCTCCGCGTCTTCCCAGCCCGCCGGCAAGAGCGCGTTGCGCAGGCTCTCACCGAGCTGGCGCGAGGCCGCCGGATCCTCCCGCCCGAACTTCAGCAGCTGGCGGAACTGCGGCAGGGCCTGCCACTGGAAGTCGAAGCTTCGCGCGGCGCGCCCGGAGATCCGCACCTGCAGGGCTCCGCCGCGGTCGCGACTACATTCCAGGCTGACGTGGTGCATCCAGCGCCCTCGGGGGTTATCAGACGGTACCATGCCGCGCCCGTTCAGGCAAAGCGTCCGCGGGCGCGGGCTCCGGGCGCGTTTCGGGGGCAGCGGTGTCGGAGCCGCCCCGGAGCTGGTAGACTTGGGCCCGGAGGGAGCGATGCACGACGAACATCCCGACCGTCGCGAGGGGCGGCAGTGGGAAGACCGACGGGACGACGGGTTCGACGAGGGCGGGGGGCAGACTCCGCTGCGGCCGGTCCCCGGCGGGGTTCCCGCCCCGCGGCAGGGGCCCACCTACCAGCCGGGCTACGGAGAGCACCCGGACCCGCACTACGCCCATCCCCACGACCCGCGCTTCGACCCGCGCTACGACGACCCGCGCTGGGACCGGCGTTACCTCAGCGGCTGGGTGCGGCAGGTCGGGATCGTCGCCGTGCTGCTGATGGTGCTCGGTCTGCTCGAGATGTTCTTCGGCCTGTACCAGCTCGCTACCTACAAGGACTCCATCCAGGAGATGCTGAAGAGTCCCATCCAGGACCCGAACGTCCGTCAGATGTTCCAGCAGCTCGCCAACGACGGCACCCTCGAGACCATCTATCTCGTCACCGGGCTCGGCACGTTGCTCTGCGGTCTGCTCAAGCTGGCCGCGGGCTTCCAGAATCGCCGGTTCCGCTCCCGGCTGCTCGGCTTCCTCGCCCTGTCTTCCGGGGTGTTGACCAGCTGCTCCTGCTGCGGCCTGCCTTTCGCTTTGATGGTGTACGGCCTGATCGTTTACTTTAATGGGGATGTGGCGAGAGCTTTCGAGTTGGCCGCGCAGGGCTACACCCCGGAGCAGATCCGGGACATGAGCCGCTGATGGCAGCCACGCGCGGTGGGCGACACCGGGCCGGAGTACGTGCATGCGTCAGGTGACGCTGGAGATTCTGACCGGGGCTTCGAAGGGGGCGACGGTCACCATCGATGACACCCTGAATGTCGGGAAGCGCCCGGATGCCGGGCTGCAGCTCACCGACCCCGGGATCTCCTGGAATCACGCGCGCATCGCGGTCAAGAACAACAACCTCTGGATCGCCGACCTCGGCAGCACCAACGGCACCTTCCTCGACGGGGTCAAGATCGGCCGCGACTGGGTGCGGATGAAGGCCGGCGCCGAGGTCAAGTTCGCCAAGGTGCAGGGGCGCATCGTCAACGCCCCCACACCGCCGCCCGAGCGGCCAAAGATCGAAGAGCGGCCGCCGTCGTTTCCGCCCATCGCGCCCTCCGCGATGCAGCCACCGCCCGACCTCAAGACGCAGCCGATCTCGATGGAGGTGCGCAGGAAGACCCGCCCGACGCCGGTCTCCACGCCGCCCCTGCCTCCCGCCGGCACCCCGTCGACGGGTCGCATGGCGCCGGCTTCCCCGGAGCCCCGCGCTCCTGTCGGGCCGCCGCGGATCAGTCCGCGACCGGTCGAGCCGCCGTCCGAGCGACGAGTGCACCCCGTGATGGGCTCGCGGCCGCCGGGGGCCCTGCTCGACGACGAGGACAACCGGGCGACCATCGCCGACGTCTCGATCAAGAACAACCCCGAGCTCGCCAAGCTGATCAACCCGCAGCCCGACCCCCCCGCGCCGGCGGTCACCGCGCAGAAGAAGCCCAAGGGCCGCGTGATCGGCGGCTGCGAGGTGCTCGAGAAGCTCGGCAAAGGGGGAATGGGCTCGGTCTACAAGGCGCGCAAGGTGGCGTTGAACAAGATCATCGCGCTCAAGGTCCTGCGCAAGGAGCTCGGCGTCGACAAGGAGCTCGTCCAGCGCTTCAAACGCGAGGCCCAGGCGGCGGCCAGCCTCGAGCACAAGAACATCGTCTCGGTCTACAACATCGGCGAAGACAAGGGCCTGCACTACATCGAGATGCAGTTCGTCGACGGGCCGAGCCTGATGGGCCGCCTCGAGCAGCTGCAGGCTCAGGGGCAGCAGATCCCGATCGAGGAGGCCGTGCAGATCCTGTGCGAGGCCCTGCGCGGGGTCGCGGCCGCCCACAAGGCGGGCATCGTGCACCGCGACCTCAAGCCGGACAACATCCTGCTGATGCAGGACGGGCACGCCCTCGTCTCCGACTTCGGTCTCGCCCGCACGGCGGAGTCGATGGCGCTGACGATGCCGGGCACGGTGCTCGGGACCCCGGCCTACATGTCGCCCGAGCAGTGCGGAGGGGACGATGCGGTCGATCAGCGCTCCGACCTCTACGCCCTCGGCGCGACCTTCTTCCATGTGCTGTGTGGCCGCAAGATGTTCGACACGAACAACAAGCTGCAGCTGATCCACAGCCATCTCAACGAGCCGCCCCCCAACCCGACCAGCCTGCGTCCGGACGTCCCGGCGCCGCTGAGCGGCATCATCCTCAAGATGGTCGCCAAGGCCAAGGAGGACCGCTACGCCTCGGCCGAGGAGTGCCTGGTCGAGGTCGAGGCCTTCCTCGAGCGCCTGCGCGTCCAGCCGAGCTCCCTCGGCCGCGTCGCCTTCCTCGGGGTCGGGACGGTCGTCCTGATCGGGCTGCTCGCGGGGATCGTGTACCTCTTGTTCTTCTTCCGTCGCTGACTTCCCGGAGGCGCGCATGAGCCGTGTCGGCGTGTACATCGATGTGTCGAACCTCGCCCACAACGGCGGCCGCGGTATGCGCTACGGCGTGCTGCGGGAGTTCGCGGCCCGGGACGGCGGCAGCGCCGTGCGCCTGAACGCCTACGTGGCCTACGACGAGGCGCGCGCCCGCGAGGACGCGAGCTACCGGGCGGGCTCCCACGAGTTCCACGCCGTCCTGCGCGACTTCGGCTACAAGGTGATCGCGAAGACGCTGCGCTGGTACCGGAACGACGCCGGCGAGCTCTACGCCAAGGCCAACGCCGACCTCGACATGGCGGTCGACGCGCTGTTGCAGTCCGACAACCTCGACCGGGTCGTGCTGGCGACCGGGGACGGCGACTTCGTGCAGGTGGTGCGGGCGCTGCAGAACAAGGGCTGCCGGGTCGAGGTCGTCGCCTTCGACAAGGTGTCCTCGGAGCTCAAGCGGGAAGCGGACCTGTTCATGTCCGGTTACCTGATCCCCCATCTGCTCGCGACCGAGTCCGACCGGGCCTGGGGGGACGAGGGCTCGCGGGTGCGCGGCATCTGCTACTACTTCAACTCCGAGAAGCAGTTCGGCTTCATGCGCTACCTGCGCAAGATCGCGGCGGGGCTGTGGAACATCGACACCCGGCACGCCGACTCGCCGTACGGCAGCGCCTTCGTGCACGTCAGCGAGTTCCCTGCCGCGGTCGACAGCGCGGGTCTGCCGAACCGCACGCAGATCTTCGAGTTCCGGCTCGAGGAGTCCGAGAAGGGCACCCAGGCCAAGGACGTGCGGCTCTGCGGCTGAGCTACTGAGCTACGGCGCTACCAGACCTCGCTCAGGCGCGAGACGAGCTGGTTCTTGACGGTCAGCAGGTAGTCGTCGGCGAGCTCTTCCTGCAGCCAGATCTCCCACACCGCCTTGGCGAAGCGGCGATCTTCCCGGATCGTGCCGAGCAGCTCGCCGTTCTGGTAGGCCTCGATGGTCCCGCCGGGGAGGCTGCGGATCTCGTAGTTGTGGCCCTCTTCGACCGCGTCCTGGAAGAACGCGACGAAGGTGTTGGCGTTCTCGGACAGCTCGCCGAGCGCGGTCTTCAGGCTGACCTCGAAGGACTCGCGGATCGCCTCGGCGTCGACGTCGTACACGAACTCGAGCCGCAGGCGCTTCTCGCAGTCAGCGGCGGACAGGGCGTTGAAGAAGTCCTGGTCGTCCAGCACGTCCGCGCCGGTCTGCCGGTTCCAGCGCTCGAGCGCGGCGCGCGCGCCGGCGGGATCGACGTACTGGGCGATCGCGTAGACGTTGACCGCGAGCCAGGTCTTCTCCCGGCAGCTCACGCCGAGACAGGTCAGCTTGACGCCGCTCGCGCCGTCGACGGTGGCGGGGAACTCCACCTCGCTCTCCTCCTCGAGGATCATGTCCTGGCCGAGGACGAGCGGGGCGGACAACAACAGGCACGACAACACGAAGAGACGACGCATCGGGGGACTCCGAAACAAGAGGGGGTGGAACACCAGGGAACCTGTCCAAAATAGCCGAAGCGCTGCGGGACTGCGAATCCGAATCCGGATCCTCGGATGGCCGGTCGAGACGCGCCTCGGGTCCTTGTGGACGTTCTTCCGAGGGACGCAGGCTTCGGCGAGATCATTCGGTTCGGGGGAAGAGAAAGCCCGGGTCCTGGGTGATGTCAAAATGATTGCAAAATGATTGCGCTCGGGTAGACTCGAGGAAACGAGAGCCTCGCGAAGGAACCGACTCCATGGCCAGCCTCACCATCCGCAACCTCCCGTCCGCCCTGGTCCAGCGCATCAAGGCGGCCGCCCGCGCCGCCGGGCGGTCGATGGAGCAGGAGCTGCGCGAGCTCCTGCAGGCGACCTTCGGTGACCCGGCGGGATCCGCGGACGACGGCAGCCCTCGCTGTCGTCGCTGCGGAAGCCGTGAGCTCGAGCCGGGTCACGTGCAGTCGACCGGGAAGGTCTACTTCCGCCCACAGAACGCGAAGTTCCTGACGTTGAGGACCGCGGACATCCTCCTCCATGCGAACATCTGCCTGGCCTGCGGGCTGGTCGAGCTGGTCGGGGACGTCACCAAGGCCCGCGCGCTGACCGAGCGCGCGCAGCCGCATTAGAGGCTTGGGGACAGCGATGGTGCACGGACGAGACGAGGACCCGAAGCCGGCCGAGGGCGCCGACCACACGGCGGAAGCCGGCGCTTGCGGCGCAGACCTCCCGGATGGCTCCGCCGCGGAGCGGGAAGATCCCGCGGGGACGGAGGTACACGCCGCCGGAGCGCTGGACGAGTCCGCTCCGGACGGCTCCGTGGGAGCGTCCGTCGATCCGGCCGAGGAGCGGGCCGACACGGAAGAGCCGGCCCCTCCCGAGGGAGCGGCGCCGCTCGCGGAGGCGAGGCGGGATCCCGAGCCCGCGCATCCGCTGTTCTTCATCAGCGCCGGCCTGATGCTGAGCGGCGGGCTGGTCATCCAGTCCTCGAGCGGCCCGGCGGACGTCGGAGGCCTGTTCGCGCTGACCGGCTCGTTGCTGGTCTACCACTGCCTGCTCGTCGGCCTGGGCATCGTGATGCTGCGGCGCCGCATCGAGCGGGAGAGCCTGCAGCTCTTCCTGTTGGCGGCGGTGTTCCTGGTCGACCCCACCTTCACCTGGCTGCGCCTCGGCGTCTTCCGCCCGACCGCGGGAGCGCTGCTCGGCGCCGGGGTCGCGCTGCTCGGCGCCGGGCAGCTCGGCGCGATCTGGTCGCTGCTGTTGCGCTACGACCCACGCCGCCTGGCGATTCCCGCCGTCGCCTACCTCGCGGTGCTCGCCACCGGCCTCGCGCCGGGCTTCACGCTCGCGGCCATGGGCTCGGCCGAGCCCGGCCACCTGCTCGACGCCTGGCTGCTCGCCCTGGTCGCGGGGCTGCTCGGACCGCGGCTCGGCCACCCGTCCGAGCTGCGGCTCGCGGGTCTCCGGGTGCTCCAGGGGCGGACGGTGCTGCTCGCGATCCCGCTGCTCGGGCTCGGCATGCGCCTGGTCGCCCTGCACTGGATCTACGACTCGCCCTTCGGTCTCGCGCTGGCCGCTCCGCTGCTGCTGTCCGGCGCCTGGATCGCCGCGCGGCGTCCGGGCCCGGTGTGGCGGATCGCGGCCGCTTGTCTGGCCCTCGCGCTGGTGTGTGTCGGGGTGCGTCCCGACATGCCCGGCCTGCCCGCCGGCGCGTGGAGCGCGTGGCGTGTCGTGCTCACCGTCGCCGCGCTGCTCGTCGCGGCGGAGACCTGGCGGCAGCGCAGCGTGTGGCTCGGCCTCCTGGGCGGGCTGCTGTTCGCCGCGGGACGGCTGCTGTGGGAGTACGTGCTGCCCCAGGACATCGTGGGTTGGGGAGCCGTCGGCGTGGGGCTGGCCTTCGCCTCCCTGGCCCTCGGCGCGGTGCTCAGCCTGCGCAGGAAGGGACCCCGGCGGGCACCGCAGCGGCTGGACAGCGTGACGGTGTAGCCGCGCCGGGCAGGGCCGCTCAGCCCTCGCTCTCGATCACGCGCCGGAACAGTCCGGCGAAGTCGCTCTCGGTCAGCTTGGTCTCGGGGGCGCCGATGTAGGACTCGGTGCGGTTGAGCACGAAGCGGGCGACCTTGTCGAAGTGGACCGGGGAGTACCACGTGTCGCTGCCCTC
>JAUIEM010000528.1 GCA_030428695.1 bacterium
TGGCACGGCCCTTGCTACCTCCAAAGCGTAGCAGGCTGCCCCGCGCGGATCTCGGGTCGGTCGTTCCCAAAGCCGGCCCTTCTCGCTAAGATCGGCCTGCGACTTCAAAGGAGAAATCCGCTATGTCCGACAAGCAACCATCCTTCCTCGGAAGGCTGATCAAAGGCGTCTTCTCGCTCGCGTGCCTGATCGCGATCGTGCTGATGTTCATGTACTCCGAGCGCATCGCCCGCTACCCGTGGAGCTGGAGCGGAGACGATTGGAAGGGCTTCGGCAACTACGCCATGATGAAGGGGGAGGAGGTCAAGACTGGCACCCTCGACCTCGTCGAGACGATCAAGGACACCAAGTTCGGCCAGAAGCTCGACGCGCTCGCCGCCAAGTACTTCGACAAGAAGACCGACGAGGCCGTCGCTTCCGAGACGCCCGACACGCCGGAGCCCAGCGAGGCCGCTCCGGAGTACAGCGAGGGCGAGAAGCTCTGGCTCGAAGGCTACGAGCTGCGGCGTGAAGGCAACCGCGCCGAGGGCGATGCGCAGAGCGAGCTCTACGGTCAGGCCGTCGACGTGTGGAAGAAGGCCGTCCCGGTCCTGCAGACCGAGATCGAGACCGCCCGCGAGGCCGGCGACGAGAACCGCGCCGCGCAGCTCGAAGAGCTGCTGACCAGCCTGAACCAGCATCTGCACTCGATCTTCAAGGACAGCTCGATGTAGGACCGGAGACGGGGGAGGGGGCCTGCGAGGAAACAGCCCTTTTTCGCTGGCCCTCGCCGCCGCCCCGTCCAGCCTGCATGCGAGCTCCTCGCTCCCCGCCAGCGACGACGTCCCTCAGCCGGAACGAGCAGCGGTCTCCCTCCCGTCCTCGGGCGCCGGTGGGCGCCAGGCGCGCCAGCCGTAGACCACGAGCATCGCGAGCAGGGGCTCGAGCGGGACCCGGTAGCGGATCGAACCCATGAAGATGGCGTGGGCCCCCGCCAGCAAGGCGATCGGCACCAACAGCTCGCGACCCCGCCGTCCCTTCCGCACCACCACCACGGCACCGAGCGCCGCGGCTCCCAGCCACGGCACGAAGAACAGCCGCGCCGGCCAGACCAGGGCCGGCCGCTGGAGACCGGGCGCGTTGGGCGCCGGGCTCCAGAAGCGGGCCTGTTTGCGCACGGCGAGGGCCGCCACCGCGGCCGGATGCGCCGCCATCCAGGCGCGGGCCCGGCGGCCGAGCAGGCGGTCCGCCTCGACCTCGGAGAGGCCGTAGATCTCCTCGGGCCAGACGATCGCATCCCGCTTCGGGCCGCCGTCGGCGTGCGGTCCGTTGACCTCGTACAGGTCCGAGCCCGCCTTCGCGGTCACCGGCACCCAGGCGCCGAGCACGACCCGGTTCCGGACCGTCCACGGCAGCACGAGCAGCCCCGCGCACAGCGGGATCAGCCCCCAGGCGAGCAGGGCCTTGCGCCCCGCCGGCCGGCGCCACAGGTGAGCGAGCGCCCAGGGCGCGAGCACCAGCGCGCTCGGCCGGGTCAGGCAGGCCAACCCCCAGGCGAGCCCCGCGCCCGCCGCCGTGCCCGGCGTCCCCATTCGCGAGAAGCGCGAGAGCCGCTCGAGGCAGACCAGCCAGAAGAGGGTGAAGGGCGCCTCGGTCAGCAGCAGGGCCGAGAACACCAGCAGCAGCGGGTGCAGCGCGCACAGCCAGGCCACGAGCCTGCCCGCGCCCGGGTCGAGGGTGCGGCCGAGCCAGCGTCCGGTCCACCACACCGTGCCCGCGAAGCACAGCACGCCGAACAGGCGCGCGGCCGGCAGCGTCGGCCAGACCGCGACGACGAAGGGCAGGAGCGGCGCGCGGCTCGCCCGCAGGCCGGTCGGGTTGACGAAGCCGTCGCCGGCGCGCAGGGAGCGGGCGATGGCGAGGTAGTCGTCGGCATCGGGGAAGCGCGGCGTCGCGCCGAGCCACAGGGCGAGCGCGAGGCCGAGCAGCAGGGCGACGAGCGTCGGGATCAGGAGCGCGCGGGACACCGCTGTCAGCCGCCGTCGACGGGGGCGGGCCGCGGCGTCGTCGCGGGCTGTCGCAGCCGTTCGACCTCGCTCGTCATTCGCAGCCCTCCACGCCCGGTATGGAGGCAGTGTACGGGAGACGGGCAGCAGCGGTCCAACCGGGTCAGGCTGCAGACCGTCGGCGTCGCCATCCTCCGCGCTGGACTCGATAACGATAGCGCGTTATCGTAAGGTGCAGGAGGGATGCCCATGAGTCTCACGTGGTTGGTCATCGGGGGTGGGATCCACGGCGTGCACGTCGCCGCGCGGCTGATCGGAGAGCGCCACGTCGGCGCGGATCAGCTGCGCATCGTCGACCCGGCCGAGCGGCTGCTCGCGCGCTGGCGGGCCTGCACGAGCACGACCGGGATGACGCACCTGCGCTCGCCCGCCGTCCACCACATCGGCCTCAGCCCCTGGTCGCTGCGGCAATTCGCCGAGCCCCGCGAGCCGGACGAGCCCGATCTCTACGCGCCTCCCTACCGCAGGCCTGCCCTCGACCTGTTCGACGAGCACTGCGACCAGGTGGTCGAGGACTTCGGGCTCGCGGCGCTCCACGTCCAGGACAGGGCCTTGCGCTGCGAGGTCGACTGTGACCGCGTCGTCGTCGAGCTCGCCGGGGGCGACGCGCTCGAGGCCCACCAGGTGGTGCTCGCGATCGGCGCGAGTGAGCAGCCGCGCTGGCCCGCCTGGGCGCCCCGCGGCCACGACTGCGTGCAGCACGTCTTCGAGCCGGGCTTCGCCGGCTGGCCTGCACAGGAGAGCGAGAGTGTCATCGTCGTCGGGGGTGGTCTCTCGGCCTGTCAGGTGGCGCTGCGGCTGGTGGGGGAGGGCCATCGGGTCGAGATCGTCTCGCGGCACCCCGTGCGGGAGCACCAGTTCGACAGCGACCCCGGGTGGCTCGGCGCGAAGTACATGACCGGCTTCTCCCGCGTCGAAGACTTCGATCGCCGGCGGGCGATCATCGCCGGGGCCCGGCACGGCGGGTCGGTGCCTCCCGAGGTCCGACATGCGCTGCGCGATGCGATCCAGCGCGAGGCCATCGGCTGGCACCAGGCCGATATCGCCGGCCTGGGAGACGGCGAGGACGGGCTGGAGCTGGAGCTCTCGACGGGGGTGACCCTGCACGCCGACCGCGTCCTCCTCGCGACTGGCTTCGACCCGAGACGTCCGGGCGGTGCGCTGGTCGATGCGCTGATCGCCTCGGCGTCACTGCCGTGCGCGGAGTGCGGCTATCCCATCGTCGACGATGCGCTGCGGTGGCATCCGAGGATCCGCGTCACCGGACCGCTCGCCGAGCTCGAGCTAGGCCCTTCCTCGAGGAACATCGCCGGAGCGCGGCGGGCCGCGGACCGGATCATCGGTTGCCGCGCGGAGTGGTGAGGAGGCGGGTCCGGGGACATTTTCACCGCCTGCCCCGCTCGACTGCCCTCAGCGCCGCCAGCGGCGCGTGAGGCGTCCCGTGTTCCTGCGCGCGAGCTTGAACCGCTCGCGGAGCACGGCGGGATCGCGGGCGAGCGCGACCGCGGCCCGCTCGGAGAGCTCGCCTTGCGCCCAGAGCCGGGCCAGGTCCTGCTCGAGGGTCTGCATGCCGTGGCCCGAGCCGGTCTCCATCGCGGAATAGAGGAGCGTCGGTTTCGCGAGCGCGATCAGGCTCGCGATCGCGGTCGTCACCATCATCACCTCGCTCGCGACGACCCGTCGACGTGGGGTGTCCCCGTCGCCGCGTGGGCCGTCCGCGACGATGAGGTGCTGGGCGACCACGGCCCGTAGCACGAGGGCGAGCTGGCGGCGGATGCCCTCCTGTTCGTCGGCGCCGAAGACGCTGACCAGCCGCTCGATCGCGCCGACGCAGTCGCCGGCGTGGACGGTGCTGAAGACGAGGTGGCCGGTCTCGGCTGCGGAGATCGCGGTGCGGATCGTCTCCTGCTCCCGCATCTCGCCGACGAGGATCACGTCGGGATCCTGCCGCAGGGAGGCGACCAGCGCATGGTGGAAGCTCGCCGTGTCGAGCCCGATCTGCCGTTGGCTGATCAGGGCCCGGGCGGGGACGTGGATCGTCTCGATGGGGTCTTCGATCGTCACGATGTGGCAGGGGCGGGACTGGTTGATGCGGTCGATCAGGGTCGCCAGGGTCGTGCTCTTGCCCGCTCCGGTCGGTCCCGCGACGAGGACGAGGCCGTCCCGTTGGGCGCACAGCTCGTACAGAGAGGCCGGCAGCCCGAGCTGTTCCAGGGTGCGGCACCGCTCCTCCAGCCTGCGCAGCGCGATGGCGAGGTGGCCCGCGCGGCGGAAGACGTTGAAGCGGAAACGCGCGCCGAGGTCGCAGGTCAGCGCTCCGTCCGCGTGGCCGCTCCGCGCGAAACGTCGCTCATCGGTGCGCTGCAGCAGGGACTCGGCGAGGGTGTCGATGCTGTCGACCGACACGGGACCGAAGCGGGTCAAGGCTTCGAGCACCCCGGCGATCCGCAGGTGGGGCGGGAGACCGGGCGCGAGGTGGAGGTCCGAGGCGTCGCGCTCGACGCAGAGCGTCAGGAGCTCCTGCAGGGCGCAGGGGATGCTCTCGAGGATGACGAGAAGGTCGTCGCCCTGGTCCTGCCCGCTCGCCGAGCGGGCGCCGGTCGCGCTGTCTTCGTCCGCCATCACGGTGCTGGCCCAGGCGTCCCGACGATCTCAGGAGAGGACGCAACGTCTTGTTGGTAATGATATGCGATTATCTATAGGTGCGCAACCGCCGACCCCCGCGACACGATCCTGGTAGACACCTTGCACCTCCGTCGCGTGTCACTACAATGATCCGTAGATCGTTCAAGTGTATGAGCGACGGAGTGAACGGTGAGCGACCCTTCCCACGACGACACCCCCGCCTGCGAGCACGGCCCGCGTGAGGCGGAAGAACAGGATCTCCTGCTGATCGAGCGGGTCGCGTCGATCTTCCGCGTCCTCGGGGACTCGTCGCGACTGCGGGCGATCCAGCGCCTGGCGCGCGAGGAAGCCTGCGTCTCCGAGCTCGCCGCCGAGAGCAACGAGAGCCTGTCGACCACCTCGCAGCGGCTGCGGCTGATGCGCGCCGAGCGTCTCGTGCGGCGCCGCCGGGAAGGGAAACACGTCTACTACAGTCTCGCGGATGACCACATCCTCGAGATCATCCGTTGCGCCTTCGACCACGCCCGCGAAGAAGCCTGAGCCACCCACCGGGGCCGCGCCCCACGAGGAACCGATGAGTCACGCCTTCCACGAAGCCCACGACCACCAGCACGGACCGGACTGCGGTCACACCGCG
>JAUIEM010000040.1 GCA_030428695.1 bacterium
CGTCGACCGCGCGCAGCAGGCGTCCACGCTCGCGCGGGCGCACCCGCCGCTGATGTTCCTCGAGCGCTCCGACCTCGCGCAGCGCGTGCTCGAGCGAGCGGAGGCGCTCGTCGAGGACGCGGTGGCTCCGTCGCCCGCGCTCGTGGCGCGCCTCGCGAACGGCCGCGCGATCGAGGCCGTGGTCGCGAGCGATCTCCTCGGCGCGACCGCCGCGTTCCGCGCCTCGGCGGAGGCGTTCGAGGCCGTCGGCGCGGCGCGGTGGGCCGCGTCGCAGCGCGCGAACCTCGGCAGCAAGCTGCTCGAGCTCGGGCTCGTGGAGGAGGCGACCGACGAGCTCCGGGCCGCGCTCGCGCGCGCCGAGGCGGGCGGCTTCCCGTACGTGGTCGCGCTCGCGAAGCTCAGCCTCGGGCTCGCGCTGTTCCTGCGCGGCGAGCTGCACGAGGCGCTGCGCGTCCAGAGCGAGGCCGCCGAGGCGTGGGCGAGCGAGCTCGGCGACGACCGGCTCGAGTCGGCGTCGCGATCGGCGCTCGCCGAGGTGCTCGCGGCGCTCGGGCGCGCGGACGACGCGTGGGCGGAGGCGGCGCACGCCGTGATGCTCACGGGGACGCGGGGTCCGGCTCGGGCCGCGGCGCAGGCGGTGATGGCCCGGGTCGCGCTCGACGGGGGCGAGCCGGAGCACGCGCTCGCGGTGTGCGAGGAGGCCGTCGCGCTCGCGGCGCGGGAGCCGATGCTCGATCGCGCCCGGTACCTCGCCGCGGTGCACGCCGACGCGCTGATCGCGTGCGGCCGCGTCGACGAGGGGAGGGCGCGCGCGAGGGAGGCCTGGGCCGAGCTCGAGGCGACCGCGTCGCGCCTCCCCGACCCGGCCGTGCGCGCCGCGTTCTACGAACGCGTGCCCGAGCACCGCCGCCTGCGCGAGCTCGCCGGGGTCAGCGGCGCCTGAGCGATCCGTCGGCGCCGCGGTAGAGGACCGCGTCGGCGTCGGGCACGGCCCACCAGCCGGTCACCTCGGTGGCCAGGGTCTCGGTCGCGAGGTCACGCACCGCGCTCGCCCGCAGAGCGTCGGCGCGCCCCGTCGAGTCGCTCGCGGTCAGGTAGAGGAGCCGCTCTCCCCGGCCGTCGTAGCCGACGCTGCCTCGCCGGACGTCGGAGTCGAGCTCGCTCGACTCCGCGGTGTCTGTCCGGAAGACCCGAAGGGTGGTCCCGTCGAGCAGGGCGAGCTGCGTGGCCTCGGGCGCGTGCACGCCCTGCAAGCGACTCTGCGCGTAGGGTCCGAGATCGACGGGCGCGCTCCCGTCGCGCACCTCGAAGAGGCGCCCGCCGCTCGGGTACAGGAAGGCGTCGCCGTGCGGCGTCGCCCAGAGGTCGGTCGCCTCCGCCGTCGCGAGCACCTGCGACGCGCCGTCCCCGTTCCGGAGCCGCCGCGTGACGTCCCCGTCGCGCAGGTAGTACGCGAAGCGCTGGCCCCCGGACTCGAGCACGAGCCACTCCACGTCGGGCGCGACCCCCGTCGTCTCGAGGGCGGCCCGCACCGGCCGCGCCTCGACGTGCAGGACCTCGCGCGGCAGGCTGTCGGGGCCGGCGCGCACGAACACCCGGTAGCTGCGCGTCGACCCGGACGGCAGCTCGGGGGCGAAGGCGGGGTACTGGCCGTCGACCCAGAGGGCGTCGGCGAGGGGGGAGGAGGTGCTGTTGTGGTTGACCCAGATCTCGATGCCCGGCTCGCCGAGGGGGGAGCTGCCCCGGCCCTCATAGATCAGGCGCTCGGCGCGGCAGGCGGCGGCGACGCGGCCGTCGAGCAGGGCGTTGCCGACGAAGAAGCTCAGGAAGGTCAGCAGCGCGGCGCCGAGGGCGACCAGCACCAGCCCGCGCACCGTCGCCCGGGCCGCGCTGCTCAGGGCGCGACGCCACAGCGGCGCGGCGACGCGCGCGAGCTGTCCGGGCAGGCGCAGGGCGGCCCGCAGCAGCGGGAACAGGCGGGCGCGCAATGACGGCTTCGGGGTGTCTTCGCTCATCGCGGCTCCTCGAGCATCCACAGCAGGGGGTCCTGGACGGTGAAGCTGCCCGGCGCGGCGTCGAGACCGAAGGCGAGCCAGCGCGAGACCTCGGCGGCCGACGGACTCTGATGCAGGTCGACGAGGGCCTCCGGGGCGCCCCGCGCGAGCTGGCGCCAGGTGCCGCGCTCGAGGCGCCAGAGGCCGGCGCCTGCGGAGGTCGCGGCGCGCGGCTCGAGAACGTCCCAGGGGGCGCGCAACCGGAACACGAGGTCCTCGCCGGCGCCGACGACCAGCGCGCGGGGGCCGAGATGCAGGAAGCCGGGGCGCGCGAGCGGCAGGGCGAGGGCGTCTTCCAGCAGCCGGGTCAGGGCCGCCTCGTCGGCGAGCTCGTCCGGAGCGCAGACGAAGCGGCGCACCGGCCCCTCCGGCCCGATCCGCAGCTCGCCCTCGCCGCTCTCGCTCGAGGCGGCGAGCAGCACCAGGGTCGGCCGCGCGGGCGCCCCGATCCCGCACAGCACCCAGCGGTCGTGGCCGCGCCGGGCGAAGCCGGCGAAGCCGTCGTACAACCGCAGAAGGTCCTTGTTCTCGCCGTCGGAATACACCCGCCGGGCGTTCGCATCGACCCCGCCGAGGCGAGCGTGGCCGTCGATCCAGGCGAGGGCGCAGCCGAGCGCCTCGACCCGGCGCCCGGCGAAGCGCAGGCGGGCGTCGGCGCGGTCCCCGCTCCAGCGCATCTCGAAGCCGTCGGGGTAGGGGCCGGCGCCGAGCAGGAACTCCTCCTGCGCCGCGAGCGGCGCGAGCAGCAGGCACAGGGCGAGCGCGTACCTCATCGGATCTCCACCGTCGTGTAGAAGGAGCCCGGCGCGTCGAGGGCGACCTGCCGGGGCTCGTCCTCCATGCCGGTCCAGGCGACCTCGAGCCGCAGCCCGTCACGGGCGGCGGCGACGAAGGCGGCCGCGCGCTCGGGGTCGTGGGCGCGCAGCCACAGGCGCAGCACCGGCTCGCTCTCCGGGGCGCTCTGGAGCACGAAGCGGTAGCGCCGCCGGCGGGCCTCCTCCCAGCGCACGACCAGCGGGCTCGGGGGCAGGGCGGGGGGCTCGCCGAAGGCGCTGGCGAAGCCGTCCGCGGTCTCGACCGCGAGGCCGATCTCCTCGCCGATCACCAGCGCGTCGAGGGCCGATCCGGCGGGGGTCAGCAGCTCGACCGACACGATCTCGCTCTCCAGCCGGCGGGCGGCCTCGGCGTTCTGGGTCTGGATCGCCGCGAACAACATCATCAGCAGCGCGACGCCTCCCAGGGCCGACAACAGGAGGTCGAGGAAGCTCATCATCATGTTCGGGCCTTCCCGCGCGGCCACTACTCCCCCTCCGTCCAGCGGGCCTCGGCGGAGACCACGGTCAGCTCGGGCAGGCTGCCGTCGTCGTCGCTGCCCGGCAGCGGCGCGAGGGAGAAGCTGAACGCGAGCCCGTAGCGCAGCGACCGGCGCGGAGCCCGCAGCACCGCCGCGGCCTCGGAGAAGCCCTCGAACCAGGCGTGCAGCCGGCACACCTCCAGGGCGCCGCCCGGGGCCAGGGGGCGCGGGTCGTAGAGGTTCTCGTTCGCCTCGAAGAGGTCCGCGGGGCGCCCGGCGAACAGCGTCTGGCGGGCCGCCTCGTCGATGCCCGGCCGGGCGATCAGCCCGCCGGCGAGCTGCCAGCGCTCGTTGCGCTCGAGGGGCCGCCAGTGGCTGAAGGGGAAGCGTGTCAGGCTGAGGCACTCTTCGAGGTCGGGGAAGAAGGCGAGCCGCAGCGAGGGAAACACCCCCTCCAGGGGCATCGCGCAGCTCGCCGCGGCCTCCGGGCTCGCGAGGAAGCGCCGCCAGAGCTCCTCGGCCTCCCGCAGCAGGGGCTGCGCGGGCGCTTCCCAGAAGATCTCCAGGGTCAGCTTGAAGGGCCCGGCGAACAGCTCCTCGTCGGTCGAGGTCGCGAGGGAGAGGTCGATGCCGAGCAGGCTGAGGGGCGCGCAGTTCTCGATCTCGAGCCCTTCCCTGAACAGGCCGAGGTGCAGCGGCCCGAGCTCGGTGTCGAGCTTCCGCTCCGCGTCGTCCAGCGCGACCGGCCCGTCACACAGCACCCGGCCGGCAAGGGTCAGCCGCAGGCGGTCGATGCGTCCGACCGCCGCGGCCGGTCGCAGGCGCCCGGGGTCGGCGAGGGTGAGGTCCGACTCCGTGGCGCCGACCGGCCAGGCGCAGGGCAGGCGCAGGGCGATGTCCAGAGGCCGGACGACCGGCGCGGCCTCGAGGGGCGGCGGGTGCGGAATCGGCACCAGCAGCACCATCAGCAGGATCAGCGCGCCGAGGGCGCAGCAGCACAGGTCGAGGAAGGAGGTCGTGAAGTCGACCGATGTCCGTCGTCGCCGCGCCATCAGTCGCGGAACAGCTCGCCGAGGGTGAAGGTGTTCGCGTCGCTCCAGGTGACGGTCAGGCTCTGGTCTCCCTTGTTGATGCCCTCGAAGGTGACGGTGATCGGATAGGCGAGCTGGTCGACGCCCGCGACCCTGATCTGCGGGATCTGCCCGTCGCGGGCGGCGTGGAAGCGTCCGAGCACCCAGCGCACGCTGCTGTCGCTCGGCCCGCCGTCCGGGCGCAGGATCAGCTGCAGGCCCGACATCACCCCGGGACCGCTCAGCGACATGCCGAACTCCTCGGCCGCGAGCCAGGTCTCGAACCAGGGCCCGCGCGGATCGCGCGTCGTCGAGCCGACGCCACCCGGCGCGGTGCCGTCCGGCGCGCGGGGCAGGGCGGTGCCACCCGGCATGCCGGTGGTGTGGCCGTCCGGCGGGGGTCCGGACGGGCCCGCGCCCTCGTCCTCGCCGGCGGGTCCGGCGCTCTGCTCGGCGCCGTCTCCCGCGGGGCCGTCTTCGGATCCCTCCCCGCCGTCGCCGTCCCCGCCGTCGCCGAACATCTCCATCGCGAACAGGGCGACCAGCGCCGCGAGGCCGAGCAGCGGGTTGATCGCGAAGGCGAGGGCGAGGGTCGCGCTGATGGTCGAGACCTCGGCGATGGTCTCGAGCACCTTCTTCGAGTCGTCGATGGTTTTGCGGCTCTCCTCGACGTAGTCATCGGCTTCTTCGACCACCGCGTCGTCGAGCAGGTCGCGCAGCGCGTCGACCTTGGCGGCCAGGGCGGCGTGCTCGGCCTCGAGCTCCTCCGAGGCGAGGGCGATGGTCTCGGCCAGCGTGTTGAGCCCGCCCTGGTGGAGCTCCTCGATGCCCGCGCAGACCGCGACGAAGTCCTCCTCCATCAGGACCCGGGCGGCCTCCGGCGGCCAGTTTTCCTCACCGAGGGCCTCGACCTTTGCGATCAGCGCCCCGACCGGCGCGAAGGCGCGCTCGGTGCGGCCCCGCAGGTCGCTGAGCATGCCGAGGTAGAGCCGCACCGACCCGTCGAAGGCGTCGACCGCATCGCGCAGCTCGCGGGCAGCCGCGGCCCGCTCCTCGGGGGGATTGCGGGCGAGCATCGTGTCGAGGGCGCGGCGCAGGGGCCCGGCGTCGGGCGGGGCGGGGGCGGTGACCGCGAGGGTGTCCGCGGCGTCCCGGTAGGTCTGGACCAGCGCGTCCCAGTCCTTGCCCTCGGTCTTCTCCGCGAACCAGGCCTTGAACTCCGCCAGGGAGCGGACCGCGACCAGGTCCTCGTCGACCGGCTGCGCGCGGGCGGCGACCGCGAGGGAGTCGACCGCGGCGTCGAGCACGTCGCCGTCCGGACCGAGCGTCACCCGCGGCGGCGCGGCTTTGCCGGCCAGCGCCTCGAGCTGCGCGCGGTACTTCTCGGCCAGGGCCCGCATGCGGGAGGCGCGGTCGGGGGGTGGCGGCGGCTCCTGCTCGGCGTCCGCGCCCCACGGACAGCCGAGGAAGGCGAGACACAGGAGGCCGACCAACCCGGCGCGGAGGCGCGCGGCGCGGCGCAGGAAGTAGAGCATGGAACCTCCTCGCGGGTCGGTCGGCGGGGGGCCTAGCGGACCGTGCCCTTGACCTCGAAGGCGTCGCTCGCGCTCCACTCGATCGGCAGGCTGCTGCCGTCGCTGTTGACGCCCTTGAAGGTGACGGTGACCGGGAAGCTGCCGTCCGTCATCGCGATCGCCTCGATCTCGATCTGGGCGATCTCGCCGGCCTTGGCCTGCTGCAGCCGCTCGAAGATGGTGTCGAGGGCCGCGTTGCCCTCCTCCTTCTTGAGCAGCAGGGTGGTCGCGCTCATCTGGCCCTCGGCCGTGATCCGGATGCCGAACACGTCGCCCTCGAACCAGGTCATGAACCACGGCGAGCCGTTGTAGCTGCCGACCACGGCGCCCGGCTCGCTCGCCTCCGGGCGGGCCAGGCTCGAGCCCTCGGGCAGGCCTTCGGTGTTGCCGTCGGTGGTCGGCGGGGTCGGGGTGTCGACGCCCTCGTTGCCGCTGGCCCCGCTCTGGGGACCTTCCTCCGGCCCGCTGCCCGGACCGCCGCCGTCCCCGAAGTACTCGAGGGCGAACAGCAGGAGCGCGACCGCGATGCCGAGGGCGGGATGAGCCTGGAAGGCGGTCATGATCAGCTCGGAGTTGGCGGCGACCCGGCCGAGGGCGCCGAGCACCTTCTTGACCTCGTCGACGGTCTCCTGGCCCTCGGAGATGTAGCGCTCGGCCTCTTCCCGCACCTTGTCGGGCAGCAGGCTGGCGACCTCGTCGTACTTCGCGCGCAGGGCGGCGAGGGCCTCCTCGAGGTTGTCGGAGGCGCCGCGCGCGGTCTCGGCGAGCTCGGGCAGCCGGTCGTTGTGCAGGGTCTCGAGGTTCTTGACCAGGTCGACGAAGTTCTTCTTCTGCAGCTCCTCGACCTTTTCCTTCGGCCAGTTGTCCTCGCCGAGGGCCTCGACCGAGGCGATGAAGCTGTCGACGTCGCCGATCACCGGCATCGTCTTCGCCTTCAGAGCCTCGACCCCGTCGCGGGCGACCCCGGCGGCCTCGTCGAAGCGGGTGACCTCTTCGAGCAGGCCGTTGACCGCGTCGAGCTTGTTCGCGTCGCCGCCGAGGGTCTCGAGGGCCTCGCCGATGCTCTGCTTGAGGCCGTCGGCCGAGGGCACCTCGACCCGGCTCGCGTCGAGCGCCTCCTTGGCGCCGCGGGCGCTGGCGACGAAGCCGTCCCAGTCCTGGCCGGTGCGCTTCTTGAACCAGTCCTTGAAGGTCGCGAGGGAGTGCACCTCACCGAGGCCCTCCGCGAGCGGCTGCTCCTCGGCCGCCTGGGCGGCGCCTTCGACCTTCGGCGGGCCGTCTTCGGGGACCTCGACGGTGACCGGCCCGGTGTCGGTGCCGAGCGCCTCGAGCTTGGCCTTGATCTCCTGCAGGCGCGCCTCCCGCGCGGCGGCGGGATCGGGGGGCGGCGGCTCGTCGCTGGTGCTGTCGCCGCAGCCGAGCAGGCCGAGGCAGAGGAGGGCGATCGTGACGCGGCGCAGGAAGAGCGCCCGCCGCAGCCGAAACAGAGTGGTCATCGTCAGTCTCCCGAGGTTGGTGGCAAGGTCGCGGCGCCGTCCGCCGCGGGCCGCACGCTCGCGATCCAGAGCCAGGCTCCGGCGGTGCAGGCGAGCAGCAGGAGGAGGGCGAGGGCGAGCCGCCAGGGCCCGGCCTTCAGCCCGTACAGCCGGCGCCGGTCGAGCAGCTCGGTGCCCTGTTCGGCGCACAGCCCGCGCAGCCGCGCCGCGTCGCCGGAGAAGCGGGCGCGGATGCGCTGGTAGGCCTCGGACTTCGCGTCGAGCTGCGGGTCTTCCCGGCGCGCGAGCTTGAGCACCGCCGCCCAGAACAGGTCGGCGGGATGGCGCGCGCTCCCCCCGGTCCACCGCCGCCACGCCTCGATCGCCGCCGCCCGCTCGGAGGCCCGCTCGTGCAGGGCGAGCAGCAGCTCGAAGCGGGTGCAGGCGGCCAGCTCGCTGCACCAGCGGCGGGCGTCCGGGGACAGGTCGGCGCGGCGCCCCTTCTCGCGCAGCTGGGCCATCACCTTGAGCCAGCGGTGGCGGCCGCTGAACAGCGGCGCGAGCCACAGCCAGCCGCAGAAGAGGAGCGCGGTCAGCCACAGCGCCCGGACGAGGATCACCGGCTCGCCGCGCACCAGCGCCAGCGGCCCGGAGCCGGGCGGCGCAGCGGACCACGGACCCGGCAGCAGCAGCCAGGCTGCGGCCGCGAGCAGCACGGTCAGCAGCGCCCCGCGGGCGGCGTCCCACAAGAGCCGCGCCCGGCAGGCCGCGACAAAGGTACGCAGCCGGACCCGCAGCCAAGGCAGCTCGGAGGGCGGGAGCTGGGGGTAGAGCCGGCGCGCGCTGAGCACGAGCAGCGCCGTCAGGACGGCGAGCTCGATCGGATGCAGCGGAGCGGCCAGCCAGCCCACGTTGTTCCTCCCGCTCGATAGCGGCTACCGAGGGTAGCGCAGCGTGGGGGCAGGTGCAACTCCGTCGGATGCTCTACACTGTCCCCCGGAGGTTCCCGTGCAGCCGTCCCCGACCCGCATCGCCGTCTCGGTCCAGGCGCCGACCGCCGCCGCCCAGGCCGCCGCCGCCCGCGCTCTGCCGGCCTGCGTGGGGCTGGTCGAGATGCGGCTGGACTTCCTCGCCCCCGACGCCTCGCTGCGGGGCCTGTTCGACGTCCCCCTGCCGGCGATCGCCACCTGCCGCCGGCCGCGGGACGGCGGGCGCTTCGCCGGGTCCGAGGAGGAGCGCCGGCGCATGCTGCAGCGGGCCGTCGAGGCGGGGGCGGCCTTCGTCGATGTCGAGGATGACGTGCTGCCTGTCTGGCAGCCCTCCGGCCCGGCGCGCCTGATCGCTTCCCACCACGACTTCCGGGGCTGCCCGGAGGATGTCGACGCGCGGCTCGCGGCGCTCGCGGCCAAGGGCATCCCCAAGCTCGCCGTGCGGATCCGGGAGCCCCTCGAGCTCGCGCGCCTGCTCGCCCTCGCGCGGGCGCGGCCCGGTTCCATCGTCATCGGCATGGGGGCGCTCGGGGTCGCGACCCGCCTCGCCGCCGCGGCTGTCGGCGGCTTCCTCAGCTTCGCGAGCCACGGCCCGCCCTCCGGGCCCGGCCAGGTGCCCGCCGCGCAGCTCGCCGCTTTCGGATTCGACAGGCCCCCGCCGGCGGGCTTGCGGGGCCTCGTCGGGGCCGATGTGGAGGAAGCGGCGGCCGCGAACCGCGCCGGCGGAGAGCTCCTCGCCGTGCCGCTGCCGGCGCATCCCTGGGAAGAGGCGCTCCCCGTCCTCGAGACCGCCGGCTTCGTCGCGCTGCGCGCAGCCGACGGGCGAGCCTGGCGGCGCGAGCAGGCGGGCTGGCGGGCCGCCAGGGTGTAACCTACGCGGGCGAGGGCCTGCCGGCATCCGCGGGTCTGGTCGCGCTCTGCGGGAGGCGTCTCTCGCGTTCTGCTAGACTCCCCCTGGTACCCGTTGGCGAGGATTTGCAACGCAGACGGAGACATCGCCGGCCCCCGGGATCATCTATCCCGAGAGCGACGGAGAGCTGCTCGGGGAAACCGACTGGCACGTCACCCAGACCATCCGCCTGCACCAGTCCGTCCCGTCGGGCAGCGTCGAGGCGTTGGAAGAAGGCCGGGAAGAAGGCCGGGAAGAAGGCCGCAGGACGGCCTTGTTCCAGTTGCTGCAGCTGCGCTTCGGCACCCTCTCCGATGCGCTGCGGACCCGCCTGCAGCGTTGCCCCGCGGCCGAGCTCGAGGGCCTGTTCGCGCGGGCTGTCGCCTGCCCGAGCCCCGAGGCGCTGCTCGACTGAGCTCGACTGAGCCTACCCCACCAGCCGCACCGACAGCTCGTGCAGCCGGCGCTTGCAGCGCTGCGCCAGGTCCGGCCCGACCTGGCCGGCGTCGAGCACCCGCTTGTACAGCCGCAGGGCGAGGCTCGGCCGGGCGAGGGCGTCGAGGGCCCGGGCGGCGGGCTCGAGGCGGGGGAAGCGCTCGTCGTCCCAGGTGCGGACCCCGCGCGGACGGGTGCGGCGCAGCAGGTGCAGGGCGCGGTGCGGCTGGCCGTGGGCGACCAGCTCGCGGGCGACCAGGGCGCACTCCTCCGGCTGCAGCGGGCCGCCGCCGCGCGCCTCCTCGAGCAGCTGCCGGGAGACCTTGCCGGCTCCGGCCAGGCGCGCGAGGCGGGCGGCCTTCAGCGCGGTGAAGCGCGGCAGGCGCAGGCTGTCGAAGCACGGCAGCAGCGCCCGCACCAGGGCCGGCCGGGCCAGGAGCTCGGGCAGGCTGAGCAGGCGGTCGAGGCTGAAGCTGCTCGGCGGCCCGCCGAGCTCCTTCTCGAGCCGCGGCAGGAGCGCCGTGTCGGGCATCGAGCGCAGGGCGGCGCGGAAGCGTGAGCCCTCGCGCAGGAAGGCGTAGCGCTCGACGAGGTCGACGGCGCCGTCGTCGTACCAGTCCCGCGCGACCAGCATGTCGACGCTGCCGCTCTCGACCGGCTCGCTGCCCACCTGCTCGGCGAGGGCACGGACGAAGCGCTTGACCAGCGTGGGGAAGCCGAGGCGCCGGTCGTGGGCGTAGGGGTGGTAGGTCAGGATGCCGCCCTCGCGGGTCAGGGTCAGCAGGCAGCGGCCGAGGATCTTCCCCGCCGGGTCGCGCGCGTAGAGCACCCGCTTGTTGATGTCCGCGGCGTTGGCGACCGCCGCGAAGAAGTTGAAGTCGCCGGGGGACAGGCAGGTCTCGAACGGCGCGCCCATCCGCATCACCGCGAGCGGGTCGTCCTCCAGCGCGAGGCGCAGCCGCCGGCCGTCGTCGGCGAGCAGCTCGAGGCCGCCGATGCCGTCGAGCCAGGGGTCGAGGTCGAGGCCCCGCGCCCGGCACAGCGCGAGGAAGTCGCGGTTGGCCGGCGCATCCCGCAGGTCCCAGGGACGCGGGCCGGTGCGCAGGCGCAGGAGCTCGAGGCCGAGCTTGCGGAAGCCGGCGTCGAGCTCGTACAGGCAGCCGACCAGGTGCAGGAGCTCGGCGTCCTCGAGGACCTCCCCCGGGAGCACCGGGCCGAGGACCTCGCGCAGGCGCTCGGCGGCGCAGCTCCGGTAGGCCTCGAGCCAGCGGGCCAGGCCGAGGCGGCGGCGGGCCTGGCGCAGCCGGCGGCGCGCCTTCCCGACGGTGCGCGGCGAGACCTCCTCGGGCTCCGCGAGGCGCCGCTCGAGGCTGGCGAGGCGGCGCTCCATCGCGCTCTTGCGCGGCTCCTCCGCGGCGGGAAGACGGGCGCGCAGGCCGGCGATCTCCCGCTCGAGGCGGGCGGGATCCGGCAGCAGGCGCCGCACGGCCCGCGTCGGCGCGTCCGGATCGAGACCGGCGAGGGCACGCCAGAGCTCGTGCAGGGTCGGGGGGCAATGAGCCGGCGGGGCCTGGTCGGTGGGAGGCGTCTCCGGCGAGGGGGGCGCCGGGTCGGCCCCGACGGTGCGCAGCAGCCCGTACAGGCTGAGCGCCGGCCGCAGGGTGCCGAGGCTCTCGGCTTCGACCACCGCCCGCAGGAGCGGCCGCAGGCCGGGCGAGCGGCACATCCGGCCCAGGGCCTCGACCTCCGCGTCGGTCCAGGTCCGCCCCCGCAGCCCCTGGGCCAGGGCGCAGAAACGCTCCGCGGCCTGCGCGGGGGAGACGTGGGCGAGCAGGCGCAGCAGCGGCCGCTGCAGCCCGGGGCGCAGCGAGACCGCCTCCGGGTCGCGGAGGGCGACGAAGAAGGCGACCGCGCGTCCGTGGTCCTCCCACTCGTGGAGCGCGCTGTGCAGGGTGCGCAGCCCGGCGTAGGCGGTCCAGAACACCGGCCAGTCGGCGATCGGCTTGTGGTCGGCGAGCGCGGCGAGGGCGCGGCGCACCGCCGGCAGCTGGCGGGCCGGCGGGCCCTCCCGGTCGGAGAACAGCGAGCTGAGGCTGCTGGCCAGGCGCAGGCAGGTCAGCGCGGTCGCGCGCTCCCAGGGCTGGGCGGGGAACACGGCGCGCACCAGCCCGCGGACCGCGACGATCACCTTGGTGACGATCGCCAGCCCGCGCTCAGGGGCGTCGACCTCCCAGCTGAAGTGGTCGAGGCAGCGCTCGCGCACCCGCGTGCGGCCCGCGATCTCGGGCAGACCTTCCAGCAGCTCGAAGAGCGGGGTCGTCAGCTTCGGCGGGGCGTTCCGGGCGAGCCGCTCGACGCTGCGCAGCTGGTCCTCCGCCCGCACCGCCGGCGGCATCGTGCCGCGCAGCTCGGACAGGGCCGCGACGAAGGCCGCGCGCCGCTCGGGTTGCGGGACGAGGCGCGCGTCCCGGGCCAGGCGCGTCGCCTCCTGCTCGACGGCGAGCAGCCGCTGCCACCACTCCGCCCAGGCCCGCAGCCCCGCCGTCGGGAGCCCGAGGGCGAGGGCGCGCAGCCCGCGGGCGCGGTCGGCCTCGGGCCAGGTGAGCAGGCGCCGGCAGAAGGCGCCGAGAGCCCGCGCGTAGCGGGGCCCGGGCCGGGTCGGCAGGCGCAGCGCCGGCGGCTGGCCGTTCCGCATCCGCAAGAGCGCCTGCTTCAGGGCCTGGGAGGTGCCGCCGGCCGAGCGCAGGGGCACCGTCCAGGCGGTCGGCTCGGCGAACCAGTCGAGCAGCGCATCGACGTCTCCCGGCGGGCAACCGTCTCGGCTGGCTGCCTGGGCCGAGGGGCCGGTCTTCTCCCCTCGCCGGTTGCCCGGCGGGCAACCGTCTCGGCTGGCTGCCTGGGCCGAGGGGCCGGTCTTCTCCCCTCGCCGGTCTCCCGCGGCGACTGCCTCGGTGCACAGGCGCAGGCAGAGCTCGAGGCCGGCGTTGTCCGCGCCGCGCTCGATCAGGGCCGCGAAGGCGGCGTGCCGGGCGCGCACCACGCGGCAGGCCGCGAGCAGCCCGGCGCTGTCCTCCCAGCACAGCCAGACCAGGGCGCGCACCAGGCGTCGCGTGCCGGGCCGCAGGCCGGTCAGCAGCTCCGCCGCGGCGCGCGGCCGCAGGCGGCTGCCCGGGATCAGCGCGGTGTGGTGCTCGAGCATCTCGCGGAAGGGGGGCAGCGGGCGGTTCTCATGGACGGCGGCCTTGCACAGCGCGAGCTTGGCCTCGACGTTCCTGCGCCACGCCTCGACCTCCCCGACCACCTCCGGCAGGGCGCGGGGAAAGCGCCGCGGCAGGGCGGTCAGGTGGTGGCTGCTGCGCATCAGCCGGGTGCGATCGACGGTGCAGGCGAGCAGCCCCGGCCCGGCCTCGCCGTCGACCAGGGTCAGCCAGGCCAGCCGGGGTCCGGGGGCGTCCTCGACCGGGAAGCCGCGCAGCCAGCCGAGGCCCGCCTGCAGCTGGCGGCGCGCGGCGGCGCGGGCGGCGCGCTTGGGGGGTGGCGGATCGTGGGGACGCATGGTGGGCGGCCTACCCGAGGTAGCCGTGTTCCTCCAGCCAGGCGACGAAGCCGTCGACGGCGAGCTGGAGGATCTCGAGCACCGGACGCACCTCCTCGGGCGGCGTGCCCATCGGGTCGGGAATCGACGCGCCGCGCACCACCGTGACCGGCGCGGAGGCGCGCTGGAAGCGCAGCACGCGCTCGAAGTCCTCAGGCAGGAAGTCCGAGGTCATGAACAGCCCCCGGTGCAGCCCGTGGACCTGCTCGACGACGCGCCGGTGCGCCCGCTCGAGGACCAGGATAAAGTCGGCCCCGGTGATCAGCTCCTCGCTGAGCGCGGTGCTCGTGAAGTCGGTCAGGTCGACCCCGAACTCGGTGGCGAGGGCCTCGCACACCCCGTAGGGCGGGTAGCCGTTCAGGCCGAGGGTGCCGGCCGAGCGCACCTCGGCGCGGTCGCCGAGGGCCTTCTGCAGCAGCTTCTCGAGCACCGGCGAGCGGCAGATGTTCCCGGAGCAGACGGCGAGGATCGAGGGCATGGCGCGTTCTCCTGAGCGGCGCCCCCAGTCTAGCAGCACGCGCCGAAAACCCGAAGCGACGGCCTCGCTCAGCGGTCCCAGCCGGGCACCCAGAAGTCGAGGCTGGCGGCGACCGCGGAGTCGAGCTCCACCCGCGGGACCCCGCGCAGGGTCTCGCGCGTCAGGTGGATCCCGCCCAGAAACTGCAGGACGCGCTCCGGGTCCTCCGCCGTCGGCAGCCAGTCCCGGAAGGTCGGGACCGAGTGCGGAATCCGCTCGCTGCACTTCGAGAGGATGGCGAGCGCGTCCTCGCTCCCGTGGCGCAGCACCTGCACGAACGCCAGGGAGTCGCCCTGCATCGCCGTGACGACGGTCTGCAGGCCGGGCCAGCCGAGGTCCCCGAGCGATGCGGACAGCACCGTGGCGCTGTCCGCCATGAAGGCGCCGAAGAAGAGCTCGGCGAGCCCGGGGTCCCGGCGCGGCAGGGTGTCCCGCAGCGGCAGGTAGAGCTCGAGGAAGGCGCGGCAGTGCTGCGGGTCCCGGCTGAGATCGTAGCCGAAGAAGCGCAGGTGCAGGAAGCGGATGAGGAACGTCCGCAGCGGGAGCCCGGCGGCCTCGAACAGCGCGATCCGGGCGCGGCGATCGAGGCGGTCCAGGCCGTTGCGGAAAATGCGGCTGACCAACGTCTGGTCCGCGACCTTGAAGCGCGCTTCGTAGAGGCGTTGGAAGTCCTCGACGCGGGGCCGTCGCGGCAGGAGGTCGACATAGCCCAGGCTGCCGAGCGGCAGACCGCTCTCGACCCAGGCCAGGCCGAGCTCGCTCCGCACCCGGTCGTGCTCCAGGCTGCCGAGCGCCAACAGGCACAGCGCGGCCAGCAGCGCCAGCGCGATCCGTGTCCCGGTGCGGCTGCGCAGCGGCGAGGTCCAGGTCCGGCCCTCGTCGGCTTCCACCCCTCCCTCGCGCCGGCAGACGGCGGTCTCCTGGGCCGCGACGAGGGCGACCAGGGTGTTGTGGGCGCCGCGCAGGAGCACGGCGGCCGCGATCCAGCCGGCGGCGACGACCAGCCACAGCGCGCAGGTCTCCGCCCGCGCGGCGAGCCTCGCCAGCGGATAGTCGACCAGCACCATGCCGAGCGTCTGCAGCACCCGGGTCGCGACGGCGGCGAGGGCCGCGCTGCTGGCCCCGACGCCGGCGACCAGGCCGAACAGCCGCACCGCGCCGGTCAGCGGCGGGATCTCCGGCAGCGCGGGGGCGCCTTCGCTCACGGGCGCGAGCAGCCACTCCTCCCGGGCGCGCAGGGCCTGGAGCACCCGGAGGGAGCGCGTCGCCACCGGCACGAGGCAGGCGCTGCCGACACCGAGCAGCAGGAGGGCGCTGCCGATCACCCCGGCGAAGAGCATCGGGACGCCGACGGTGTCACCGCTCTGCAGGAACTGCTTGACCGCGAAGGCGACCTGGGCGAGGGCCATCGCCGCGAGGGCGACCTGCAGCCAGGCGGTGCCCGCGGAGCGGCCGCGGCTCCCGGCCTGCCCACGCATACACGCTGCGAGCGCGTCGTAGCCGAGGAACAGCGACCGGCTCGCGCTCCAGGCGCCGGCCGCGCTCAGCCCGGCGACCCCGTACAGGATCAGCTTGTAGACCTGGGCGTCGCCGCTGCCCTCGGTTCCCACGTACACGCACAGGAGCAGGAAGCCGACCGCGCTCAGCGCCCCTCCCGTCGCGCTCGCGGTCGCGAGCGCCCGCATGCCGCGCGGAGCCGGGGGGGCCGGCCGTCCCGCCTCACGGGCCTCGAGCAGGCGCGCGGCGTCGGCGGCGCAGACCGCGATCAGCAGCCCGCTGGCCGCGACGAAGAGTGCGCCGGGCAGGCCCGCGCAGGCCATCACCATCACGCTCTCGACGAGGGCGAGCGTGGCGAAGCGCTCCAGGCCGAACACCGCCCAGGTCATCACCGCGAAGAGGACGAGGCTCAGGGCCGTGCAGCCGTAGGCGTAGCGAGGTTGTCGTGCCAAGCGCAGGTCCCCCCTGGGCGTTCTTGTTCTACCTGCGAGCGACGCGGTCGTCCATTCAGCGAACCGTACGACAGCCGGGGCCGGCGCCGCTCACCGGTCCCAGCCGGGCAGCCAGCGGTCGAGGAGGCCGGCGACCACCGGGTCGAGCCCGCTGCGGCGGAGCTCGCCCAGGCTCCGCCGGCCGGGCTGTGCGTAGAGCAGGAACTGCTGCACCTGCAGGGTGTCGGAGGCGGTCTGCATCCAGCCCTGCCACGCCAGCCCCCGGTAGCCGAGGAACAGCGCGCGGCTCGCGCGCCAGGCGCCGAACACGCTCACACCCGCGAGCCCGTACAGCCTCAGCGTGTAGACCTGTTCGCCAGGCGCGGCTACGGACCAGACGAAGCCGCTCAGCAGGCCGAAGCCGAGCGCGCTCAGCGCTCCTCCGGTCGCGCTCGCCGCCGCTAACGCCGTCATGCTCCGCGGGGCCGGGGGCGGCCCCCGCCGCGCCGCGCGCGCGTCGAGGAGGCGCGCGGCGTCGGCCGCACAGACCGCGACCAGCAGCCCGCTGCTGGCGACGAAGACCGCTCCGGGCAGTCCCGCGCAGACCATCAACATCACGCTCTCGATCAGGCCGAGGGTGGCGACCGCCTCCAGCGCGAAGACCGCCCAGGTCATCATCGCGAAGAGGACGAGGCTCAGGCCCGTGCAACCGAAGGCGTAGCGAGGTCGGCGTGCCAAGCGCAGGGCTCCCCTGTCGCGGTTGCATCCATCGTAGCAGCGGGGGCAGGGGCGCGGGAACAGGACGCGGAGTCGAAGGGAAACCGGATCGGACTCGGACTCGGAATCGGACTCGGACTCGGAATCGGACTCGGACTCTATCGGACTCGGACTCGGATTCGGAATCGGCCTTTGAGTCGGGCGCTATGTGGGGGGAGCTGAGTTGATGGGCGCACTTCCTACAGAGGACCGAGTCGGCAACGACTCCCGGCGGGGCAGAACCAGCGGAGACTGCAACCCGGTCCACGGCCACGGTCACGGCCACGCGCCGACGGCCCACGCGCCGACGGCCACGGCGGTCCACGGTCCACGGTCCACGGTCCACTTCGGCGCGGATTCGTGGACGTGGACGTGGACGTGGACGTGGACGTGGACGTGGACGTGGACGTGGACGTGATCGTGATCCGTGTTCGTGTTCCGTGTTCCGTCGCGTCGTGGCCGTGGCCGTGGCCGTGACCGTGGGCCGGGTGGGGCTATGGGCTCGGTTCCTGGTCAGGACTCGGTCCTTGAGATTCCGCCGGACGCCTTGACTGTTCGCGGCGAGGTCCTGGCCCCGCTCCGATCCCGACTGAGAGCCGGGGCACGTCATCGTCGCCGACGAAGGGAGACTCGGAATCGGAATCGGAGTCGGAATCGGACTCGGAATCGGACTCGGAATCGGACTCGGAAGGAAAAGGGGAGGGCCCGGGCGGGGGGAAGGATGTTCCCGGGCCCTCCCCTTGGAAGGGCAAAAGGGGTGGGACTCAGCAGGCGTGGGGGAAACGTCGCCGTCGGCGCGCGCGTTCGCGCCGCCGCTCGCGCCGCCGCCGCTCGCGCTCCACGGACCGGCGCTCCCGCGCCACGACGTCCGGGTGGTCCGCTTCCCAGGCGGCGATCCTCGCCATCAGCTCGATGACGTAGGGGCGCTCGAAGAGGGGTACGGGAGCTTCGGTCGGGTCCTCGTCTGCCACGGTGTCGGCATCGTCGTCGTCGAAGAGCTCGTCGAACAAGGCTGCCTCCTCTGGTCTGTGCGCAGTTCCTCGCACGCCTAGCATTTTCGGGCCCGGGCGTCACCCCGGGCTCACCTCTTCGCCATCTCCCCGTCTTTTTCTGTCATCTCCAGGCCACCGGCGGGTCTCGATCCCGTCATCGCGCAGAGCGCGCGACGCCGCCTCCGAGGCCCCGCGGACCCTCGAGTTGTGAGCCCGAACGCGAGCTGCTACCTTGGGCTGGACGCTCTCGGCGGGAGGCTGGCGGATGTTGACGGGAAGGGTGCCGCGCATGTCCGCTCGCAGCGCGTCGCAGCGCAAGCTCGAGACCTTGTTCCTCGGGCTGGTCGCCGTCGTCCTGACCGGCTCCGCGCTGATGTTCATGAAGCAGGAGATCGTGCCGCTCCTCGTCGCGATCATGATCTGCGTCTTCGTCAAGTTCATCTGGGACCTGGTCGACGACAACCTCGGTCGCGTGGTCGTGTTCACGCTGACCGGCCTGATCTCGGTGTGGCTGTTCAACTTCGTGATCGACAACATCAGCGCCGAATACGGCCAGATCAAGGATCTGATCCCCGAGTACGAAGAGTCGCTGTTGACCAAGATCGAGGAGGGCTACGCCTGGCTCGAGGATATACGCGAAGCCGAGGAACAGCCGCCGTCGGACACGACCGTGATCGAGAGCGAGGCCCCCGTCGAGCCCGAAGAGGACGTGATGGCCCAGCAGGCGATCGCGACCCTGCTCGAGACCTCCTTCGCCCTCGCCGGCCTGCCCTCCCAGGTGCCTCCCCGGGTCAAGCCCGTGCCGGCGGCGGACACCCTCGCCCTCGCGGAGCCGACCGAGGCGCCGCCGGATTCTGTCGCCAACCCGCTCAAGTTCATGCTCCGCGACTCGCTCAAGGGCATGGCCTCGCACCTGCCCGGGGTGCTCGGCGGCCTCCTCGGGATCCTGACCGACCTGCTCGCGAGCCTGATGACCAGCCTGATCTACGCCGGCTTCATCCTCGGCGAGATGCGCCTCCTGTCCTGGAAGGTACGGCGTGCCTTCCCCGGCCAGGGCACGATGCTGTACACCTCCTTGCGCAACGTCGCCCAGGGCATCGCCGACTACTTCGGCATCAAGACGGTGATGAGCCTGGCGACCGCGATCTGCACCTACCTCGTGCTCGTGATCGCCGACGTGCGGCTCGCCTTCTTCTGGTCGGTCGTCACCTTCTTCCTCAACTACATCCCGAACGTCGGCTCGTTGTTCGCCCTCGGCATCGTCGGCCTGGCGGTCGGCCTCGAGCCGATCGAGTCGAAGTTCCTCGTCATCTTCGCCCTGTGCGTGATCCAGTTCGCCTTCGGCAACATCGTCGAGCCCTTGATCGCGGGGGACACCCTCGACATGTCCGCCCTCGCGATGCTGCTCAGCCTCGCGATCTGGTACCGGCTCTGGGGGGTCGCCGGGGCGCTGCTCTCGGTGCCGATCACCTTCGCGGTCAAGGAGCTGTGCAAGCTGCACCCGTCGCTGCGTTTCGTCACGGTCTTCGTCGAGGGCCAACGCAACGACGACAAGCTGCTGCGTATCAAGCGCAAGTTCTGGCGCCTCACGCAGTACCTGCGGCCGCTCTGGATGGCGGGCGTCGCCCTCTTGACGCGGCCGATACGCGGCGAGCACGACGTCAAGTACTCCGAGCGCGAGCGCTTCCCCGCGCCGGTGCTGCCGAACATCGGCGACTGCATCGAGCTGAGCGACGGCAGCATGCGCATCCTGGTCGGGCGGCGGCTCGACGGCGGCGAGCTGTGCTACGACTACCTCGTCTGCAAGGACAAGCAGAGCCGGGTCGAGACCTACGTCTACCGCTCGCGCCAGCGGCTGCTGTTGCGGCGCACCCACTGGGACCACACGATCGCGTGCGGCTTCCCGCTGTTCGCCAAGGGCGAGCAGCTGCGCTACGAGGGCAAGGACGGGCATCTCGAGACCTTCGAGGTCGAGTCGCGTCCGGGCTACGCCCAGTTCGGCGACCGCGACCTGCCCGAGGCCTGGCACTGCAGCCACTACGTGTTCGAGGGCGACACGACGACCCGGGTCGACATGACGATCCACGAGACTGTGCCCTGGCCGCTACGGGTGGTCGAGAACGGGATCGAGACCTACCTCGTCGACGGCATCGTCGGCGGCAGCCGGCTGTTCGAACGGCGGCGGCGGATGAACGACTGGTGGAACTGGGTCAAGCAGCGCTTCGCGGCGATGTTCGGCCTGATCTCCGACCGGCCCGCGCTCTCCTTCCCCGACGTGCGGATCGCGCGGCCCTTGATCATCAGCGGCCAGTGGACGGTCGCCCTGGCCAACGTGCCGCGGGAGTTCCGCTGGATCAAGCCGGGCTTCGTCTACCCGGTGGCCGGCAGCGAGCCGGAGACCCTGTGGGTACAGGTCGTCAAGGTCGAGGAGCTGCGGCTGCGGGAGGCGACCCGTGGCACCCTGCAGGGCTCGGCCTACCAGTCGGTCGAAGAGCTGGCGAAGATCGCGAGCGGGCGCATCCTGCGCATCGAGTTCCGCTACCTCGGCGAGGTGATCCTCGACGACCAGAAGCTCAGCCCCGCCTGACGCGCCCGCTTGCACGTGCGCCTGTCGCGTGTCCGCGCGCTGCGGTGCGACAGGCCCTCCAGCCTCTCGCGTTGCGTCCCGCTGATCGGCCCCGGGTACCTTGAAGCTTGATGTGGAAGGGTGTATTGTCGACCATCAATCGACCCGGCCGGGTCAGGGCTTGTGTATGGAGCTCCCGGCACGCTCTCTGCTCGCTGCGTTGCGCCGCGCGACCCGCGCGGTGCACCTCGCGCTGCACACCGACCCCGCGCTGCTGCCGGTGATCGACGGCAGCCTCCGGCGCCGTGACTACGTCGGGTTGCTGCGCTCCTTCCTGCGCGTCTATCGCGGGCTCGCTGCCCGCCTCGACGCCGCCGGTGCCCCCGAGGGTGCGCTGCGGACGAGGTTGCGCGCCGCCTGCCAGGACCGGCTCCGGTGGCTGCGGGCGGATCTCGCCGCCCTCGGCGAGGGCGGTCGGGAGCCCGTCCCGGTGGCGCTGCCCCTGCCGCCGCTCGACACGCGCCCGCGCCTGCTCGCGGGCCTCTACGTCGTCGCGGGCTCGGCGCTCGGAGGCAGACAGCTCGCCGGGGCCGTCGAGCGCCAGCTCGGGCTGGCCCCGACGGCGGGGTGCGCGTTCTTCACGGGGGATGGCGCTCGCACGGGTGAGCGCTGGAGGGAGGTCTGCACGCTGCTCGCCGCGGCCGAGCTGGGGGAGGCCGCGCGGGCCGAGGCGGCCTCGACGGCCGCCGCCCTCTTCGAGGCCGTCCGCGTGGCCCTGTCCGCGGAGGCCGAAAGTGCCGGAGTGGTCTGAGGAAGAGCTGCGAGAGGCGATCGCGCGCTGCGCGGAGGAGCCGATCCATCGACCGGATGCGATCCAGCCCTTCGGCCTGCTCGTCGCGTGCCGCGACGACCCCTCCCGCACCGTGCTCG
This sequence comes from bacterium, assembly GCA_030428695.1. The sequence continues at coordinate 21,065 of JAUIEM010000040.1, forward strand.
CGGTCAGCGCGAACCTCGCCGAGGCCTTCGATCGCGCGCTGTCCGAGGTCCTCGATCAGCCGCTCAGCGCGCTGGTGGGCGAGAGCGGTCGGGCCCAGGTCGACGAGCTGCTCGCGGCGGCGACCCAGCCCGAGGTCCAGTGCACCGCCAGCTACCGGGGCGCGCCGCTGGCGACGGGTCGGGCCAGCTCGCTCTCCGCGCACCGTGCCGGCGGGCTGGTGCTGGTCGAGTGGGAGTATCTGCCGGACGCGGATCCGTCGCCGGAGCGCGTCGCGTTCACCGTCCGGGACGCGCTCGCCGACGTGCGCGCAGCTCCCGACGTGTCGACGGTCGCCGGGATCGCGGCGCGGGCGGTGCGGGCGGTGACGGGCTTCGGCCGCGTGCTCGTCTACGAGTTCGCGCCCGACTGGCACGGCCACGTGATCGCCGAGGCCCGGGACGAGTCGATGGCGAGCTTCGACGGGGTCTGGTTCCCCGCGGAGGACATCCCGCCACAGGCCCGGGAGCTCTACCGGCGCAGCCTGCTCCGCCAGATCCCCGACGCGCGCTTCGAGCCCGTGGAGCTGGCCCGCTCGGCGGCGCTCGGCGGGGTCGTCGTCGACATGAGCCACGCGCGGCTGCGCAGCGTCTCCCCCGTCCACCTTCAGTACCTGCACAACATGCAGGTCCAGTCATCGCTGTCGATCTCGGTCCTGGTCGAGGGCGCGCTGTGGGGCCTGATCGCCTGTCACCATCCCCGGCCGCTGCACGTGCCGCCAGGCGCGCGGACCGCGATCGAGACCTTCGTCCAGGGTGTGGCGCTGCGCCTGTCGACGCTGCAGGCCCAGGCCCTGCACAGCTACGCCCAGGAGACCCTGCGCTTCGGGCTGGAGATCCGCGCGGCGCTCGCGGCGGACTCCGATCTGTTGCGGGTGATCGAGCAGCGGGCGGAGGCGCTGCGGGAGGTCGTCGGCGCCGCGGGCCTGTTCGTCCAGATCGGCGGCCACGAGGTACGCGAGGGCGTCGTGCCGCGCCAGGCCCTGGCGCCGATCCTGGCCTGGGTCCGGCAGATGTCGGACGGCGCGCCGGTCGCCACGAACCTGCTCGGCGCCGAGATCGATCCCGCGCCGGAGGGCTGGGAGGCAGCGGCGGGCGTGCTCGCCCACCCGCTCGACGAGGGCGGGGAGGATTGGATCGTCTGGGTGCGACCCGAGCGGAGGCAGCGGCGTTCCGAGGTCGAGAAGGCGCGCGCCCGGCGCGACACTGCCGGGACGTTGCGCCTCTCGCCGCGCGCTTCCTTCGCCCTCTACGAGACCACCGTGGCGGGTAGCAGCCGACCGTGGGAGGCGACCGAGCTGCTGACGGCGACGCAGGTGGCCGGCACGCTGACCGCCGCGCTCGCGTTCCGCCGCCTGCGGCGATCGAAGGAAGATCTGACGGCCTTCGTGGCCGCTGTTTCCCACGACCTCCGCGCGCCCCTGCGCACGGTCCACTCCTTCGCCAGCCTGCTCGAGACTGGGCCCGACGAGCTCGGCTCCGGCGGTCGGCTCTACCTCGACCACATCCTCACCGCCTCCAGGAGCATGGACCGGGTGATCGACGATCTGCTGCGCCTTGCCCGGGTCGAAGGCGAGACCGTGCGGAGCTGCGCGACCGACGCGGGGGCGGCGCTCGACGACGCGCTGGCCCAGCTGCGCGGGAAGATCTCCAGCCTGCGGGCGGTGATCGTCCGTCCCTCGCGCATGCCGCGGCTGGCGATCGGTCATGGCGCTCTCGTCCGCCTGTTCCAGAACGTGATCGACAACGCCCTGAAGTACCGGCGCGAGCGGAGGCGGCCGCGTATCGTCGTCGAGGTCGAGGAGCAGCAGCTCCACTGCCGCATCGCCGTGCGGGACAACGGGCGAGGCTTCCCTGCGCACAAGGCGCCGGAGATCTTCCAGCCCTTCCGCAGGCTGCACGCCGACCCCGAGGGCACGGGCCTGGGGCTGGCGCTGTGCCAGCGTCTGGTCGAGCGGGCGGGGGGGTCGATCGAGGCGGAGTCGGAGCCGGATGTCGGGACCGCGATCTTCGTCCGTCTGCCTCTCACACTGGGGAGTTGAGGCGTCCCGCCGGGCGCGTGGCGCCCGCGCGTAGCGTGCATTTCCGTGGATGGACACCGCCGGCCGGTGTATTCTTTCGAATCCGACGACGCATTTCCCGTCATCCCAGCAGAGATCCTTAGTCCGGGCGTCGCCCACCACCCGACCGGCGTCGATGCGCGGCCCCCCAGCTTCCCAGGAGTGGAACCGAATGCTGAAGAAAACCCTCATCCTGCTCGCCTGCGCGGCGACCCTCGCCCTGGCCCAGGACGAAGCCGAGCGCGTTCCCGGCGCGGGGCTCGTGACCCCCGGCGTCGACCTCCAGGACCTGTTCTGCGACTTGATGGCGAAGAGCATCAGCGCCGAAGAGGTCGAGATGTTCTCGGGCTGCGTCGATGGGATGGCGCCGTGGGCCGCGGCCAATGGCGAGGCCTGGGGCGCGATCGAAGGCACCGAGGACCCGGTCAAGGCGATCGTCGAGCTCGGCGTCTGGGAGGTGGTCGACCTGACCGCGCAGGAGTTCGTCGCCCTGCTGCTGAAGCTCTCTGCGGCCCAGCGCATCGCCGCCGACATCCTCAACCCGGACGAGATCCGGCAGTCCGCCGACTTCTTCCGCACGATCGCCGAAGACGAGTCGCTGCCCGCCGAAGACCGCGAGAACGCGGCCAGGACGGTCGCCGGCGCGGAGAAGATGATCGCGGCCCTGCAGGCCTATCCCGAGGCCAACGTCGAGCTGTACCGCTCCCACCAGGCGAAGATCGACGCCGCCCTCGAGCGCTTCGAGACCCTCGGCCCGGACGAAGACGCGCCGCCGAAGGAAGGAGACGGCATGCCGGAGGACGGTGGCCGCTGAGCGCCGCTCTCGCCGCTCCCTCTCCACGCGTCCACGCGCCTCCTTCCGGGGCGCGTTTCGTTTTTTGACGGGGGTCCGGTGTAGTCTGATCGGGGAAGCTGGAGGAGCCCGTGGAACGCCGCCACTGCCCCGAATGTGAGGAAGACCGCCCGCTCGTCGAGTTCCCTCCCCGTCACCGGGAGCCGGCGCAGCTCGAGTCCGGGTTGGTCTACCGCCAGTCGCGCTGCCGCGAGTGCGACGCCCTGTACAAGCTGCGCCGGCAGTTCTTCCGCCGGCTCGAGCGCGCCGCGCGCCGGCGCGGGCTGAAGCTCGCGCCGCGCAAGAAGAGCTCGTACCGCTGCATCGAGCTGTTCAGCTGGCGCCCCTCGGACGGCGACAGCGCCTGGCTCGACGGCGAGCTCGCCGGCTTCAACGGCAAGCTCCCGGCCGGGCGGGCGGTCGCGCGCCACGGCGTGCGGCTCGAGCTGCCACCGCTGCGCGACGAGCGCCAGCTGCTGCTGTTCCCCGCCTGATCAAAGGCCCGCGAGACACGCCCCCGTCGGGTGCTCCGCGTCCCAGGGCAGCGCGCCGTGGGCCGGGCACCAGCGCAGCAGCTCCGGGGCGCCCCCGCGCACGAGGCGGAGGAAGGTGAAGCGGTTGAACACCGCGCGCTGCTCCGGCTGGTCGTCGGCGTCGGCGAGCCAGCTGCCCGTGTTGATGAAGGTCGCGCGGGGGCCCGCGTCGACGTCGGGCTCGTGGGTGTGGCCGAAGATCAGCAGGGGCACGCCGAGGTCCTCGGCGATCGCCGGTGTCAGCGCCTTGAGCCGGGCGTGGACCGTCAGGATGTCGTAGCGCACGCACAGCTTCCCCAGGCCGAACGCGACGAGCAGGCCGAGCGCCGCGACGAGAGCCGCGGCGCCCGCTCCCCCCCACCAGGCGAGCAGCGGCACGAGGACGAGCGTCGCGACGAAGGCGAAGACGTCGAGCAGCAGGGCGCCGGCGATGCAGCGCAGGGAGGTGTAGCCGGGCCGCACCCAGCGCCGTCCGAGGCCCGGCAGCTCCTGGCTCGAGGAGCCGTCGGGGGTGCCCGGTGGAGGCGGGCGGAAGGCGGGCGCGGAGCGGCTGCGCCACCAGGCCGCGAGCAGCCTGGCAAGGGTGCGAAGGAACAGCCAGGGCAGCACGAGCCACACCCGCAGCGGGATCAAGCCGAGCATCCAGCGCGCCTGGCGCAGGCTGCCCCATCGCTCGCCCTCGATCAGGTTGACCGGGCCGAGGCGGTTGCCGAGGTCGCGCATCAGCCAGGTGCCGAGGGCGAGCGGGCACTGGAAGCCGCCCGTCTCGTGCTCCCAGCTGCCGTAGGGCTCGACCATGTGGCCGTGCTCGACGTGTAGCACCCCGGGCTCGTGGTAGGCGTAGGCCTCGACCCGCAGACGCTCCCCCGCGTCGAGCCGGGCGCGCAGGTGCTCGACCACGCCGGGCGCGCCGAGCTCCGGGTCGTGGTTGCCGCGGAGCAGCACGACTTCGTGGCCCGCCGCGAGGAACGCGCGCAGGGCAGCGACGAAGCGCGGGTGCTGGTCGAGGATGGCGTCGAGCAGGGCGCAGAGCGGCCCGGGATCTTCCCCCCAGGGCCGATCGCTCGGCGGAGCGCAGCGCATGAGCTCGAACAGGTCGCCGGCGACGACCAGGCGCTGGGGCCGGCCCGCGCGATGGGCCTCGAGGAAGCTCGCGAGGGCGCGGTCGGCCCGCGCGGCGTCGCGGGCGTCGAGGTCCCCGCGCCCGGCGACGCCGAGGTGGACATCGCTGAGGACGAGCAGGTCGGGGGCGGCGCTCATGGGCTGCGGTCCTGGAGCGGACCGGCCCGGTAGGGGGCCACCGCAGGTCCCGAACGGGCTGAGATCCGCGGCATCCGGTTCCGCAGCAGGAGTCGCGGTGCATCAAACGGGGTCATGGTCCTCGCTCGCCGAACACCACCGACGTGGTCCAACGGCGCCCTGGTGCTCGACCTGTTGTTCCTCAGGCCCTCAGTCTGGCAGGGGGCGAGCGGGAAGGCCAGGGGATGCCCCGGCGCCGTCCGGGCTGGCAGCCCGCGGCTCAGCTCTGCGCGCAAATCCCGGCGGCCCGGCTGCGCTCGCTGGCCAGGCGTTGAACCGTGTCCAGGGCGCCGGCGAAGTCGAAGCCCTCGATCTGGCGGCCGAGCGCGTCGATCGCGGGCGCGCCGAAGGTGCTGATCAGCAAGCCCTCCGCGGCCCGGAACACCGTCTCGGCGCGGGTCTCGCCGGCAGCGAGCAGCGGAGTCAGCGCGCGCAGGACCACCGCGACCTGTTGCCCGTCGCCGGCCGCGGCCACCTTCGGCCGCGGCGGGTCGACGTCGACCAGGCTGTCCCGGAAGGCCGTCAGCTGCGCCTGCAGGGCCCTTATCCCGGCGGTGACCGCGCGCTCGTCGGGCCCGGGGGGCTTCAGCAGCGTCTCGACCTCGCGGGCCCGCGCTGACAGCTCCTTCAGGCCGAGGATCGCCGCGGTGCCCTTCAGGGCGTGCAGCAGCGCCGCGGCCTCGTCGAGCCGGCGCTCTTCGAACATCGTCAGGAGCAGGACGCCGTCGTCGCCGTGGCGCGCGGCGAAGCTCCGCAGGACCGACAGCAGCTTCTGCGCGTCGCCGCGCACCATGCTCATGCCCATCGGCAGGTCGAGGCCGTGCACGCGGTGCATCCGGCTGTCGACACGTTCGGCCTCCGGGTCCTGCGCGGTGGCCGGGGCCCGTGTCCGCGAGGCGGCCCGCTGCCCGTTCGTGGTCCGGGGCAGCCAGGGAAGCAGCGCACGGATCAACCGGGACGGCTCGACAGGCTTGGGGAGGAAGGCGGTCATCCCGGCCTCCGTGCAGGCCTTGCGGTGTTCCTCGAAGACGTTCGCGGTCATCGCGAGGATGGGCAGGTCCTCCATGCCGTCGAGGCTGCGTATGAGCCGGGTGGCCTCGAGGCCGTCCATCTCCGGCATCTGGATATCCATCAGCACGACGTCGTAGGCGTGGGAGCGCACCTTCTCGACGGCCAACTTCCCGTTCTCGACCGCTTCGACCTCGAGCGTCAGGCTGCTCAGCAGCTCGAAGGCGACCTCCCGGTTGATCGGGTTGTCCTCGACCAGCAGGATGCGCGCTCCGGCGTGGTCCCGCCGCAGCTGCGTCTCGAGATCCGCGGCCTCGGGAGTCTCGACGGCAGGCAGCACCCCCTCGCCGTTGCCCAGCAACACGGTGAACCAGAAGGTGCTGCCTTCCCCCGGGGTGCTGCGCACGCCGACCTCCCCGCCCATCAGCTCGGTCAAGCGCCGGGTGATGGCGAGGCCCAGGCCGGTGCCGGTCGCCCGGCTGGCGGCGGTGTCGACCTGCACGAAGCGCTCGAACACGCGCGCCGTCTGCTCTTCGGTCATGCCGATGCCGGTGTCCTCGACCTCGAAGCGCACCAGCACACCGTCCTCCGACTCCTCGAGCTTCTTGGCGCGCAGGGAGATGCTCCCGCTCGCGGTGAACTTGACGGCGTTCGCGGCGTAGTTGAGGAGCGCCTGGCGGATGCGGGTCGCATCCCCGCGCAGCCAGCGCGGCACGTCGTTGCGGTCGACCTCGATCGAGAGGCCCTTGGCGTCGGCCTGGGCGCGCAGCAAGGAGAGCACGTAGTCGAAGATGGCGTCGAGGTGGAAGTCCCGCTGGCTCAGCCGCAGCTTGCCGGACTCGATCTTCGACAGGTCGAGGATGTCGTTGATGATCGACAGCAGGTGCTTGCCGGCGGTCTCGATCTTGCCCAGCCGCCCGGCGCGCTTCGGGTCGGTCTCTTCCCGGCGCAACAGGTGGGCCAGCCCGAGGATGGCGTTCATCGGCGTGCGGATCTCGTGGCTCATGTGGGCGAGGAAGGCGGACTTCGCCTGGCTGGCCTGCTCGGCCCGCAGGCGGGCCTCGGCCAGCTCGGCGGTGCGGGTCGCGACGAGCTCTTCGAGATGCTGGCGGTGTTGTTCCAGCTCCTCCGTGGCCCGCGTGCGTTCGGTGATGTCGCGGCCGACACCGAGCACCCCGAGCAGCTTCCCCTGAGCATCATGGACGGGCGCCTTGATGGTCTCCAGGCGGAGGATGCGGCCGTCGGCGTGCACCGCGTCCTCTTCGTTCCTGCGCGGCCGCCCGGCGGCGATGGCGCGCCGGTCGTTGAGGCGGTGATCGTCCGCGGTCGCCGCGTCGTACAGCTCGTGGTCGGTCCTGCCGAGGATCTCCTCCGCGGACAGGGCGAGGAAGGCCCGGTAGCGCGCGTTGCAGGACAGGTATCGGCCCTCGGGGTCTTTCATCCAGATCAGGTCCGGGACCGTGTCGAGCAGGGTGCGCAGCAGCTTCTCGCTCTCCATCAGCTGCAGCTCGGTCTGCCACACCCGGGTGATGTCCTGGATCGTGCCGCGCAGCTCGACGACGGCGCCCGCGGCGTCCAGGCGCGGACGGCAGATCGTGTTGATGACGCGCACCTCGCCGTCGGAGCGGACCACGCGGAAGACCCTGTCGTAGGGTTTCCCGCTCGCGACCGTCTCCTGGACAAGCCTCTCGACGGCCGGCCAGTCCTCCGGGTGGAAGAGCGCGGCGTGCTCCGCGTAGGGGACCGGGCCGTCGGCGGGGTCGCGCCCGAAGATGTGGTACAGCTCCTCGGACCACCAGGGGACGCCGACCGCCGGGTCGAAGGTCCAGAAGCCGACGTGGGCGTCGGCCTGGGCTTCGCGGAGCAGCTCCTCGCTGGTGCGCAGGGCCTCCTCGGCCTGCTTGCGCACGGTGATGTCGATCAGGCAGCCGCGGACGAGGGTCGCCCTCCCGTCGGCGTCGCGGGCCGCGACCTCGCCGACCACGAGCAGCCAGCGCACGCTCTGGTCGGGCCACACGACCCGGAAGTCGAAGCGGTAGCGGTCCGCCCCGCCGGGGGCGATGATCTGCTCGATGGTCCGGCGCGCGTGGTCCCGGTCTTCGGGATGGGTGGCGCGTTCGAAGGTCGCGCGGGTCCAGCGGGGCTGCGGGTCCAGCCCGTAGAGCCCGTCGTGGTTGGCGGAGCGCCGCATCGCGTCCTCGATCAGGTCGTACTCCCAGACGGCGACCCCCGCCTGCTCGGTGCTCAACCGCAGGCGCTGCTCGCTGGCGCGGAGGGCCTCGCGCGCGCGCTTCTGCGCGGTGATGTCCGTGGCCTGAACGATGAAGCCCTCGAGCGCGCCCTCCGTCGAGCGGATGGCGGCGTAGACCGCCGCGGCGTGGTGCAGGTTGCCCGCCGGGTCCTCGAAGGCGTCCTCGCACTCGAGAGGCGTCTGTTGCGACGCCGCGATCTCGAGCCGCGTCCGCACGGTCTCCCGCCAGCCCGGGAGTCGTTCCCACTCCGGGCAGTCCCAGAAGTAGCGCCCGACGTACTCGTCGCGCGTCCGCCCATGGGTCTTCAGGAGCAGGTCGTTGACCTCGAGGATCACTCGCTCCGGGGACAGCAGCGCGACGAACTGGGCCTGCTGATCGAAGATGGTCTTGAAGCGCCGCTCGGAAGCGCGGAGCGCACACTCTTCCCTCTTGCGCGCGGAGATGTCCCGCCCGATGCCGAGGATCCCGATCACCTCTCCGTCGGCGGCGCGCAGGGGCGTCCTGATCGTCTCCAGGACCTCCTCGTGGCCGTCGTCGGCGTACACGACGGTCTCTTCGTTGGTGGCCGGCGCGCCGGCCTGCAGGGCGATCTGGTCCCTGGAGCGGAAGTGCGCCGCGAGCTCCGGGTCGACGAAGTCCGCGTCGGTCCTGCCGACGATGGCGGACTCCTCGGCGCCGTAGAGGCGCTCGAAGCGCTCGTTGCAGGCGAGGAAGACGCCGTCGGCATCCTTGAGCCAGACGACCCCCGGCAGGCTCCGGACCAGTGCCTTCCAGCGTCCCTTCAGCGGATCGGGAGCGGACGCCCGCGGGTCGCGCGGTCCGGACGGGCGCAGGGTCATGAGGAAGCAGGCGAGGCCGGTCAGCCAGAGCAGGAGGAGGCTCGACCAGGGCGCGACGTAATGGTACAGACCGAGGGCGAGCAGCCCCGAGCCGAGCCAGGCAGAGAGGAGAAGAACGGCGCTCAGCCGTTCCCGAGCTGCCATTGTCAGCGATCCGGTGTGCGCGCGGGGGCCCTGACCTCGGCTCTCATCTCGCTGCCCTCAATAATGAAACCGACTTTATCTCTAGATTCGCCTTTCTGACTGACGCATAGTCTCAACACTCTCGTTGTAGCGCAATGTGCCGTGCAGGTGAAGCCCGTTTCGGGAGGAGCGGGCGTTGGCGTAGGCTCGGAGAGGAGCGACCGTGGTAGCGGGCCGCGCTCGAGTCGGCTCGACCGGGCACGCTCAGAAGCGTCGGTAGAGGCGCGTGACACCTTCGCTCGACGCACGCAGGTGGCCGGTCTCCGCCTCGAAGCCCGGGAACTTCGCGTCGATCTCGTCGAGGAGCTTCCGGAGCTTCCGCAGGAGCTCCTCGTCCTCGCCCTTGAGACGCCGGGTCTCGGGCCAGTACCTGGCGTCGGGCATGTCGTAGACCGACGGACGGTACTTCTCCTCCGTCGCCTCGTACTCCGCGTACAGCTTCTGGCGCTGCTCGAGGAGGGTTCGCGCATCGGACATCAGGCCCATCAGCGGCGCGTTCTTCTCGATCGCCAGCGCGCGCTTGTAGGCGGCCCGGGTTCCGACCACGAGCCGGATCTGGGCGATCATGATCCGGTCCCAGGCCTCGGCCCGCGCGGAGGCCTCCGCTTCCCCGACGGCCGCGTTCTTGAGTTCGACCTCCATGTAGTTCGGGAAGCCGCGGCACGACCACGGCAGCATGCTCCCGTAGTCGACCCGCTTCGCCTCCGCCACCGCGCTCGTCGCCGCCGTGCCCGAGAGCAGCACGCCCGCCTGCTGGGCCGCAGCGCTGGCCAGCCCCGAGGCGGTCAGGAGGTTGCCGATCAGCTGGGGCGCGCCGGAGCCGAGGATGCCGACGAACATCGAGCTGAGATCCGCCCCGCGTGAGGCGCTGCTGACACAGCTCGCGATCGCCTTGGCGGCGAGGTCGGGATAGGCACGGGCCGCCTTCGCCAGGTTGCTGCCGCCCCGCGCGAGCTTCGACAGGGTCTTCGAGGCCTTGAGGGTCTTGGAGATGGTCGATGCGAGGCCCGCCGTGGCGGCGGTGACCGCGGCCTCGACGCCGATGGCCTGGAAGCCGCCGGAGCAGTCGGCGATCTGCAGCACCCTGCTCGCCGTCGAACGGTACAGGACCGCGACCTGGCGGTAGTTCAGCGTCGCCTTGAGGGCGGACGCCTGGTTCCTCTCGATCCCCTTGATCACTGCCTCGAGCTGTTGGCTACCCATCACGTCTCCTCTGTCCGGGTGGGAGCGTACAGACCACATTCCGTGCCGGGGAGGAAGACCGGCCGGGGCCGCGGCGCGAAGCGGTGGGCGTCAAGTCGTAAACGGGGCGTTACGGTCCGCCGCGGCTCACAGCCCCGCGCGCAGGATCCGTCGGTAGCTCGCCACATCGCGGACGAGGCGCAGCGCGCGGGGATGGCGCGCGGCCTCGGCGAGCAGCTTCCGGCGCCGTCGCAGGTGGATGTGCAGCAGCGAACGGTAGAGGTGGACCGTGTAGCCGAGGCTGCGCTCGCGGCAGCCCGCGGGCAGCTCCGGGCGCGGGCCCCGGCCGATGCCCTGGAGCTGACGCTTGGTCACCCACCAGAAGTGGCGCCACAGCGGGAAGTCGATGAAGACGATCGCGTCCGCGCGCGCGAACCGCTGCATGATACACGCGTCCGGGCCGAAACCGTCGATGATCCAACGGTCCGTGGCCTCGACCTCGGCGAGGATGCGGTGGACCTCGTCGAGCGGACGACGCCGCCAGAAAGGCAGCAGGCGCACGGCGTCGACGAAGGTCAGCGGCAGGTCGTAGCGCTCTGCGAGCCGGCGGGAGAGGACGGACTTCCCGCCGCCACAGTTGCCGATGATCGCGATGCGCTGTGGGCTGCCCAACGCGCGTGCCTCCCGGGACGTCGGAGTCCCTGCGATCATACACGAAGAGCGGCGCGATCTTCGACGCGGGAAACTTGACGGGGGTGGGGGGTAGCATGGCTCTACGTGGGAATGATCCCGCGCGAGGTCCGGTCCCTTGTTCCATCCCCTGCAGCGTCGCTTCCGCGCCGAATCGCTGATCAGGCTACGCAGCGCCGACGAGAGCCGGCGCACGGTCGCCGCCCAGCGCTCCGGGCGGCTCGACGCCAACCCGCACCAGATCGACGCGGTCGTCTTCGCCCTGCGGCGCATCCCCGAGGGCGGGTGCATCCTCGCCGACGAGGTCGGCCTCGGCAAGACCATCGAGGCCGGGCTGGTCATCGCCCAGCTGCGGGCCGAGGGCGCGCGGCGGGTGCTGGTCATCACGCCGAAGTCCCTGCTCGGCCAGTGGCGCGACGAGCTGTTCAGCCTGTTCGGCATCTCCGCCCGGCCCGAGAGCGCGGGGCTCGAGGGGACGGGGGTCTTCCTGGTCACGCGCGACTTCGCGGGGGGGCCGCGGGGGGCCGAGGCGCTCGCCGGGGTGCCGGCCTTCGACCTGTGCGTGATCGACGAGGCGCACGAGATCTTCGCCGGGGTCTACAAGCGCTTCGACCGCGCGGGGAACTACCGGGAAGAGCACGACAAGGCGCTGATGGCGGGTCGCGTGCGCGAGGTGCTGCAGGGCACGCCGATGCTTCTCCTGACGGCGACGCCGATCCAGAACTCCCTCGCCGAGCTGTGGGGGCTCGCCCAGTGGGTCGAGCCCAGCGGGGCGCTGCTCGGCGACCTGCCGACCTTCCGGGCGATGTTCTGCGGCGGCGACGACCGGCAGCTCGCCCGGGGCCAGGAGGATGAGCTGCGGGCGCGGGTCGCCCAGATCTGCCAGCGCACCCTGCGCCGGCAGGCCCAGCCCTTCATGAAGAAACCCTTCGTCGGCCGGCGCACCAAGCTGTTCGAGTACGCGATGCGGCCCGCCGAGCGCGAGCTCTACGAGGACGTGACGGGCTACCTGCTCGAGCCGGGCATCTGCGCCTTCCGGGGGAACTACCGCCGGCTCCTGCTCATCGGCTTCCACCGCCGCATGGCGAGCTCGCTGCGGGCCCTCGCCGCCAGCCTCGACGGGGTCGCGGCCCGGCTCGAGGGCATGCTCGAGGGGCGCGATTCCTCCGCCGAGACCGCCGAGCGCTGGCTGTCCGACCTCGAAGAGGACGGAACCGGGCCGAGCGACAGCGACGAGGGCCCCGGGCCGCCGCCGGAGAAGATCGCCGCCGAGCTCGAGCGCGTCCGCTCGTACGCCGCGCGGGCCCGCGACCTGCCCGGGGACGGGAAGATCGAGGCGCTGGTGCGGGCGGTGCGGCTGACCCTCGAGCGGGGCGGGCGGCTGGTGATCTTCACCGAGTCGCTCGCGACCCAGGACTACATCCGCGAAGAGCTGCTCGCCCGCGCGCTCGTCAGCGACGGCGACGTCACCCTGTTCCGCGGCACGAACACCGGGCCCCGGGTCGACGAGGCGCTCGCGCGCTGGCGGGAAGAGCGGGCCGACGGCGAGCCCCTGCCGCCGAAGGAGGTGCAGATCCGGCTCGCGCTGGTCGCCGAGTTCGCGCGCCGCTCGCGGATCTTCATCGCGACCGAGGCCGGGGCGAAGGGCCTGAACCTGCAGTGCGCCGACACCCTGATCAACTACGACCTGCCGTGGAACCCGCAGCGCATCGAGCAGCGCATCGGCCGCATCCACCGCTACGGGCAGACCACCGACGTGACCGTGGTCAACTTCATCGCCCGGGGGAACGAGGCCCAGCGGCTGACCTTCGAGATCCTCAGCCAGAAGGTCGACCTGTTCGGGACGGTGCTCGACGCCTCGGACCAGATCCTCTACGAGCCGGGGCACGAGGCCCCCGAGCCCCTGGCCGGCGCCCTCGGCAGCAACTTCGAGGCGGAGCTGCGGAAGATCTACGAGAACGCCCGCAGCGCCGCCGAGATCGAGGCGGAGCTGCGGCGCCTGCGCGAGCGCACCGCCGCCGAGCGCTCGAGCTTCGAGGCGACCCACCAGCGCACGGCGCACGTGATCGAGAGCCGCTTCGACGCGCAGGTGCAGCGGGTGTTCCGGCAGATCGAGGCCGGCCTGCCACAGGCGCTCGCGGCCCTCGACCGCGACCTCGAGCAGGTGCTGGCGGGCTACCTCGAGGCGCTCGGGGTCGGCTGCGAGCGGGAGGCCGCCGACGAAGGGGCCCGCCTGCGCATCGCCGCGCACCCCCGGCTGCCCGAAGCCTGCCGCGAGGGCCTCGAGGTGCTGGTCGGCGACGCCCGGGGCCGCGAGGGGCAGCCCCTGCATCTCGGCCATCCGCTGATCGAGGCGGCGGTCGCCGAGGCCCGCGAGGCGACCGCGCGGCCGTTCAAGCTGCGCATCGCGACCGACGACGAGGCGCTGCGCGGGCGCTCCGGACAGCTGCGCCTGGTCCGCATCCGCCACCGCGGCTTCGAGACCGTCGAGCACGTGCTGCCGATCGCGGTGCTCGACGGCGACGGCGCGGGTGGGGTCGAGCTCGGCGAGACGGTGCTCGGCGGCAGTCTCGAGGATGTCGAGGCGCTGCCGGCGTCCGACCTGGACGAGGAAGACCTCGACGACGCGGTCGAGGAGCTGTTGTTCCGCGCCCAGGATGCGGTCGCCGACCGCGAGCATCTGCGCTTCTCGCAGGCTCTCGCGCGGGTCGAGACCGGGCTCGAAGACCGGCTGCTCCTGCTGCGGCGCCAGCGGCTCGAGCTCGCCGACAAGCACGCCGAGGCGGTCGCGAAGTTCGAACAGGCGATCGGCGCCGAGGCGCGCACCCGGGTCGAGCGCCGCATGGCCAAGCTCGAGGCCCGGCTGACGGCCCTGGACGAGCGCATCGAGCGGCTCGACACGCGGGCCGATCCGGCCTATCTGCGCCAGATCGAGCGGGTGCGCGAGCGGCGCTACCGGGCGCCGACCGTGGAAACGCTGGTCGACGCCGCGTTCCAGCTGGCATGACGGGGGACGATGTGGCACTGAAGATCCTGCACACCGCGGACTGGCATCTCGGCCGGCCCTTCGCCTCGTTCGCCGAGGCGGACCGCAAGAAGCTGATGCGCGCCCGGCTGACGGTGGTCGAGCGCATCCTGCTCGGGGTGGCCGAGGCCAACCGCGTCGACGCGGTGCTGTGCGCCGGCGACCTGTTCGACGAGCCGCGGCCGGACAAGATCTGGTGGCAGGGGCTGCGCGACATCCTCCAGCGCACCGAGCCGACCCGGCCGATCTTCCTCCTGCCCGGCAACCACGACCCCCTGACCGAGCAGTCCGTGTTCGGGCCGCGCTCGGCCTTCCGCCGCGATCTGCCCCGCTGGGTGCACGTCGTCGACCGCGACGACTTCGAGGTCGAGCTCTCCGAGGACGCTGTGCTGTATGCGGTGCCCTGCCGCAGCCAGGCGGGCGAGTCCGACCTCGCCCTGCGCTTGCCCGACCGCAAAGCGGGGGACGAGCGCATCCGCATCGGCATGGTGCACGGCCAGACCTTCGACATCGAGGGCTACCAGACCAACTTCCCGATCGCCCGCGACGCGCCGGTGCGGCGGGGCCTCGACTACCTCGCGATCGGCGACACCCACGAGCACCGCCTGGTGCCCGAGGACGGGCCGGTGCCGATGGTCTACCCCTCGACCCCGGAGCAGTGCACCTTCGGCGAGAAGAACACCGGGCTGGTCGTGCTCGTCTTCTTCCGCCGTGATCCGCGAGACCGCGACAAGGCGATCCGCAGTCTGATCGACGCGGCCGCGGACGAGGGGCTCTCCGGGCTCGAGATCGAGGCCACGGGCGCTACCGCCTTCGTGGTCCGAGGAGTGAGCCCGGGACAGGACTCGACGATCGATC
>JAUIEM010000529.1 GCA_030428695.1 bacterium
GAGCCGCGGCAGCGATGAGGGCCGCGACGCTCCTCTTCCTGTGCGCCGCGCTGGTCGGCGCCCAGGAGCCGCTCGACCCCTTCATCGCCGAGGGGCTGCGCGACCCCGATCCCTGGACGCGGGATCGCTCGGTGCGGCTGCTGCAGGAGCTCCCCTGGGCGGACGCGCGGGCGCCACTGCTCGTCGCGCTCGCGGACAGCTCCTTCGAGGTGCGCAGGGCGGCGGCGCGGGTGATCGGCCGGCTGGCGGACGGCGACGGAGAGCCACCCGCCGCGCTGCTCGACGTCCTGGCGGCGGATCCCAGCGCCGCGGTGCGCGGGGCCGCCTGCGTGGCGCTGGGCGAGTGGTCGACGCCGGCCTGCGCCGCGGCCTGGGAGGCGGCCGCCGGCGACCCCAGCGCGCAGGTCCGGGAGGCGGCGTTCGAAGCGTTGCGGGACAGCCCGTTCCGCGCTGTCCACGGTCGTGTCTGCCTGCGCCTGCTCGACGACCCGGAGCCCGACCTGCGGGTGGCGGCGATCGAGCAGAGCCACCGGCTGCCGCAGCCGCGCGCCGCGATCGCGCGTCTCGTCGGGGCGCAGACCGACGTCGACGCCGAGGTGCGCGAGGAGGCACGGCAGCGCCTTCTGGAGGAAGAGCGGGCGGGGATGGCGGTGCTCCGCGCGGCGCTCGCTCGCTTCGAGGACGACCCGGCCTTTCTGCACCCCGGGCTGGACTTCCTGGTCGAGGCGGCGTCGGACCGGGCCATCGTCCTCGACCTCGTGCTCGCGGAGCTCGCGGCAGCGGAGCCCGACCGGCGCCATGCCGCGCTCGGGTATCTCGACTCCTGGTTCCGGATCGAGCTGCCGCGGGTGCAGGCGGCCCTGTTCCAGGCCGTCCACGACAGCGAGCCCGTGGTCGCGGCGGAAGCGGCCGCGCTGCTCTACGACGACGCCTTCCGCTACCCGGCGGTCGCCGAGCACCCGGACCCCTGGGTGCGCTGGCTGGCCGTCCAGCAGAACTGGAACGAGGAGCTCCCGGAGCTGGAGCCCGCCCTCGCCGCCCTCGCCGACCCCGACCCGAGCATCCGCCAGGCTGCGCTCTACCAGCTCGAGGGCGCGTCCGATCTGCAGCCGGCGCGGCAGGCGCTGCTGCGCTGTCTGGCGGATGAGGATCTCGGCGTGCGGGAGTACGCGCTGTACCTGCTCGACAGCTACGTCGGCGGCGTGCCGGATGCGGTCCGCACCCGCTGCGAGGCGCGCAACGCCCGGGAGCTTGTCGCCCTGGCCGGCGCCGACGGGGACTACGACCCGGAGAACCTGCTCGCGGTGCTCCGGGCGACCCACAGCGCGAACCGGATCAGCGCCGCGACCCAGCTCGCGCAGTTCCCCGCCCATCCCGGCGTCGGCGCTGCCCTGCGCCGGGCGCTGGGCGATCCCGCCGTGCAGGTGCGCGCGGCCGCGGCCTGCAGCCTCGGGGCCTGCGCTCTGGATGACAGCGTGGCGGTCATCGCCCTGCTCGACAGCCTGGCGGACCCCAGCCAGCTGGTGCGGGACGACGCCCTGGTCGCGCTCGACTCCTTCCATCCGCAAGCCCTCGCCGCGCTCCTCCCCCGGATGCCCGGACTGGCAGCGAATCCGAGCTTCCACGTCCGCGCCGCGGTCGCCGCCTGGCTCGGGGACGTGTCCTCCGACGGCCCGGTGGTGGTTCCCGCGCTCGCTGGACTCGCCGAGGACTCCAGCCGCGCCGTGCGGCGCGCCGCCTTCGCCAGCTTCGCCCGCCGCGCGGGCTACGGGGAGGAGGAAGCCCTGCGGTGGCTCGCGGAGCACTACGCCGGCTTCGTCGCGCACAGCCCGGACGAGCGACGGGTCGAGGTCATCGACGACGCCTTCGACAGCCCCGCCGGGACCGCGTTCCTGCGCGCGGCGTGCGCGGATCCCAGCCGGCGGGTCGTCGACGAGGCGCGGTCCAGGATCGCACGCGCCGGAGTGGCGACCCTCGGGGCCGGGTTCCTCGAGCAGCTCCGCATCGAGCCGGACGCGCTGCGCCGCGAGGAGCTCTTCGATCTCGCCCGCAACTCCGGCGCGCCGCTGGACGGCTGGCTGGTCGATGTCCTCACGGATCCCGATCCGGGGGTTCGCTACCGCGCGCTGGTCGTCTTCAACACCGACGACGAGCGCCTCGCCCGCCGCGCCGCCGCGGCCGCGCTCCGCGACCCGGACGCGAGCGTCCGCACGCTCGCCGAGACCATCCTCGCCGATTGAGATCTCCGCACCCCCGAGGAACGCCATGCCCCCCTACCCTTCCTTCGCGCCGCACATCGCCGCCCTGCAGGGTTCCGTCTACTCCGCCCTGGCCGACAAGCTCGCCGCCCACAACGGTCCGACCTATCCCCTGCACGTCGGCGACACCTGGATGGAGCCCCCCGCCGGCTGCCACATGCAGGACCTCAAGACCGACGAGCTGCCCGGGCTGCACCGCTACGCCCACCCCCGGGGACGGGCGGACCTGCTCGAGGCGATCGCGGCCCGGGTGAGCTGCAGCGGCGTGCCGACGACGCCCCGCCACATCCTGGTCGCGGCGGGCGCGACCGGCGGCCTGGGCGCCGTGATCGGGGCGCTGCTCCGGCCGGGCGAGAAGGTCCTCCTGCTCGCGCCCTACTGGCCCCTGATCGCCGGGATCGTGCGGGCCTTCTCCGGGGAGCCGGTCGCCGTGCCGGTGTTCGGGCCCGGGGACGGAATCGGCGGGGCCGGAGAGCTGCTCGCCCGGCTCGACGCGGCCTGGACGCCGGGCTGCGCGGCGCTGTACGTCAACTCGCCGAACAATCCGAGCGGACGAGTGCTCCCCGGCGACTGGCTCGAGGCCCTGGCCGGCTGGGCGCGGCGGCGGGACGTGTGGCTGATCTCCGACGAGGTCTACGAGTCGTACGCCTACACCGCGCCGCATCTTCCCCTGCGGCCCCTGGCCCCGGAGCGCACCTTCAGCGCCCACAGCTTCTCGAAGGCCTACGGCATGGCGGGCAACCGCTGCGGCTACATCGTCGGTCCGGAGGAAGCGGTCGAGCAGCTCAAGAAGGTCTCCACCCACACCTTCTACAGCACCCCGACGGCCTCCCAGGTGGCGGCGCTGCGCGCCCTGGAGGGGCCCGGCGACGTGTGGGCCGCGGCCGCCGCCGCGAGCTACGCCGAGGTCGGCGCGCGGGCGGCCCGGCGGCTGTGCGTCGAGGCTCCCGAAGGCGGCACCTTCCTGTTCCTCGATGCGGGCCCTGCCCTCGACGGCCGGGGCCTGCCCGGGCTGCTCGAGGACTGCGCCGCCGAAGGCCTGCTCGTCGCGCCGGGGACCAGCTTCGGGCCGTTCCCCCAGGCGATTCGGGTGTGCTTCACGGCTTGCCCT
Source organism: bacterium (assembly GCA_030428695.1). Next base: position 3,370 of record JAUIEM010000529.1, read on the forward strand.
CCCGCGCAGGTTATGGTCGGCGTCGGCATCCTCGCCCGCCGGCTCGGCCTGCCGGACGTCAGCGATGGCTGAGGCGGTTCCGAGGAAACGCCGCTGGCGCCGGCGTCTCGGCTGCTGCCTCGCCCCCTGCGCCCTGCTCGGCATCTTCCTCCTCCATCTCGCCACGACCGCGGAGCCCCCACGCTTCCCCCCGGGAGGCGACTCCGGCATCGCCTGGACGCCCTGGCGACAGCTCGCCCCCGGCCCGACGATGCCCTACAGCCTCGGGGCCTCGAACAACAACTGCGACGTGATAGGCTTCGAAGGACGCACCTGGCTCGCCTTCCGCACCGCCTCCGTCCACTTCGCGGCCGAGGACGCGCGCCTGCTGGTGCTCAGCTCGGCGGACCGCGTGGACTGGCGCCTCGAGCACACCGTCGCCCTCGGCTGTGACGTCCGCGAGCCGCGCTTCGCGGTGATCGACGGGCGCCTGTTCTTCTACTACTTCCGGGCGGGCACCGATGTGTTCGCCTTCGAGCCCCAGGCGATCCAGGGTTGCGTGCTCGAAGCCGATGGACGGTTCAGCGCGCCCTGGGACATCCACGAGCCCGGCTACGTCGTCTGGCGGGTGCGGAACCGGGGGGACACCGCCTACATGTCGGTCTACGACGGTGCCGGGCTGTACACCGTGGCGGACCGTCCCGGCGATGTGCGCCTGCTGCGCTCGACGGACGGGCGTGCCTGGGAAGCGATCTCGGCGGCCCCCCAGATCACCGCCACCGGCGCCGAGGAGGGGGAGCTCTGCTTCGACGCCGACGGCAACCTGCTCGCGACCGTGCGCCTCGAGGTCCAGGGCAGCCTGGTGTGCCGCGCCCCGGCCGAGGATCTCACCCGCTGGGAGACGCGCTTCAGCCCCTACAAGCTCGACAGCGCGGTGATGTTCCCATCCGGCCAGGACTTCTACCTGATCGCCCGGCGCAACGTCGCCGGCGCCTTCCAGCGCGGGTCGGAGAGCTGGCCGGCGAGCCTGCGCCGGGGCTGGTCCCTGGCCCGCTACTCGCTGACCCGCAAACGCACGGCGCTGTACCGCATCGACGCCGACAGCCTGCGGGCGGTTCCGCTGCTCGACTTCCCTTCGAAGGGGGATACTGCCTTCGCGGGGGTGCTGCCCCTCGGGGACGGGCGCTTCTGGGTCGTCAACTACTCCTCGCCCCTCGACGGCCCGGACGTGCCGTGGCTTGCCGGCCAGCTGCTCGAGAGCCAGCTGTACGAGAGCGTGCTGACGCTGCCCTGAGGGGCGGCTAGCCCGGGACTCTGCGCCGTCGCCACTCCAGCACCGTCAACACCACCAGCCCCAGCACCGCCACGCCCCCGACGGCGCAAGCGACCACGCCGACGGTCGGCGCGGCGGAAGGCGCGAGCGCGACGCACGCCATCCAGGCCACGTAGCCGGCCCAGGAGGCGAGGAACAGCGCGCCCTCCGCGCGGGAGACGGCGGCGCCGGTGTAGAAGACCGGGAAGCAGCACACCGCGACGGCACACATCAGCGGCAGGTCGACGGCGAGGAAGGCGCTGACGTCGACGGCGCCGGCGATGCTTCCGGAGACGCCGAGCACCGCGAACAGGTTGAAGATGTTCGAGCCGACGACGTTGCCGACCGCGATGTCGCGCTCACCCCGCCAGGCCGCGATCACCGAAGCGAACAGCTCGGGCAGGCTGGTGCCGCCCGCGACCAGCGTCAGGCCGATCATCTGCTCGCCGACCCCGGCGAGCCGGGCGAGGTCGAGCGCACCCCGGAGCAGGAGATGGGAGCCGCCGACCATCACCGTCAGCCCGGCGACCGCCAGGCCCGCTGCGCGCAGGCGCGAGCCCGGGGGCTTGTCCGCGCCGTCGGTCGGCAGCGCGACCTTGCCGCTCCGGGCCTCCCAGAACA
>JAUIEM010000530.1 GCA_030428695.1 bacterium
GTCGACGAGCACGATGCGCAGCTTCCCCTTCCCGTAGCGCTTGATCTCCGGGATCGAGACCTCGGCGACCAGGTGGCTCTGGTTCGGGTCCTCGAAGGCCAGCCCGTCCTCTTCCCCCAGCCGCAGCTTGCCCTTGGCGGCGCCCTGCTCGCGCAGCAGTTTGGTCAGCGCCCGGGTGTCGACGCCGAACAGGCCGGGCACGTCGTGCTCCTTGAGCCAGGCGTCGAGGCTCTTGGCCTTGCTGTAGTGGTGCGGCTCCTCGCAGTGCTCGGAGACGACCAGGCCGCGGATGTGGATCTTGTCGGACTCGCGGTTGATCGGCAGCCCCCAGCCGTCGCGCTCTTCGTCCGCGATGCCGTAGTTGCCGACCAGCGGGTAGGTCAGCACCAGGATCTGCCCGCGGTACGACGGGTCGGACAGCGACTCGGGGTAGCCGACCATGCCGGTGTTGAAGACGACCTCGCCGGTCACCGAGCGCCGGGCGCCGAAGGCGTGGCCGGGGAACTCGTGGCCGTCCTCGAGGGTCAGGGTCAGGTCGGGCAGGCGGGCCCAGAAATCGGTTTCAGACACGGTCACCCCCTGGACGCCCGGTCGGCGTGGGACGGCGGTTGGCTGGGAAGGGTTGGCTCGGAAAGGCCCGGACTCCCGGCTCAGGTCGGTGCGGCAAGCGAGTCGCGGTACTCCCGGATGATGTTGATGTTCTCGACGGCGTAGCGCGCGGCGGCCTCGATCTGTTGCTGGCGGAACTTACGGAGCGCGTCGTGCTCGTCCGGTCCGGGCTTGACCAGGCCGAGCTTGCGCAGGACAGAGAGGGAGTTGCCGAGGCAGTGGAAGAGCACGTACAGGCGGACCTCGTCGGGGCGCAGCTCGAACTCGCAGCGCTGCAGGACGTACTTCTGCACCTGGTGGGTGTCGACGCTGGTGTCGTAGACGACGCAGCCGCCCTCCCCGTGCCCTTCGTGGTAGATCGCCCACTCGAACTGGCGGAGCTTGCGGAACTCGACGAACTCGACCTCGTGCTGGGCGAGAAGCTTCTGCAGATGCCGATACTTGAGGCCGAAGAAGTCGCCGATGGCTTCCTGGATGAAGTCGGGGATCGGATCGGGAAAGACGTTGTTGTTGACCCAGAAGAGCACGCCGACCTCGTCTGCTAGCGGCGGGGGATCGCTTCTCGTTCCGTAGGCCCCCTATGGTAGAGGCTTTCGGCCGTGATGCAAGAGGCTGGCAGGAGTGCTTTGCGTGCGAGGATCGCGTACGCTCTCGAGGTTGTTGTGTTTGTGTTTGGGTCTTTGTCTAGGTTATGTGCTGCGATTGTGGTACCCTGAGGGGGAGCGAGGAGGACGCACCATGACCTTGAGCGACACCCAGAAAAAACGCATCCGCCGCCGCCTCGGCGCTCCCGACTCCGTCACCTGGCGCGAGCTCTCCACCAACTGCTGGGCGCTGCAGGAGGTCGGCCGGGGTTACCGGGCGGACTACTACGCCCGCCGCGGCGTGATCCTGTGGGCCCGTCTCGACCGTCGGGGTCCGCCCCGCAGCGTCGGGGCCCTGGCGCGCTCGGCGTAGACTTCTCGCGGGCCCTCGCCGCGAAGTCCTGCGCACGCTCGCGTGCTCGACGGACCCCGACTTCTTGTCTTGCTGACACTGTCCGCCGCGGACCTCCGTCGGAGGCCGCGGTGGACTTCGGACATGGAGGATCCCGATGACCACGTCGCCTGCGGCAGAACGCGCGCCGACGCGTTCCCGCCGCCCGCTCACCGACGCGGAGGCCGCGCTCCTGCGCTCCCGTATCGGCTCTCCGCTGCAGCTCATCGCGGTCATGATCGCCGGCGCGGGGTCCGTCCTGCTCGGCGCGGTGCTCGGCTTCCTGCCCGCCGAGCTCTACGCTCTCGAGGGCTTCCTCTACCAGCGGCTGCTGCCGGGCCTCGGCATCGGCCTCGGCGCCATCTTCCCCGGCTGGCTCTACGGCGTGGTCAGGCGCAGGCTCGCGCGCGACCGCGCGACGATCGGACAGGATCTGGCGGCGGGCGAGGCCGAGGTGCTCGACGTGACGGTCGAGCGCGCCTGGAGCCTGCCCGTCGAGCCGACGCTCGGACCGGTCTTCGTCGTCGAGTGCGGTCCGACGCGGATCTTCCTCGGCACCCCCGACCGGCGCCTGTTCGGGCTCGAGCCCTTGCCGGAGACCGCGGCCTCCGACGACCTGCCCTTCCCGACGCGGACCTTCCGCCTGCACCGCGCCCCGCGCTCGGGGATCGTGCTCAAGGTCGAACGCGGCGCCGAGCGCGTCCCCGCCGCGTCCGGGACTCCACCCGGCTTCTCGTTGCCGCGGACCTGGCCCGAGAGCGCGGTGTTGCCAGACCCGTCTTCGGACTGATCGCTCGAGCATGGATGCACGACGCCGCGGCGGACCCGCGGCGTCTCCTCAGCGAGCGTGGTCCCAGGGCTCAGAACCAACCCCAGGCCTCGGCCTTCCCGCGCTCGGGGCAGCGCCTTTCGCGGGACGGGCAGGACGACGCCGCCGGCAGCGGCTCGCTGTCGAGCGCGACGACCTTCCAGCTCTCCCCTGCCTGGCGCAGACGGATGCTGTGGTGTTCCTGCCCCTTCGCGCTGCGGATCCGCACGGTGGCGACAGCGACCGGGGTCGCCTCGGCGCGGGACAGCCGCAGGGCGGAGATGTGGACGCGCACGGGCTCGGAGCCGTCGAGCCGCAACCGCGCGCGGGCCTCGGCCAGGTCGAGGTCCGAGACGGCGGCCCGGTGGACGTGGCTCTCCGCCCGCGCGTAGTCCGCCTCGGCCAGCGCGACCAGGAAGCCGGACAGGGCCCGCTGCGGTGAAGCCTCGTGCAGACCGAGCAGGTGGGGGGCCATCGGCGCGGCGAGGCCGAGCGCGATGACCGCGCCGAACAGCACGAAGATCGGCCCGACCCCGCCGCGCTTCTGGTCTGCGCGAGGCCCCCCTGTCGCTCCGGCGGGCTCGGGGGCGGGTCGGCCGTCGGCCCGGTCGAGCAGGGCCTGGGCGCACTGCAGGCAGCGGACCTGGCGGCCGACGATCAGGCAGTCGGAGCAGAAACGCTCGTGGCAGACCGAGCACGAGCTGACGGCGGTCTGGGATGGATGACGGCGGCACGGCATGGCATTCCTCCGATGCCCGGCCCGTCGAAGGAGGTCCGACGATGTGCCGGGCGTTGCGGACTCTCGACGCGGCCCGCGGCACGTTCCCCCGACGCTCCCCATGTTGGCGTGATGTTTATGTTTTGTCAAGGTTTTTCGGCGTCCGCGACGCCGCGCGTCCTCCCGCCTTCCGGCGTGCCGTCGCGAGGCCGGGGCTCCCCTTGGTCGAGGCGCGCGTACAGGTCGCAGAGCTGCTCTTCGAGGCTGCGTACCAGGGCGACGAGGGTCGCTGCATCCGCACAGCCGAGCGCCTCGAGCAGCAGCGCGCGGTCGCGATAGAGCGCGGCGAGCTGGGCACTGATCGTGCCGTCGATCACGCCCCGCGGTACGCCCGCCGCCTCAGAGTCCACGGCGGATCAACACGCTGTCGCGGAAGTCGACGACGACCCAGTTGGTCGCGCTCGCGCGATCGCGGTAGAGGTGCACGCGGACGGGTGTCGGCCGCATGCGGTAGGTGAAGGTGTAGTCGATCGTGAGGTCGAGGTGGTCCGTCGCGATACCGCGGCGGAAGCGGCCGAGGAAGATGCCGTTGTTCGTGCAGGGGGCGATCTCGAGGAAGAAGTTGCGCCCTTCGACCTCGTCGACGGCGAGGCCGGAGAACGCCGCTTCCCGCGCGCTGTAGAGCTCGACCGTGCCTTCGTCGTCGAGCCGGATCACGCCGACGGGGAGCTCGTCGATCTCTTCACGCGTCAGCGCCGGCAGCGTCTCGACCAGGCGCTGCGGCTCGTCGCCTGCCTCAGCCCCGACGAGAGCGGCGACGTCCTCGGGCCGGAAGCGTCGATGTCCGCCGGGGGTGCGAACCACGGGCAGCCGCCCCTCGTCTGCCCAGCGCTTCACACTCGACGTGCCGACGCCGAGGAGCTTCGCCGCCTCGGTCGTAGTCAACAACAATCGGCCTGAAGCCAAGGGTTCTCCATGCCTCCAGTTCTCTCCCCTGCTCACATACATCATGCATCCAGGGCGGGCCGGGATCAAGCCGCGCTGCGTCGGAGCCGACGTGAGGCGGCCCTCACAGAGGAGGCGGAGCGCGGGCGGCGTCAGGCCGAGGCGCCGACCGCCTCGCGGGCGCCCTTCTTCGGGCCGACCAGCCAGTGGGCCCGGGCCCGCGCGACGACCTCGCCGTCCGCGTTCCTGATCAGGCCTTCGATTTCGATGTCCTGGCGCTCGCTGGTCGCGGGCACCCCGCAGGTGCACTCGGCGGTCAGCGTGCCGCGTGCCTTCTTGAGGTACTCGATCGAGATGCCCTTGAGGATCCCGCGGCCGGTCGCCGGCAGGCCCGCCATCAACGCCAGGCCGGTCGCCTCCTCGGCGAGGTTGACCAGGGCGACCGCGTGGACGCTGTCGAGGTGGTTGCGTACGGCCCGGCGGTCGCGCATCGACACGCGCGCAGAGCCCGGCTCGAGGTGTTCGATCCGGGCGCCGATGGTGCCGGTGTAGGGGGCGAGCTGCCCGATCAGGCGGCTGACGATCAGCTTGCCGCCGGGCAGCGGGCTCAATCTGCGCCACAGGGCGAGCAGGGTCGCGCCGGAGGCGAGGGAGTCGAGTCGGAACAAGGGAGCGTCTCCTGGTTCGTGTGCGCGCCCCAGGATAGGCTCCCGCCCGCCCGTGGGGAAGCTATTCGGCCTGGACGACCGGAATCCGCACCGGGATCTTGCCGCCCTCGGTGCCGTCGGGGAGCTTCACCGAGACGTAGACCAGCTTGTGGTCCTCGCCCGGCTTGATGCGCAGGTTGGCGCTGTACTTCGGCCCCTTGCTCTTCTGGGCGAAGTCGCCGTTGGAGCGCTTCTCCCACCAGAGGATCTCGCCTTCGCCCTCGAGGGGATCCCGCAGGAGGTGCTGACGCCGAGCTACCTGCTCTACCACCACTTCGACGCGCGTTGGTCGGCCTATGCACGGCTGGGCTTTCCGCTGGTTCTCGAGCCTGATCTGAACGTGGGCGTGGAGGTGGGCCAGCTCTCCGTCGTCGCCGTGCTCTGGCCCGGCAGCGACCCCGGGCTGGCGGGCGAGGTGACCGGCTATGCTCGGTCCGAGGCCACCCGCGACACCGCGCGGCGCATCGGTCTGTGCGACCGGGTCTGCGACACCGCGCAAGAGGCGGTGGAGGG
>JAUIEM010000531.1 GCA_030428695.1 bacterium
GCGGAGGAAGTCACCACGCAAACCGGTCCGGGCGCCAGCCCGGTGCCGGTTGGAGCGGGAAAGCCGGGCGCCGCGCGACGGCGCTTGCGCCGTTGCGTGGGAACAGCCCGGGTTTCCCATCGACTTCCGCCGCGGCGCAGCCCACATCTGCCCTCGGAACGTGGGCCGTGGCCGTGGACCGTCGCGACGTGACCGTCGCCGTGGCCGTGACCGTGATCCGGGTTGCCTTCTCGTCGGGTTCCAGGCCGGTGTTCGACGAGGCGCCGCGCCTGCGGCTCGGTGACTCGACGCCCCGATGCGATCGCCCATCGGCGAGGCCCGCTCTGCGCCTCTGCTCCTCTGCGCCTCTGCGTTGAAGTCGCCTGTTCCGCCTCTGCGGTGAAGTCCCCTGCTGCGCCTCCGTTCTGCGGGGACGCCCTCGCATCCGGCGGCTTCGTCCGGGCCCTCGGCACCGCCGACCGCCAGCCTGAAGCTCGCCGGCGCAGCCTCAGCCGGCCCGCCCCGCCGCCTCGAGCAGGGCCCGCACCCGCCCGGCGTCGATCGGCGCGGCCAGATCGCCCGCCCGGTGCAGACAGCTGCCGACGATCGCTCCGGAGCAGGCGGGCAGGAGCGCGGCGAGGTTGTCCGGCCGCAGGCCGCTGCCGATCCAGACCGGCACCTCCACCGCGGCGCGCACCTCGTCGAGGGCCTCGCGGCGCGGCGGCTGGCCGGTCTCCTCGCCGCTGACGATCACGACGTCCGCGAGACCGCGCAGGGTCAGATCCCGGGCTTCCGCCGTCAGGCTGCCCGGAGCGAGGGGCCGGGCGTGCTTGACCCGGACGTCTGCGGCGATCTCGACGGTCGGCGCGAGCTGGGCCCGCAGCCGCACGGTCTCGTGGGCGCGTCCCTCGAGCAGGCCCTGGTCGGTGACTGCCGCGTGGCCGTGCACGTTGACGCGGATGAAGTCGAGCCCCGCCGCGCAAGCGATCGCGAGGGCCGCGCGGGCGTCGTTGCGCAGCACGTTGACGCCGATCGGCAGGGAGCTCCGGGCACGCAGGGCGACCGCGCAGCGGGTCAGGGCGGCGACCGTCCAGGGCGGCACGCGCTCGGGGTAGAAGGGCACGTCGCCGAAGTTCTCGAGCAGTAGCGCGTCGAAGCCGCCCTCCTCGAGGGTCGCGGCGTCCTCGACGGCCCGCGCGACGACCGCGTCGAGGTCCCCGGCGAAGCGCGGCGCGCCGGGCAGCGGCAGGAGGTGCACCATGCCGATCAGCCGAGGGCTCACGCGCTCTCTCCGCGCAGGAAACGGCGCAGCACCGCGTCGCAGCGGGCGGTCTCGGAGAGGGACACCCACTCGCCCTGCTGGTGCGCCTGGTCTGTGCGCCCCGGGCCGTAGTTGACCGCGTCGATGCCGAGCGCGCCGAGCCGCGCGACATCGGTCCAGGCCTGCTTGGGCAACAGCTCGGTACCGCCGAGCCCCGCCAGCCGCTGGAGCTCCGGATGCCCCGCGCAGACCTTGCCGGCCGGCGAGAGGTCGGTGAAGCGCACCTCGGCCTCGCCCGCGACCACCACGCGCACGTCTTCCTGCGCCTGCTCGAGGGACTTCCCGGGCGCGAAGCGGTAGTTCAACAGCAGCGTGAAGCGGTCGGGGAGCACGTTGCGCGCAATCCCCCCCTCGGCGATGGTCGCGTGCAGCACCTCGCGGAAGACCAGGCCGTCGACCTCGACCTCCCGGGGCGCGAGGGCGTGCAGCCGGGTCAACAGGGCGCCGGCCTTGTGGACCGCGTTCTCCCCGTGCCAGGGCCGCGCGCTGTGGGCGCGCTTGCCGCGAAAGGTCACCTCGGCGTGCAGGGTGCCGACCGCCCCGACGTGGATCTGGTTGTCGGTCGGCTCGAGCACGACCGCGAAGTCGAGGCTCGAGAGGTCGGGACGGGCCTCGAGCAAGGGCCCGAGACCGTTCTCCGCGTACGGTCCCTCTTCCTTGTCGTAGAACACGCACACCGGGTGGCGGACGTAGCCATCGCGCTCGCGCAGCCGCTCGAGCATCACCGCCAGGCCCGCCTTCATATCCGAGGCGCCGAGGCCGATCAGGCGGTCTCCCTCGATGCGCGGCCGGCCGAGATCGTCCGGGCCGGGCACGGTGTCGAGGTGGCCGAACAGGCCGATGCGGGGAAGCTCCGCCGTCTCCGGCGGCTCGAGCACGACCGCGTTGCCCAGCCGGTCGACCCGCAGGCCCGCGCGGGTGCCGAGCTCGGCGACGTAGCTGGCGATCGCGCCTTCGTCGCCGATCACGCTCGGGATCTGGACGAGGGCGAGCAGGCTGTCGGCCAGGGACGCCGGGACGGCTTCAGGTCGCAATTCCCACCTCACGAAGCATGGCGTTGAGGGCGGTCTTCTCGTCGGTGCTCGCCTTGCGCTGGCCGATGATCAGGGCGCAGGGAAGATCGTAGCGGCCGGCGGGGAAGTCTTTCGGGCGGGTGCCGGGCACGACCACCGACCCGGCCGGGACCCGCCCCTTGTACGTCACCGGCTCAGGGCCGGTCACATCGATGATCGGGGTCGAGGCGGACAGCACGACGCCGGCCCCGAGCACCGCGCGGGCCTCGACGTGCACGCCCTCGACGACGATGCAGCGCGAGCCGATGAAGCAGCCGTCCTCGATGATCACCGGCCGGCTGCCGACCGGCTCGAGCACGCCGCCGATGCCGACCCCGCCGGACAGGTGCACGTGCTCGCCGATCTGGGCGCAGGAGCCGACGGTCGCCCAGGTGTCGACCATCGTCCCGGTGCCGACCCGCGCGCCGATGTTGACGTAGCCGGGCATCACCACCGTCCCGGGCGCCACCCAGGCGCCGTAGCGGATCGCCCCGGGCGGCACCAGGCGCACGCCGGCCTCGGCCAACCCGGTCTTGAGCGGGATCTTGTCGTGGTACTCGTAGGGCCCGACGGTCGTCGTCTCCATCTTCCGCAGGCGGAAGTACAACAGGATCGCCTGCTTGACCCAGGCGTGCACGACCCAGCCGTCGTCGCCCGGCTCGGCGACCCGCACGCGGCCCGCGTCCAGCTCGGCGATCACCGCCTCGATCGCGTCCTCGGCACCCGCAGGGCTGCCGGCGGCGAACGCTGCCTCGATCGCGTCCCTGTGATTCTCACTCATGGCTCGCTCCTTTGCTGCGTGGGGGGAAACAGTCCGCGCCAGGCTTCGATCGCCGCGCGGCACTCGTCGAGCTCGGGGACCAGCGCGAGGCGGAAGAAGCCCTCGCCCCCGGCCCCGAAGACGCTGCCGGGGCTGACGACGATGCCGGCGCCGAGGAGGCGCGCCGCGTAGGACTCCTCGTCGTAGCCCTCCGGGACCCGCACCCACAGGTAGAAGGTCGCGTCCGACGCGCACAGCTCGAGGCCGAGCTCGGCGAAGAAGGCCTCGAACAGGGCGCGCTTCGTCGCGAACAGCGCGCGCCGCTCGGCCGCGTGGGCGTCATCCCCCCAGGCTGCGACCGCGGCCGCCTGCACGAAGTCGCTGCTCGCGACGCCGAAGTTCGGGCGCAGGGCGAGGTAGGCGGCGATCGCGCGCCGGTCGCCGGCGACGAAGCCGCTGCGGTAGCCGGTCATGCCCGACCGCTTGCTCAGGGAGTGGAAGGCGAGCACCGCCTCCGTGCCGTGCTCGAGGGCCGACGCGGGCGGATCGGTGAAGTAGACGTCGGCGTAGCACTCGTCGGAGGCGAGCAGGAAGCCGTGCTCCCGGGCCGCCGCGACCAGCTCGGCCAGTTGGCTGGACGGGATGACCGCCCCGGTCGGGTTGTGGGGACTGCAGATCCAGAACATCGCGGTCTCGTCGAGGACGGCGGCCGGGATGCGCCCCGGATCGGGCAGGAAGCGAGCCTTCGCGTCGAGCCGGTAGGGCTCGGGGATCCCCCCGGCCAGGCGCGCCCCGGCCTCGTAGACCGGATAGCCCGGGGTCGGATACAGCACCCGGCGACGCGACCCCTCGCGGGGCACGAAGGCGAGCGCAGAGTGGAAGACCGCCTCCTTGGAGCCGCTGCTCGGGATGATCTCCCGCCCCGGATCGACGGAGACCCCGAAGCGCCTGTGCAGCCACGCCGCGATCGCCGTCCGTGTCACCTCCTGGCCCTTGACCGACGGGTACCGGCAGACCGGGCCCAGCGACGCGATCAGCGCGCGCCGGATCGCCTCGGGCGTCGGCTCCTTGGGGTCGCCGGTACCGAAGTCGTAGACGGGTAGCCCCGCCTCGCGCCGCGCCTCGATCGCGTCGAGCAGACGCACGAAGGGGTAGGGGCGCGCCGTGCGCGCCGCGTGCAGCCAGGCCGGGGTCATCGCTCCGGCTCCCGCCGCGTGGGTGCGAAGACGCCGGGCCGCGCCTCCTCGATCCTGCTCGCAACGTTCATGTCCGCGACCGCGCCCTCCCCTGACCGTTCTCGCACGCGTCTGCGGCTCAGAGCTCCTCGTCCTCTTCGTCCTCGTCCTCGTCCTCGTCCTGCAGACGTCCGCCTTCGCGCGCGGTCTGGTCGAGCAGCGCCTGGATGCGCAGCGCCTTGTCGACCGCCTCATCGAGGTAGAACTGCAGCCGCGGGGCGACCTTGGTGCGCAGCCCGGAGGCGACGTGGCGCTGGATGAAGCCGGTCCCGCTCTCGATCGCCCGGAAGGTCGTCCGGCGGTCGGCATCGCTGCCGATGACCGAGATGCCGATCCGGGCCAGGGACAGATCTGGCGACAGCTTGATGTCGGTGATCGAGACCAGGCCGAGGCGCGGGTCGTTCATCTTGTGCTGGATGGCGTGGGACGCGAGGCGGCGAATCGCCGCGGTCACCCGTCCGACCTTGTGGGAAGCCATGTCCCGTCCTCTCGTTCCTTCTCACGGGCGCCGCCCGGCGCCCTGCCCTTGTCCCCGCATGGCGCGCCCGGCACGGCCGGGACGTGGTTACAGGAACTCGATGGAGTAGTCGAGCAGCTCCGCTCCCCGCCCCTGGAATCGCACGAAGTCGACGACCTTGCTCAGGGCCGACTCGAGCGGCCGGCGCTCGCTGCCGACCGTCACGCAGCCGAGCTGCGCGCGCTGCTTGACGTCCTGATAGGCGACCTCGGCCACGGCGACGTTGAAGCGCTTCCGCAGCCGGTCCTTGATACTGAGGATCACCCGGCGCTTGTCCTTGAGCGAGCGGGCCTGGCGCAGGAAGAGGTCGATGCTGACGCTGCCGACGACCACAGCCGCCCTCCTCCACTGCGCGCCCGCGGCCTGGAAGCGTGCCCCGAAACCTCGCTCACGAGGCTTGC
>JAUIEM010000041.1 GCA_030428695.1 bacterium
GGATGCCCTCGACACCGAGAAGGACATCCTGTTCTGTGACCACCACATGTCGCACGCCGCCGCCGCCTTCCTGCCCTCGCCCTTCGAGGACGCGGCGATCCTGACGACCGACGGCGTCGGCGAGTGGGGCACGACCGCCCTCGGCTACGGCGAGGGCACCGACGTCGTGCTCGAGCAGATGATCAAGTTCCCGCACTCGATCGGCCTGTTCTACAGCGCCCTGACCAGCTACCTCGGCTTCCGGGTCAACGACGCGGAGTGGAAGGTGATGGGCCTGGCGCCCTACGGCAAGCCGACCTACGTCGAGCAGTTCCGGCAGATGTTCGACATGAAGCCGGATGGCAGCTTCCGCCTCGACCTCAGCTTCTTCACCCACCACTTCAGCACCAAGCGCATGTACAGCAAGCGCTGGCAGGAGGTGCTCGGACGCGGGCCGCGGCAACGCGAGGGCGAGCTCGACAGCTTCTATGAAGACTGCGCGCACTCCGGCCAGAAGGTCGTCGAAGAGGTGCTGCTCGGCCTCGCCAAGGGGCTCCACGAGCGCACGAAGAAGAAGAACCTCGTCATCGCCGGGGGCGTCGGGCTCAACTCGGTCGCGAACTGGAAGATGCTGAAGCAGAGCGGCTTCGAGAACATCTTCATCCAGCCCGCGGCCGGTGACGACGGCTGCGCGATCGGCGCGGCCCTGTACGTCGCGAACACGGTCCTCAAGCAGCCCCGCACCTGGACGATGGACCCCTACCTCGGCTCCGACTTCAGCCAGGAGGAGATCGAGCAGGCCCTCAAGGATGTCGGCGCGAGCTTCGAGGTCGTCGCCGACGACGACGCCGCCGCGATCGCCGGCGCGGAGATGGTCGCCGACCGCAAGGTGATCGGCTGGTTCCAGCGCCGCATGGAGTTCGGTCCGCGCGCCCTCGGCAACCGCAGCATCGTCGCCGATCCGCGCGACCTCGAGACCAAGGCGCGGATCAACAGCAAGATCAAGTTCCGCGAGGCCTTCCGCCCCTTCGCCCCGAGCGTGCTCGCCGAGCACGCCCACGAGTACTTCGACCTCGAAGAGGGCCAGGAGGCGCCCTACATGCTGCTCGTGCCGCAGGTGCTCGAAGAGAAGCGGGTGGTCATCCCGGCCGTCACCCACGAGGACGGCAGCGGGCGCGTGCAGACCGTGCACAAAGAGCGCTCGCCGATGTGGTACAAGCTGATCGAGAAGTTCGGCCAGAAGACCGGCGTGCCGGTCGTCGTCAACACGAGCTTCAACGTCCGCGGCGAGCCGATCGTGCGCACGCCCCAGGAGGCCTGGTCGACCTTCTGCCGCACCGGCATCGACGCCCTGATCATCGGCCGCTGTGTCGTGACCGAGAAGCCCTCGAAGGTCGACTTCGAGGCCGGCATGAAGCGCAGCGTAGCCCTCGAGAGCAAACCCGTTTTCGGAACGACGTAAGGGGACGCGCGCAGTCCCGAGGAGAGTCGACATGGCCAAGCACAGCCTGATGCGTGAGTTCGTGCACTTCATCAAGACCGAGAAGGTGTACTGGATCGTGCCCCTCGCCATCCTCCTCGTCGTCCTCGGTCTGCTGGCGATCTTCGCGGAGAAGAGCGCTCTGGCGCCGTTCCTTTATCCGCTGTTCTGAGCCCGCCGGACCGACTTCCCCGGTGAACGGGAGGGCGGTCGAGGAACAGCATTGACGCGGGCCGCCCGGTGTGGTGGGATCTCGCTTTCGGGAGCCCACCGCGCACCGGTTCGGGTTCCCCTGCGCCTGTGAGGAACCGATGACCGCCGCCGAGAAGCTGCTCGCCTATATCGACGCCTCCCCCACTCCCTACCACGCCGTCGCCGAAGCCCGCCGCCTGCTCGAGGGCGCGGGCTTCGAGAGCATCGAGCCCCACGAGCCGTGGCTGTTCGAGCCGGGGGACAAGCGCTTCGTGTGCTTCGACGGGGGCAGCTTCGTCGCCTTCGTGGTCGGCAGCGACACGGTCCACGCGGGCTTCCGCATGATCGGCGCCCACACCGACTCCCCCAACCTCCGCATCAAGCCGCTGCCCGACCTCGAGGGCGAGGGCTACCGGCGGCTCGGGGTGATGCCCTACGGGGGGCTGCAGGTCGCGACCTGGGTCGACCGCGACCTCGGCATCGCGGGCCAGGCGACCCACTACGGGCCGGACGGCGAGCTGAAGCACAGCCTGTTCCGCCTCGACCAGCCCCTGTGTCGGATCGCGACCCTGGCGATCCATCTGAACCGCGACGTCAACGAGAAGGGCCTGGTGCTGAACCAGCAGCGCGAGCTGCCGGCCATTTTCGGGCTGGAGACCAAGGACGACAGCTCCTTCCAGCACGTCCTGGCGGCGGCCCTCGGCCTCGACAAGGCCGCGGTGCTCGCCTGGGACGCCCAGCTCTACGCCCTCGAGCCTTCGCGGATCGGTGGCGAAGGCGGCGAGTTCGTGTTCGCCCCGCGCCTCGACAACCTCGCCAGCTGCCACGCGGGCATCCTGGCGCTGCTCGCGGCGAAGCCCGGGGCGCAGACCCAGCTGCTGGTCTGCTTCGACAACGAGGAGGTCGGCAGCCGCAGCCAGCGCGGGGCGCAGTCGCCGCTGCTCGCCTCGACGATGCAGCGCATCCTCGCCGCGACCGGCCAGGAGGGCGTGCCGGCCTACGAGCTCGCCAAGGCGCGCTCGCTGCTCGTGTCGGCGGACATGGCCCACGCCGGCCATCCGAACTTCGCCGACAAGCACGACAAGCAGCACATGCCGAAGCTCAACCAGGGGCCGGTGATCAAGCTCAACGTCAACATGTCCTACGCGACGACCAACCGCACCTCCGCCTACTTCCAGCGCCTGTGCTCCGAGCTCGAGGTGCCCGTGCAGCAGTTCGTCAACCGCAGCGACCTGCGCTGCGGCTCGACGATCGGTCCGATCAGCGCCGGGGCGGTCGGGGTCGACACGGTCGACGTCGGCAACGCGATGCTGTCGATGCACTCGGTGCGCGAGATGGCCGGCAGCGCCGACCACGAGCGCATGGCGAAGGTCCTCACGGCGCACCTGTCGGGCGCCGGCCGGTGATTCCCACCCTCTACATTCCCAGCCAGGAGGTGCTCGCCGCCGACCTCGAGGCGGTCGAGGCCGAGCTGGCGGGCGGTCTGCTCGACAGCGCCCGCCGCCAGAACCTGCAGCCGGGGGACTACTTCGCGCGCCGGCAGCGCTGCCTGCTGCGGCGGGAGATCCTCACCTGGGCCCGCGAGCGTGGCGCCCGGGCCTACCGCATCCAGGCGGTGCCGCTGACCCGCTCCTCGGCGCTGGCCGAGGCGGTGCGTGCCTATTCTCTGCAGGAAGCGGAACACTTCCTGCGCCTCGAGGCCCGCTTCGAGGACGAGCTCTACACCCTGACGGCCACCCGCACCGCGCCGGGCCCCGGCGGGGTGATCGCCGAGCTCGAGCAGGACGGCGTGCTGACCTGGCTGATCGGCGATCCCGGGCCGCTGTTCAGCGCCTACGGCTGCGAGCCCGGGCTCGCGGTCGGCGAGAGCCGCACGCTGCGGGTCGCCACCTTGCGGCCCATCGCCTGCCGCTACGCCGTCGACCCCGCCGAGCGGGCGTGGCTGGAGCAGCGGCTCGGGCAGCGCTGCGGGCCGGTCTACAGCCAGTACGTCGAGCTGCTGCCCCCCGATGCCTACGGCGCCCGGGCCGCCATCGCGCGGCTCGTCGAGCAGGCCCACGAGAGCGGGCGCATCGTCTCCCGCGCCCTGCGCCCCGGGGTGGTGTTCGCGGCCCTGCCCGGCACGCTGCTCGACGCGGTCGAGGGCTACTTCCTCGGGGAGCAGAAGCTCGAGGGCCGCGAGCTGCTGAAGAGCCTGCGCGGCAGCGAGCCCGACCCGCTCCTGCAGCCGCTGGTCGACGTGCTCGCCGCCGCGGAGCTCGGCGAGGCGCTGCCGCTCGGCACGACGACCCACGCCAACACCGACGGCGCCGTCGCGGTGCGGGGCGAGGCGGAGCTGGTGATCGAGCCGGAGGCGCAGCTCTTCCTCGAGTCGCAGCTGCGCGACTCCAGCGAGGTCGGCGAGTGGCTGTTCGGGCTGTCGACCTTCTCGGGCATCTTCAGCGGCGAGGGCATCCTCGGCTGGCGCGAGGCGCAGCCGCTGCGCAAGGCGCTCGAGGAGCGCGAGGTCTGGGTGGTCGGCCTGCTCGACCGCCACGCCTTCCACACGGTGCTGCGGGAGAAGCTCTTCGCCCGGGGTTGGAAGTGCGTGCGGCGCGCCGATCCGGAGACCTGGCACGCCGAGGTCGTGCACGCGTGGGTCGACGACGCCGAGCTGCGCGACTGGGACTTCTCGATCCACCCGGTGCGGGCCTACGTCGAGATCCTGTTCCACGGCCGCGACCTCGAGACCGCGGTCGAGGCCCGGATCTCGCTGATGCAGGCCGAGCTCGAGCAGCGCCGGGGCTCCGCGCCGGCGGCCGAAGCTTCCGCGCAGGGCTGAGCAGTCGGACCGGGCTCAGCGCCGGCGGCCGAAGCTCCCGCCGAGGCCGGCGTCGACCTCTTCGATCTCGTCCGGGCCGATGCCGTCGGCTTCGTAGCTGGCCTCCTGCTCCTCGAGCTCGGCGAGCAGCCGGTCGGCCTCGGCTTCGCTGACGCGGCCGTACATCATGTTCAGGGCGAGCATCCCGCGCGGCTCCAGCCCGGCCCGCTCGGCGATCTCCATCGCGCGCTCGTAGCTCGCCAGGCAGATCGGCGTCCAGCGATAGCTCGCGAAGGTCAGGCCCGCGGCGACCGCCGCGCCGACCAGGCAGAGGCCGCCGGCGAGCGCCGATTCCCCGAAGGCCAGCAGGGCGAAGATGCCGAGGACGATCGTGCCGACGATCAACGCCGCGCGGGCCCAGCCGACCAGCACCGACTTCATGCTCAGCGGCAGCTCGAGCCCCCGGAAGGAGTCGCCATCCTCGCCGAAGACCGCGTAGGACTTCATCGGGAGCAGCGGGATGTACCATAGGTGGCCGAAGCGGGTCGCGACATGGAACAGGCCGGGCACCTCGTCGACCTTGCCGTACTGTCTCGAGCCCCAGATGAGAATCATGCGTGCGTCTCCACAGGTTTCCTTCGTCAACTACTCCGGTCTAACACCAAAGCGGACGGTTGGGAACACGGAATCCTGCGCAGAAACGCAAAGCCCGCACGGGGCGGGCGTTGTGGGGCAGAGACGGGGCGAAGGATGGCTTCTAGAAGAACGCTTCCCAGCGGTTCCCCTCGTAGCGGACGCCGAGGATCAGGGCGAGGAAGAAACAGATGAACGCGCCGCCGAGCGGCCCGTACAGCATCAGCGCGTCCTCTTCGAGCACGACCGCCTTCGAGCCGCTCATGAAGATGAAGAGGACGAAGAAGATCGCGCCGAGCATCGCGGGGATCACCGCGAGCTTCGCGTTGCGCGACTCCATGTTCTTGTAGGTCGCGGCCTGGCTGAGGAAGTCCTCGCTCGGTCGCGTGGAGCGATGCCCGCAGAAGATGCACTCGAGGGCCTCGGCATCGCTGCTCGGATTGTAATACAGTTCCTGGAGGCAGTCGCGGCAGCGGATCAGCACGCCGCCGACGGCGACCGGCTGGCTGCGCCGCGACTGCTGCTTGACGGAGATCTTGGCGCTGGCCTTGTTGCGCCCGGACGGCCGACGTTTCGCCATCGTGGGGTCCTCGCTGGTGATGCACCGTGCACGCTATCCGTCATCCGTCATCCTTTGGTCACGGTCTGCGGCTTCCGGCGGAATCTGCTCCGGCGAGGGAGGGGTGCGCAAGAACAGACGCCGTCCAGCCTCGCGGGGGGAAGCGCGGCGACGGCGTCCGGGCGGGTGCAGGAAACGGGGGGCTACTTGCCGCGGGCGGCCAGGCTCAGGCGGCCGCTCTTGCGCTTGGCGGGGGCCTTCTTGCGCAGGGCGAGGCGGCCGCTCTTCTTCGGGGCGGGCGCGGGGGATTCCTCGCGGCTCTTGCGGCGCAGGCTGCTCTTCTTGCGCTTCGGCGCCATCTTCTTCAGCCCGCCCTTGACCGGCTGCAGGGTGTCACGGCTCTGGTAGGGGGAGTCGTGCACGAAGCCGCAGCCCCGGCAGCGGAAGCGCTTGCCCTTGAGGGGCGGCAGCTTCAGCTTCGCCCCGCACTCACAGATCACTTTGCTCAACGGTTGGATCATCGTCTCTCTCCGCGATCGTCGGTTGGATGCGAAGATAGACCTCGTGCGACAGTGAAGTGCCACAGATGTGTCAGGCCGACGATTTTCTTTCCCGCGGCCCTGCATCCGCCCGGCTACGCTGCGCGGAGGGGCGCCGCGAAGATTCCTGAGTCAGAATCCGCTGCCCGCGCGTCCCTGCGATGAGGAGACGACGCCCCTGAACATCACCTGGCACGAGGCAGTCACCGATCCGCAGCTGCGGGACAGGCTCCTGGCCTGCGCCCGGCAGATCGTCGGGGATTCCAGTGCCGCGGAGGACGCCGTGCAGGAGACCCTGACCTCGGCCCTGAACAGCCGTCTGCGCGACCCCGGCGCCGCGCGGGGCTGGCTGTTCGCCGTCTGCAGCCGCAAGGCGATCGACCTCTTGCGCCGCCGCCAGCGGCTCGAGCGGGCGCAGGCGCAGCTTCCCCAGGGTCCGGCTCCGCGCCTGCCCGAGGACCTCGCCCTGGACCGCGAGCGCGACGCGCGTCTGCGCACGGCCCTCGGCTGCCTCGACGAGCCCTACCGCGAGGCCCTGGAGCTGCGCTATCTGCAGGGGCTGCCGTACCGCGAGCTCGCCGAGCGCCTCGGCACCATCGAGCGCACCGCCCGCACCTGGGTCGGCCGGGGGCTGGTCAAGCTCCGCGCGAAGCTGGGAGGGAGACGATGAGCTGCGCCCCCGAGAAGCTCGGCCTGCTGCTGGCCGGGGCCCTCGAGGCCGACGAAGAGGAGCGGCTGCTCGCCCATCTCGAGGGCTGCCGCGACTGCGCCATCGAGCTCGCAGCGCTCGGCAGCCTGGAGGACGAGCTCGAGCGCCTGGCGCCCGCCCCGGCGGCGGCGCCGGGCGCGCGCTGGTGGCTGGTCGCGCTCGCCGCCTGCGTGGCGGCCGCGCTGGTGCTGTCCTGGGCGCTGCGCGCCGATGGCGACCGGCTGCTGAGCGGCGAGCTGCTCGCCGGCGCGACGGTGCTCGGGCCCGGGGCGCTGCTGCCGCCACACCAGCCCCTCGAAGCGCGCACGCTCAGCCGGGTGCGGATCGGGGACGTCGACCTCGAGCTCGCCGGCTCCGCACGCATCGAGCTGCGGCCGGCGCGGGAGATCTTTCTGGCGGAGGGCGAGGCGCGCTGCCTGATGCCCGTCCCCGCCGACACCTTCATCCTCTCCACCGGGCTCGCCGAGCTGTGGGTGTTCGAGGATGGCGAGAGAGCATCGGAGGAAGAGATGCGCGACGTGGGAATCAAGCTCGCGGTCGCCGCGACGGTCGTGACCGTGGTGGTCGTGTCCGGGACGGTGATCATGAAGCTCAACGGCGACCGCGCCCAGCCGGAATGGCGCCTCGACGCCGGCGACACCGCCCAGATCCGGGCCGACGCCGGGCAGCTCGCGGAGCTGCAGGATCGGCTGGTGGCGAGCGAGGACGCGGTCGTCGAGGCCCGCGCGGCGGCGGACGCGGCCAGCGCCGAGGTCGAGCGGGCGCGGGCTGCCGAGACCGCGGCCGCGGCGCGCTTCGAGGAGCTGCAGGCAGACTACGCGGCCCTCGAGCAGCGCCTCGCCGCCGCCGAGCAGGCCCTCGCCGCCGCCGGCCAGGCGACGCCGCCGCCGGAGGTCGCCAGCCCCGAGCCGCAGCCGGAGGACGGTCTGCCCTTCTCGTACGGCGGCTGGGGCGAGCTCGCCGAGCTGCGCGAGGCCGACTGGGAGGACCTGGGCGGGGCGATGCAGGCGCTGGCCTGGGACCTTCTGCCCGCCTACCTCGAGGGCGTGGCCAGCGGGAACCTCGACCGCCAGCTCGCGATCGAGGTCACGAAGGAGAACGCCAAGCTGCAGGGCCTCGCCCTCGGCCTGAACGGGAAGCTCCCGACCCATCAGAGCGGCAACGGCGAGTACACCCACCCGATTGTGCTCGCCAACCTGATGGCCGCCCAGCTCGAGGCGATGCAGCAGCCCCTCGACGCCGCGCAGCTGCGCGCCATCGAGGCGCTCGGCGAACGCTACGACGCCGACCAGGCGCGGCTGAACGCGAGCTACGACGCGTCGACCCTCACCCTGCAGAAGCCCCTCGACGAGCTCGCGCTCAAGGCGGAGTTCAGCGCGAGCCTCGAGCAGCTGCTCCGGGCCGAGCAGCGCGCGCTGGTCATCCACCCGGAGTACCACCACGTCTACGGCGTCGACCTGTACTCTCCGGTGCTGATGGCGCCGGTCGAGGATCTCGTCGGCGCGAGCGACCTCGACGACCTGCGCGAGGAGCTGATCGACACCGCCGCCGAGCGCTGGAGCATCCCGCGCGCCGACCTCGAAGCCCTGCCGGCGGTCTTCCAGACCTGGGTCGCCAACCTCGGCCCTCTCGAGCCCGTGCCTGCAAGTCAGAAGCAGTTCTTCACGCTGTCGAACGCGACGCTGGCGGGCGCCGCCCAGCTCCAGGCGATGCGCGACCTCGAGCAGCTGCT
Source organism: bacterium (assembly GCA_030428695.1). Next base: position 8,624 of record JAUIEM010000041.1, read on the forward strand.
CGGCCTCGACGAGGAAGCCGCCCGTCCCCTGCGCGACGAGGCCGGCCTGCTCGTGCCGCGGCTGATCGAGTGAGGCGTGTCCGACCTACCACACGGCCCGGGCGATGATCGTCGTCCCGGCCAGGCCGGCGACCCACAGCACGGCCGTACGCAGAAAGCCACCCTCGACCAGCGGGGCGCAGACGCGCCCGATCAGGATGCCGAAGGCGAGGGCCGGCGTGAGGAGGATCCCCGAGCGCACCTCTGGCCAGGGCAGCTCGCCGCCGAGGGCGCGGGCGATGAAGTTCAGCACGATGCCGAGGCAGAACACCAGCGCCAGGCTCGCCCGCAGCGTCGGCCCCCGGCGCTCGCGGTACAACAGGGCGAGCGGCGGGCCGCCGATCGAGGAGATCTGGGCGAAGGTGCCGGAGGCGATGCCAGCGCCGAGCTTGCTCCAGCGGCTCTGGGGGACCTTCCAGCCGCTGCCGATCAGCCCGACCGACACCAGCACGAAGACGCCGAGCACCAGGTCGAGGGCGCCGCGGGCGAACACCCACAACAGGGCGAGGCCGAGAAAGGCGCCAGGCACGCGCCCGATCAGGATCCACAGGACGCCCCGCAGGTCGGCCTCCCCGCGCTCGCGCCAGAAGATCGCGAAGCCGAGGGGCAGGGCGCAGACCATCTGGGGGATCGGCGCCAGGCTCGGGTCGATCAGGGCGAGCAACGGGACCGACATCAAGGAGAAGCCGAAGCCGACCGTCGCCTGCAGCCCGGAGGCGAGCGCGGTGATCAGGAAGGCGAGGGCGAACCACGCCGGAGAGGGCACGAGATGTTCCATCGTGCCCCGTGCTCAGCTCTGGGGGGAGGGTTCGGAGCTCTCGGACAGGGTCGCGAGGCGCAGTCCGCCGACGCCGATCAGCAGGCCTGCGGCCAGACCGACCGGGATCCAGAGGTAGCCGAGGGGGAAGAGGACGATATGCACGTAGGCGGCGATCAGCGGCACGCTGACCCCGATGCCGAGGAAGGCGCGACCGCGTGTCCCGCGCCGCTGCCAGTCGAGCTCGTCGGCGACGAAGCCGGGCTTGGCGTTGCCCTCGGCGGGCGACCCGGGCACCTGCGTCGCCGGTACCAGGCGCGCGACCTCATCGACCAGGTGGTGCAGGCCCGTCTGGAGCTTGTACACGCGCGCCGTGCCGTAGACCTGCATCAGCAGCGCGCCCAGCCCCGTGACGCCGTGCAACCAGACCGGCACCCAGCCGGCTCCCAGCAGCGCGCCGAGCAGGCCGACGGCGACGAGCACCGAGGTCGCGATCAGCACGAGGGTGAGCAGGGGATGGTAGATCGCGTTGAGCCGCGCGATGATCTCGCTGTCGAGGTCGTAGCGGCCGACGTGTTCCTTGATCAGCTTGGCGACGCCCATGAACAGCGCCATCGCCAGGCTGAACGCGAAGATCGCGCTGACGTTGGCGAACAGGGCGACCAGCATGTGCTGGGGATGGCGCAGGTAGCCGAGGACCAGCGCGGCGCACAAAAAGAGCGCGTTGCAGATGTTGATCGTCAGGAAGATCCGATGCATGGCGTCCTCCGGCCCTGTGCGCGCCCTTCTATATCACACGCGAGCGGCGCTGTAACCCTTTGGCTGGAAGAGGATCAGCCATTGCAAGTGGGCGTGGGGCGATGTACTTTCGAAGGTTGGAGCCGGCGCGCGGAGGTGGGATGCAAGCACGGGTGACGATCGCGATCCTCGCGGCCTTCGGCCTCGGCATCCTGGCCGGCATCTACGCGCCGGCCCTGCGCGCGGGCGACGAGCGCAGCGACCTGCGTGAGGCGCTCGACGACGAGCTGCCCGAGCTCAAGGACGCGTCCCGCGCGTTCAAGAAGATCGCCCAGCTGATCAGCCCGAGCATCGTCCACGTCGTCGTGCGCCGCCAGCCGGCGCCGCCCGAGGGCGCGGCCTCGCTGCTCGAGTTCCTGTTCGCTCCCGACGGCGAGCGCGAGACGCGGGAGGAGGAGAGCCAGGGGACGGGCGTGTTCGTGCGCGCGGACGGGGTGATCGTCACGAACAACCACGTCGTCGAGGGCGCGAGCTCGATCGCGGTGACGACCTTCGACGGCAACATGTACCCCGCCGAGGTGATCGGCACCGACCGCAAGACCGACCTCGCCGTCTTGAAGATCTCGGCGCGCGACTGCGCGGCCGCTCCGCTCGGCGACGAGTCGCAGGTCCAGATCGGCGACTGGGCGGTCGCGTTCGGCAACCCCTTCGGCCTGACCCTGACGGTCACGGCGGGGATCATCAGCGCGAAGGGCCGCGCCAACGTCGGTCTCGCCGAGTACGAGGACTTCCTGCAGACCGATGCCGCGATCAACCCCGGCAACTCCGGCGGGGCCCTGTGCAACATCCAGGGCGAGGTGATCGGCATCAACACCGCGATCCTGTCGAAGAGCGGCGGCTACCAGGGCATCGGCTTCGCGATCCCGATCTCGATGGTGCGCACCGTCGTCGATCAGCTCCTCGAGCACGGCAAGGTGATGCGCGGCTGGATCGGCGTCGAGATCGTCGATCTTCCGCCGTGGCAGGGCGATGCCTACGGCGTCGACGGCTACAGCATCCTCGTCCAGGGGCTCGCCGAAGACGGCCCCGCCCTCGCCGCCGGAATGCGTGTCGGGGACGTGCTGCTCGAGCTCGACGGCGCGCCGATCGGTGACGTCCAGCAGCTGCGCAACACGATCTCGCTGCTGCCGGTCGGCAGCGAGATCCGCCTGCGGGTGCGGCGCGACGACAGCGACCACATGCTCAGCGTCGAGGTCGCTTCCCTCGACGACGCGATCAAGCGTCGCCAGACCCCGCTCGGCTTCACGGCCCGCACCCTGACCGAAGAGGACGCCCGGCGCTACGGCTTTATCGGCCAGCGCGGCGCGCTGCTGATCAAGGTCGACCCCGACGGCCTGGCGTTCGAGGCCGGGCTGCGCGAGGGCGACCTGGTCCTCGATGTCGACGGGCGCGCGATCGCGGACCTCGAAGACCTCGAAGAGACGCTGTCCGAGGCCAACCCCGAAGCCGGCATAGAGATCCGCCTGCAGCGCGGTTTCCGCACCTTCGAGACGGTGATCTACAGCCGCTGAGTCCGGCCCCTTCCGCGCTGGCGGGGGCACCGGAGGGTTGGTACACTCGGGGCACCCCCAGTCTTCGGAGGAGCCCGTGAGCATCCGCGAGTTGTGCCTGGTGCTGCTGGTCAGCTGTCTCTCCGCGCAGGAAGCCGACACCACCGCAGCCTTCACGGTCGAGGTCACGGGCGACGGCCCGTCCGTCCTCTTGATCCCCGGCCTGGCCTGCGGTGGGGACGTGTGGGAGGGCACGGTCGAGCGCCTCTCCGAGGCCTACACCTGCCACGTCTTCACCCTCGCCGGATTCGCCGGCCAACCGGCGCTCGAGGCCCCGTTTCTGCCGACCATCCGCGACGCGCTGCTCGCCTACATCGAGGAGCACGGGCTCGACCGGCCGGCGGTGGTCGGCCACAGCCTCGGGGCCTTCATGGCGCTGTGGCTCGGCTGTACGGCGCCGGACGCGATCGGACCGATCGTCGCGGTCGACGGCCTGCCCTACTACACCGACCTGGTGTTGCCCGGGGCCGACAGCACCGCGGTCCGGACCCAGGCAGAAGCGACCCGCGACGCCTTCGCGCGGCTGACCCGTGAGCAGTTCGAGAGCCAGAACGAGCTCGGCCTGCGCTGGATGATCACCGCGCCCGAGGACGCCGCCGAGGTCGCGAAGCGCAGCAACGCTTCCGACCCGATCGCGGTCGGCCAGGCGGCCTGCGAGATGATGCAGATCGATCTGCGCTCCGAGCTCGGCCGCCTCGAGTCGCGGGTGCTGCTGTTCGGCGCGACCGGTCTGGCGACCGATGAGGCGATGCGGGACGAGGTCGAAGCGGCCTACCGGGCGCAGATCTCCGAGGCGCCGGCGCACGAGGTCGTGTTCCACGACAGCGCCCGGCACTTCCTGCAGCTCGATGCGCCGGAGTTCTTCTTCGAGCACCTCGAGCGCTTCCTCGCCGGCGAGCTCGGTCCGCCGTCCGACGAGGGCGGTGAAGAGTAGCGATGGAGAAGCTCGAGCGCATAGGCCGCTACACCGTCCTGTGCCGGCTCGGTCGTGGCGGGATGGGCGAGGTCTACCAGGCCCGCGCTCCGGATGGCAGCACCGTTGCGGTCAAGCTGCTGCGCGCGGCGGAGACCGCCCGGCCCGACGAGCTCGAGCGCTTCGCCCGCGAAGGATCGATCCTCAACGGCCTGCGACACCCCTCGCTGGTCTGCGCCCTGTCGGGCATCGAGCTCGATGCCGGGCAGGCCTTCTACGCGATGGAATACGTCGCCGGGCGCGACCTCGCCAAGCTGCTGCGGGAGCATCCCGACGGCCTCGATCCGGCCCGGGCGGTGGCGATCGCCCTCGAGGTGCTCGAAGCCCTCGCCTACGCTCACGGCGAGGGGGTGGTGCACCGCGACGTCAAGCCGTCGAACATCCTGCTCGAGGAAGGGGGCCGCGCGCGCCTCGCCGACTTCGGCCTCGCCCGCCTGGCCGGTCTCGGCTCGCTGACCCGCACCGGCACGCTGCTCGGCACCCCGGAGTACATGTCCCCCGAGCAGGCCGACGGCCTCGAGCCGGACGCGCGCTCGGACATCTACGCCCTCGGCATCGTGCTGTTCGAGATGTTGAGCGGCGCCGCGCCCTTCCGCGCCGAGCGACCCCTCGCGGTGCTGCGCATGCACCACCGCTCGCCGGTCCCGCCGCTGCCTGAGGGGCTGCCAGCCGGCCTGGAGGCCGCCGTGCGCCGCGCGCTGCAGAAGGAGCCGGCCGCGCGCTGGTCCTCGGCCCGCGAGCTTGCCGACGCCCTGCGCCGCATCGAGCTCCCGGAGGAGGCGACGCCGCGCGCGGTGTCCTCGAGCGCGGAGACGCGTCCGATCCCGCTGGGAGGGGGCACGACGACCGTGGTGGGGGAGTCGGGGTCGGAAACGGGGTCGGAAGCGCAGGCGACTGCGGGCGGGGTCCTCGAGGTCGATGCCGATCCCGACGGAGATCAGGTGCGGGAATCCGAGTCGGAGTCGTCGAAGATCGGGCACGGGCACGGTTCGGGATCGGCATCGGAAGCTTCCTCCTCCTCCCGCGTCCTCCTGCTGTTGCTCCTCCCGCTCCTCGCCTTCTTCCTCTGGTGGGCCCCGTGGCGCGCGCCGGCCCCGTCCCCGGAGGTCCCGCCGCCGGCCGCCGACAGCCTGTGGGTGGTGTCCCTGCGCTCGGGGGTGGCGGACACCGGCTGGCTGGTCAGCCTGGAGGTCGCGCGCGGCGAGCTGGTCCTGCGGCGTGAGGACGGCAGCGAGCAGCGCTACGGCTTCGACGAGATGCACGGCTACCGGCGCCTGGACGAGGCTCCCTGATGCGCTGGATGCTGCACGTGGTCGAGGGCTACAACCGCGGCCAGCGCTACCTGCTGCCCGAGGGCACGGTGCTGATCGGCCGCGCCGAGACGGTGGCGGTGCGGCTGCTCGACGAGAGCGTCTCCCGCGAGCACGCGCGCCTCGAGGTCGATGCGGAGGGCGTGACCGTCCACGATGCGGGCAGCCGCAACGGCACGCGGGTCAACGGCGTGCCCTGCGACGAGGCGACCCTGCTGGCCGGGGACCGGCTCGGCATCGGCGAGCTCGCGCTCTTGCTCGCCGCGGTGCCCGAGGGCGCGGTCAGTGGCAGCAGCCCGACGGCCGCGGTCTCCGCCGAGCGCGCCGAGCGCCCGGCGGAGGTTCCGCTCGGGGCCCCGCTCGTCAGCCCCGGCGTCGAGCTGTGGGGCGAGAGCCCGCCGATGCGCGCCCTGTACACCTCGCTCTCGCGGCTCGCGCCGGCGAGCTGCGCGGTGCTGATCCGGGGCGAGACCGGCAGCGGCAAGGAGCTGGTCGCCCGCGCCCTGCACGCCCTCTCCCCGCGCCGTCGCAAGCCCTTCGTCGCGGTCAACTGCGCGAGCCTGGACGGCCCCCTGCTCGAGAGCGAGCTGTTCGGCCACGAGCGCGGCGCCTTCAGCGGCGCGGTCGCCCAGAAGCGCGGGCTGATCGAGGAGAGCGGGGCCGGCAGCCTGTTCCTCGACGAGATCGGCGAGCTCGGCGCCCAGGCCCAGGCCAAGCTGCTGCGCCTGCTCGAGAACGGGGAGTGGCGCCGGGTCGGCGGCCTGCGCACCCAGCGCGCCGCCTGCCGCGTCCTCGCCGCCACCCACCGCGATCTCGCCGCGATGGTCCGCGCCGGCGACTTCCGCGAGGATCTGCTCTACCGGCTGAGCGTCGTCGAGCTGCTGGTGCCCCCGCTGCGCGCCCGCGCCGACGACGTGATCCTCCTCGCCGAGCGCTTCTTCGCCGCGTCCTGCGCCGCCGCGGGCCGCCGCCTGCAGCTGTCGGAAGCCGCCCGCGAGGCTCTGCGCGCCCATCCCTGGCCGGGCAACGTGCGCGAGCTGAAGAACGCGGTCGAGCGCGCCGCCATCCTCGCCGCGGGCCCGGAGGTCGAGCCCGCCGACTTCGGCCTGCGCCCCGCCGACGGCGAGGGCGCCGGCTTCCCGCCGCTGGCGGAGCTCGAGCGCCGCCACATCCTGCGCGCCCTCGCCGCGGTCGACGGCCATCGCGCCCAGGCCGCCGCGCTCCTCGGCATCGACCGGAAGACCCTGTACCGCAAGCTGAAGACCTACGGGGTGGAGCCGTAGGGACCGGCTGCTGACGATATCCCGCCAGGGCCCTCGCCTGACTCCTATCGGGATCGGGATCGGCATCGGAAGCGACCCGAGAGAGCCGCTCCGAGGAGGCCAGATCCTCGACCCGGCTTCCCCACCGCGCGCGACCGGTCCTGGGGCACTGTGCCCCACGCACCGGGGCAGACTGCCCCCGTGCAACGCGAAGGCCCCGCTTTGGCGGGGGTTCCCGTCGATGGCATCGACTTTGCTCCTTTGGGGTATGATCGCAAGACGAGGAGTCCCCATGCATCGTTGCCTGCTTCTGATCCTCAGCCTCGCCGCCTTCGCGCAGGACGGCGAGCGTGTCCTCTACGTCGAGGGCACGCCGCGCTGGGAGTACCGTTTCCTGCGCAACTACCTGATCGAAGAGCCCGGGCTCAGGGTCCAGTGCTACCTGGCGAACGCCGACCCCGGCTTCCCGCAGGAGTCCTCTCCGGGCCTGCCCGCTCTCGGCGGCCTGCCCCGCAGCCTGCCGGAGCTCGCGGCCTACGACACCGTCATCCTCGGCGATGTCCCGGTCCTTGAGCTCGGCGCGCTGGTGGGCCTCCTGCCGGCCTGGGTCGAGCAGGGCGGCAGCCTGTTGTGCATCGCCGGACCGCTGGCCCTGCCGGAGCACTATCTCTCCGGGGCGCTCGCCGACATCCTCCCGATGACCGAGGCGGAGCGGGTCCGCCGCGAGGAAGCGGACCTGCGCCTCGACGGCCGGGGTGACTGGCCCCTGCCGGAGGCGCCGCCCGGGATGGCGGAGGCGTGGGCGCTGACCCCCCGCGATGGCGCGCGCACCCTGCTGACCGTCCGGGACCTGCCCGGAGCGCCGCCGGCGCTGGTCGGCTGGTCCGTCGGCAAGGGCGCGGTGCTGTTCCAGGGCTTCGCGGAGAGCTGGCGCTGGCGGGAGGCCACGACCGACGCCCTCGACGAGCACTACGCCGCCTGTCTGGCCTGGCTGCAGCAGAGCCGCGTGGTCACCCGCCCGGTGCGGCTGACCCTGCGCGACGGCAACATCATCGAGGGCCGCCTGGCCGACTTCGCCGACCGCACCTACGTGCTGCGGCTCAGCGACGGCCAGGAGCTGCGCTACCGGGAGGCTCAGCTGCGCGCCCTCGAGTTCCTCGACCACGCGCCGGTGGTCGAGGAACCGCGCCCGCTCAGCGAGGCCGAGCTGCGCGCCGAGCGCGAGCGCTGGCAGCCGTCGACACCCGCGGCGCGCGCCGAGCGGCGCGCAGAGCTGGTCCGGAACCGCGCCCGGCGTGTCGCCCGGGTCCGCTCGCAGGCCTTCGTGGTTCATGGGGGCAGGCGGGTCGCCACGCTGACGGAGGAGCAGGTCGGCAGCGGCGTGTTCGTCACCGATCCCCGCAGCGGCGAGCCCGCGCTGTTGACGGCCCGGGCGCTCGCCTTGCCCCACGAGTACGACCCGCGGGCCGCGGCGAAGCTGCTGTACTACATCGGGCTCCAAGGCAACTATGAGGCGAAGGTGCGGGTGCAGGTCGAGATGTTCGTCCCTGACGCCGCGAGCCAGGGGCTCTCCAGCATCTGGATGACCATTTTCAGCACCGAGGACCTGTCCCTGCGGCGGGCCGTGGCGGGCGAGGTCCTGTACGAAGCTCCGCAGACCGTGTCCTTCAACGTCGACGCCAACCAGCGACGGGTCGAGGGGGTCCGCGTCGCCCGCGCCTATGACCCCGCGGGCTTCGCCCTGTTCGGCCTCGACCTCGAGCGCGCCTTTCCCGCCAACCAGGAGGGGCGCGACCGGCTGCGCAGGATCCACGGCAAGAACCTCGACCTGCTGCCGGCCACTGTGTCGTCGCAGAGCCCCGCGGAGTTCGATCCGGTAGTGCTGCTCGCGGCCACTGTCGAGGATCGCGTCGGCGCCCTGCAGGCACATGTGCAGACGGCCGCCCCCATCAGCCTCGACGAGCGCTTCGCCCCGAGCTTCGTCGGCGCGCCCCTGTTCGACGACAACGGCCAGCTGTGCGGCCTGGTCACCCATGAGGACGAGGCCGGCCAGACCGCGGGGGCGGCGCTCGGAGTGCTTCTCTACGAGCTCGACGAGCTCGCGGAGAGGCGCAGCGTCGCCGAGTTCGAGGCCCTGCTCGATCAGCTCGAGAGGGAGCGCGCGCTCCAGGAAACGGATCCCGCGCCTGTCAGCACGCGCAAGGAGCTGGTCAAGCAACGCGCGAAGTTGATCGCCCGGGTGCGCACGCGCTCGCGGGTGACCCAGGGCGGAAGAATAGTCGCCTATCTGACGGAGGAACAGACCGGGAGCGGCGTGTTCGTCGACGATCCCCGCAATGGAGAGCTCGCCCTCCTGACCGCGCGCGCCCTGGCCCTGCCCCACGAGTACGACCTGGAGGCCGCGGCGAGGGGGCAATACTACCTCGGGCTCGGTGGGGACTACGAGATCGAGGTCGAGGTCGCGGCCGACGTCTACGCTCCCGAGGACGAGGGGGAGACCTCGACCTGGATGACCATCTTCAGCACCGAGGACCTGTCCCTGCGTCGGGCCGCGCACGGCGTCGTCGGGTACGGAGAGCCCCAGGTGACCACGGTCAACATCGACGCGACGCAGCGCCGCATCGAAGGGGTGCGGCTGGCCCGTCGGGATGATCCGAACGGTCTCTCCCTGTTCGCCGTCGACTTCGAGCGCGCCTTCCCGCGCAGCGCGGACGGTCGCGCCCGCCTGGCCAGACTGCACGGGCAGATGCTCGAGCTGCGCGCGAGCGGTGTCTCGCTGGGGAATGCCTGGAGGCAGCTGCCGGTGCTCCTGCTCGGGGTGATCGATGGGCGCATCATCCCCTTCGACGAGGCGCTGCAGGCGGTCGATCCCCTCATCCTCGACGAGCGTTTCGACCCCTCTCTCGTCGGGGCTCCCCTGTTCAACGAGAACGGCCGCCTGGTCGGCGTCGTCACCCACGAAGGCGCCGGGAGGCAGATCGCCGGAGTGGAGCCGGGACCCTTCTTCGTCTCCTTCAACGGCTGGGAACGGATCGAGCGCTTCGAGCGCTCGAGGGAGCTCCATGCACGCGACCGGAGGCTACACCTGGATGCGCTTGCTCTCACCACCGAGCCGCCGGCGGACAAGTTCGAAGAGCGCGAGACCGCCATCGCAGACCGCGAGCAGGCACGCAAGGAGCTGATCAGAGACCGCCAGTGGATCGTCGGCCGCGTGCGCGCGCAGGCCTTCGTCACCAAGGAGGGACGGAACATCGCGCAGCTGACCGAACCGGTCGTCGGCAGCGGGGTGTTCGTGCGGGCGGATGGCGAGGAGCGGCTGCTGACCGCCCGCCAGCTCGCCCTGCCCCACGAGTACGACCCTGTCGCGGTCGCCAAGCTCGAGTCCTTCCTCGCCCGCGACGAGGGCTACGCGCTCACGGTCGAGCTCGCCGTGGACGTCTACTGCCCGGACGCGTCCGACGAGGGCGCCACCAGCGTCTGGATGACCCTCTTCGAGAGCGCCGACTCCTCCCTGCGACTCCATGCCCGGGGCGCTGTCGAGTACGAGCTGGTCCGGGACGTCGCGTTCACCGGTCCCCTGGGCCGCGAGCGTCGAGCCTACGGGGTGTGGGTCGCCCGCCCCGACAGCCCGGACAACTGGGCCCTGCTCGACCTGAACTTCGACCGCGCCTTTCCGGACGACGAGGGGGGCCGCGCGAAGCTCCGGCGGATCCACGACAGGGCGCTCCCCTTCGCGTACCAGGAGCTCAGTGACACCGCGCCCGCGCTGGAGCTGGACGACAACGTCGTGGTGATCGGTGTCAGCCGGAATGGGCGCATCATCCCCTACGATGAGGAGCTGATCGCGGTCGACCCGCTCGTCCTCGACGAGCCCCACGACGCCTTCTTCCTCGGCGGCCCCCTCTTCGACGACGCGGGTCGGCTCGTCGGCCTGCTCACCCACGATATGCAGGGCGCGATGGCCGGCACGCCGGTGTTCGCCGTCGACGGGATGCTGCAGCGGACGCCCGCGTCCCCGACGAGGGTCTGGCGCTCCTACGAGGCCCCTCCGCTCGCCCTGGCGCGTTTCCACGCGGACCATCAGCACTACCTGCTCGCCCGGGACGTCCTCGCGCCGTTGCTCGACCTGCCGCCCGACGAGGAGAACGGTGTCGACATCGCCTTCGATGCCCGCCAGCTGTTCGACGAGCTCGCCCCTTTCATCGCCCTGCACGACGAGTCGGCGATGGTCGTGATCGACGGCGGTCCCTTCCCGATGGGCAGCGACGACCCGAGCGCGCCCGCCAGCGGTCCGGCCCACACCGTCGTGCTGCCCGCCTTCGCGATCGACCGGCGCGAGGTCAGCATCGGCGAGTATCTGCGCTTCCTGCGCGATCCATCGGTCCGCGCGGGGGCCTACGACCATCCGGACAACCCGCTCCCCGGGCAGCATCTGCCGATCGCCTGGCGCAGCGTGACGGAATACAACGGCGCGCTCAGCGAGCCGGTCCACGGCCTGAGCTACTACAGCGCCTGGGCGTACGCGCGCTGGTGCGGGAAGCGCCTGCCGACGGAGCAGGAGTGGGAAAAGGCCGCCTCCTGGGGACCCGACTTCGCCCCTACCGACAAACGGGCCTTCCCCTGGGGCGGCGAGTGGATGGAGGAGCGCTGCCAGGGCAAACGCGAGGAGGGTCCGCTTCCGGTGGGCTCCCACAAAGACGGCGCGAGCGCCTGGGGTGTCCTGCAGCTCGCCGGCAACGTCGCGGAATGGACCACGGGCGCCTACCAGGCCTACCCCGGCTCGGCCTACGAGGACGAGGACTTCGGCTCCGGCCTACGGGTGGTCCGGGGCGGCTCCTACCTGTCGCCGGACTCCGGCGCCTTCCGCACCACCGACCGCGTCGGCCTCTTCCCCAGCGAGCGCTACGAGGGCGTCGGCTTCCGCTGCGTCCGGGATCTGTACGAGCGCTGAGCTTGTGAGTTCTGTCCCGGAGGGGGCGTCGGTTCGCGCCCAGCAAAGGGAGGGGTGAACCCCTCCCCCTACCTCGGTGTGTACGTTCTTTCTGGAGGTAGGGACGGGGTTTCCCCCGCCCGCCGGACCGGGAGAGAACTTGTTGACCTCAGCGCAAGTTCTGTCCCGGAGGAGGGCGTCGGTTCCCGACCTACGACGGGAGGGGGTGAACCCCTCCCCTACATGTTTGTCCTGCGACTGCTCGAAAACTCTGTAGGGGCGGGGTTTACCCCCGCCCGCCGGACCGGGAGAGAACTTACGCTGAGGTCAATATCTGGTCACTTTCACTTCACAAGACCGCCCTACTCGACCGCGATCGTACGCGTCACCGCGTTGGCGCCCGGACCGCTGACCGTCAGCTCCAGGGCACCCGCCTCGAGCCCGGTCAGCGCGAAGGCGACCGCGCCGTCCTCAGCGCTGGTCGCCGTCGCGTACAGGCCGCCGCGCTGCCACACGCAGACGGTGAGGCCCGCGGCGCCGACCTCGACCTCGAGAAGCTCCGCGTCCTGGGTCAGGCGTGCGGGAGCGGAGACCGCCGGCGTGACCGGGCGCCCCGCCCGCATCGGCAGGGTCGGATCGCCGAGCAGGTTGATCTCGCTGAGCACCCAGTGGTAGCCGACCTCGACCGCCGCGTCCTCGGCGAGCTCGGCCTGGGCGGCGGCGAAGGCCTCGCCGGTCGTCAGGTCGGCCTCGACGCCGTGGCACCAGAAGCGGGTGAGGAAGCGGGTCGTGCCGTCCTGGGTGCGGCCGTCCCGCGGATCGCCGCCGCCGCCGAGGAAGACCGGCACGCCCTCGCGGGCGGGAGCGACGGCGACGACAGCGCCGGCCTTCGGGGCGCGCAGCATCGACTCGGTGATCGAGGGATCCTTCGGGCCGTCGAACTGGCCCGTGAAACAGGACACCGTCGTCATCACCAGGTAGGCGTCCTCGTTCTCGAGCCGCGCGACGCTGGCGGCGTTGGCCGGCCGGTGGCGCTCGAGCACCCACAGGTCGAGCAGGCCGTGGCCGTGCATGTGCATCTTCCCGGCGCTCTTCTCGTTGATGTGCGCGACCCAGTTCGCCGGTGACAGCGCGTGATCGCCGCGGCGCTCGCGGTCCCAGGGGGTGACGTCGGTGAAGTAGCGGGCGATGCTGCCGCTCCAGACCTCGGCGAGGTTCCGGTCCCACAGCATGTCGGCCTTGTAGTTCGCCTGGGGCACCGCGCAGGTGTAGGTGAAGCTCTCGGCGAAGGCGTCCTCGGGGTAGGCGCTCTCGTAGGCGATCGCCTTGTCGGTGTAGGCGGCGACGTCCTCGACGCTGCGCACGGGGATGCGGCCGATGCAGGCGCCGCGCTCGTTGACGTAGGAGAGCGCCGGGCGGTCGTTCCGCCAGTCACCGTAGATGCCGTCCCCGTTCGCGTCCCAGTCCCCCTCGCCGATGAACCAGACGTCGCTCGGGATGTCGTCGTAGCGCAGGCTGCGCCCGAGCCGGTGGCGGGTGTCGCGGTCGGGCACCGGGCTGCCGTCCGGGCCGCTGTCGCCGCCGAGGATCACCCAGCGCGTGCCGCGCTCGGCGATCGCCTGGCGGATGTAGGCCCGCATCCGGGTCTGCACGTCGCCCTCCTCGGAGGCGGCGGCGATCGCCTCGACGGTGACGATGCTCGTCGGCTTGCCGCAGCGGGTCTTCCACTCCGCGAACGGCTGCCAGGCCTCGGCGAGCTCGGCGGAGGTGACGAGCAGCACCGTCGCCGAGAGCTCTTCGCCCGTGTCCGGCGACCAGGCCGTCGGGACCTCGGCGAGGCAGAGGGAGAGAGGGAGGAGGAGGAGGATCGGGAAGCGCGGCATCGAGAGCACTCCTGGTAGGCTACTCCCCGGCTGGCGCCGGCGACCAGCGACCTGGGAGAAGCCTCTTCCTCCCCGCCCATCCGCGCAAGCGCGGGATCGCGGGCGAGCCTTCTCCTGGCGAGAGAATCCAACTTCGCTGCGCTCGTGCATTCTCTCACGGCGCGCGAGGATGATCGAAGGTTCGCGGATGCTCAGCGCTCGTGCAACGCCGCGAGCACCTCCGCGAGCTCCCGCCGCTCCCCCGCTTCCTCCAGCGCCGCCTGCGCCCCGGCCGCGAGTGCGCGCGCCTCGGTCAGCAGCTCCTCCCGCAGACCCTCCGTGGCGTACGGCCCGCGCGCCGCCTCGAGCAGCCCGAACAGGGCGGCGCGCCGGTCCTGGGCGGCGCGCAGCAGGCCGAGCAGGCGCCGCAGCAGGGCGGGACGCTCGGCCCGGTCGGGCAGGCGGCCGAGCTCCTCGCACCAGCTCCAGGCAGCGGGCGGCGGCGGGCCCGCGAGACGCCGGAAGGCCGCCTCGAGGGGCCGCAGGTCCTTGCTGAGGTAGCACTGGCGGGCGGTGGCGAGGCCCTCGGCGCCCTGCTCGGCGTAGAGCAGCCCCTGGGCGACCCGCCACATCGCGCACAGCGCGTCGTACGACTCGACCGGCTGCGCGGCGTCCGCCTCGAGCAGCTCGGCGAGCGCCGGGTGGGCGAGCAGCTCGAGGGTGTAGACGGTCGTCGCGCCCTCTTCCCAGCTCGAGCGCCGCTCGATGGTCGGCCGGTCGGCTGGCTCGATCGGCGTCGCGCACAGGTTCGAGGCGCCGTGCAGGAGCTCGTGCACCGTGTCGGACAGCGCGCGCCGCCACCACTGCTGGATCCAGTGCAGGAACACCGGGTTGCGCACCAGCCGCACCCGGCAGTGGCCCGCGACGCCGCCGGACAGGCGCGCGACGACGATCACCACCGCGCGCAGCCAGGCGCGCACCTCCTCGGCCCGGCCGCCGAGGTCGAACAGCTCCGGCAGCGCCACGGCCAGCGCCTCGCGCAGCCGCCCGAGCAGCGCCCGGCGCTCGGCCAGCCAGGCGCGGTGGTCGGCGCTGGTCGGGTCGTAGGGCACGCCGGGCGCGATCAGCAGCCCGTCCGGGTCCTCGCGGGGGGCCTCGAAGCAGCCCTCCAGAGAAACCTCCGCCGGCGCGATCCCCGGCGCGGGCAGGCGCCGCCCGTGGCCGACCGAGACCAGCCCCTCGCACAGGGCCTCGGCGACCTCCCGCTCGGGGGCCGGGCCGTCGACGCCGTGCCAGAGGCGGAAGGCCCGCGCCGGCCACCACATCGCGAAGATGCCGGCGGCGACCGTGCGCGTCCCCCGGCCCTCGGCGATGTGCCGCCGCAGGCTGACGCGCAGGACCGGATCGTCGACCGCCGCGGCGACCTGCGCCTCCGACCAGGGCGCCGGAGGATCCTCGTCGAGCTTCGGCCCCGGCGCCAGCGTGCGCAGGGCCTCGCGCAGGTTGTAGGCGTCCCCGCGCCCGGCGTGCAGGGCGGCGAGCACCTCGTGCAGGGCCTCGGGGCCGGTCTCCCCCAGCCGCGCGATCAGCGGCGCGAGGTCGCCCATCGCGGCGCCGAGGCGCGCGACGCGGTCGGCCGCGTCCGGCAGCCGGACCGCGAGCGGGCGGCCGGTGTGCAGCGGGTCGAGGATGTCGCAGACCGCGCAGCGCCACAGCTCCTCGGCCAGGGCGCGGCGGGGCCAGCCGCAGCGCGGGCAAAGGCAGGCGCAGCCGGGGGCGCCGGTGCAGAGCGGGCAGGCTTCGGGCACGCTTCCTCCGGCGGGTTCGCTCGGTCCTTCATCGAGTGTTGTCGCGCGGGCGGAAATTTCCAGCGGGAACTTCCTTTGTACCCGGCTGATTCACCGGGATTTCGTCGCGAGGGGCCGGAGGCCGCTTGAGATCGGGCGCTTCGAGCCTTCGAGCAGCGGAGCCGTTCTTCATGGCTGGCACACCGTCCCCAGGTGAGCAGCGCAGAAGGCTCGAAGTGCCCGAGATCTGCGGCATCCGGGTCCGCAGCAGGAATCCCGGTGAATCAGACGGGTTGTAGTCGGTTTCCGGTCCTGGTAGGGTGTGCCCCTCCCCCAACGACCCGAGGAAGCGATGCTCAGAGCGCTGAAACACGGGCTCGCGCGCATCTTCCTCCTGTTCACGCGCTGGCGGTTCGAAGGCGAGATCCCGAGCTTCCCGCGCTACGTCCTGATCGCGGCGCCCCACACGACCAACTGGGACCTCGTCCACATGCTCGCGCTCGGCTGGCTCAAGGACATTCGCGTCCACTGGATGGGCAAGCACACGCTGTTCAAGCCGCCCTGGGGCTGGTTCATGCGCTGGCTGGGGGGCCTGCCGATCGACCGGCGGGCGCCGGGGAACATGGTCGAGCAGGCCGCCGACAAGCTGCGCGCCGCCGACCGTATGGTGCTGGTCGTGCCGCCGGAGGGGACGCGCAGCAAGCGCCCCTACTGGAAGTCGGGCTTCTACTTCATCGCGAAGCTCGCCGCGGTGCCGGTGGTGATGGGCTTCCTCGACTACAGCCGCCGGGTCGGCGGCCTCGGCCCGCGCATGGAGCCGACGGACGACGTCGTCGCCGACATGGACGTCGTGCGCGGCTTCTACCACGCCGGCATGGCCCGCCACCCGGACAAGTTCACGGTGCCGCGGCTGCGGGCCGAGGAGCCGGTTGTCGAGGAGACGGGCGGGGCCTGAGCTCACTCCGCGGCGCGGATGCGCTCGACGAGGTCCTTCGCCAGGTCGTTGGGGACGGCGAAGCTCAGGACATAGTGGGCGAGCTTCCAGTCTCCGGCTCGCCAGACCAGCACGCCGCTGCCGCGCACGCGGCCGTAGCTCGCGTTGTCGAGCACCTCATCGAACCAGGCCGTCGAGCCGTCCGAGGACAGCGCGACGTGGCGCTCGACGGCGTCGTAGGTCCAGCCGCGGCCCTCGTCGAAGAAGGGCTCGGCGTAGGCGCGGAGCTCCTCGACCGTCCAGCGTTCGCCCGGGTCGGTGCCGATGAAGACGCCGTCAGGGGCGAAGAGCGAGAAGTAGGTCGCGCCGTCTGCCTCGGAGGCGGCCCGGTGGAAGCGCTCGAGCAGCCGGTCTGCGGCGGCCCGCCGCACCGGCCGGTCGGGCAGGGCGCAGGCGGGGAGCAGCACCAGGCAGGCGAGCAGCAGGCGGGTCATGCGGAGGATGAGGAGGAAGAGCGGGGATCGCCGGACTCGCGGATGGTCTTCTTCTTCTTCTTCCGCGCCTGCTTGACCGCCTTGGGCACGACCGTGTCGCGGATGTACTCGAGCACCTGCTGGATCTTCTGGTCGAACATCTCCTTGAAGGCCGGCGAGTTCAGGATCTCCCGCAGGCCGGGAACCTCCTCGCTGTCCTGCAGGCCGCCGCTGGCGACGTGCTCGGCGAGGGCCGCGGAGAAGTCCGGATGCTCGAAGAGCTCTTCGGGGGCCTCGAGGAAGCCGTTGACGCGCTCGCGCAGCGCCTTGACCTCGCGCACCAGCGTGATGAACTTCGAGTCGTAGCCGAGCGCCGCCATGTGCCGGGTCGTGCCCATGACCGCCGACTGCGAGCCGCTGTTGCCCGCGCCGGCCTTCTCGAGCTGCTCGAGGCGCCGCTTGAGGTCGACGGTGCTCAGCTGGACGCGGGCTGCGAGCTGGGTGTCGACCTTCTCGAGGAGCGCGCTCTCGAGCTCTTCGAGCGGAGGCTGCGCGCCGGCCGCGCCGCTCTTCTCGAGCCGGCCGCGCAGCTCGGCGAGCTCGGTCAGGTCGGCCTCGAGCTTGAGCAGCCGGGCCTCGACCAGCCCGGCCTGGGCCTCGTGGACCGCCTCGAGCTCGGCGATCCGGGCGCGCAGGCCGCCCTGGGCCGCGACGGCGTCCTCGAGGGCCTCGGCGCGTTGCGTGAGGCCGGCGAGCTCGCCCTCGACCGCGAGGGTCGCGAGCTTCGCGTCGAAGGCGCTGCGGGCCTCGGCGAGCTCGGCCCGCGCCTCGGCGCCGATGCGCTCGAGGGCGTCGTGGGTCGCGCTCGCGCGCGCCTCGAGATCTTCCCGCAGGCGATCGAGCTTGCCCGGAAGAGCATCCTCGATGCCGCTGATCCGCGCCGCGAGCTGCGCGTCGGAGGTGCTGTGGGTCTCGGCGCTCGCTTCGAGGGTCGCGAGGGCGGATGACGCGGTCTCGAGCTCGGCGGCGAGGGCGTCGATCAATTGCTGGGCCGCTTCTGGGAGCTTGCCCGCGCTGCTGTCGACGGTGCGCTCGAGCGCCTCGAGCCGCCCCTCCAGGGCCCCGAGCCGGCCCGGTCCCGCCCCGTCCGCGGCATCTTCCAGGCGGCTCACGCGCTTCTGCAGGGAGGAGAGATCGCCCGCGTCCGCTTCCCCCGCGCCATCGCGGGCTTCGAGGGCGGCGACGCGCTCCGCCAGCCCGGTGAGATCGCCCGTGTCGGATCTCCCATCGCGTGCCTCGAGGGCGGCGAGGCGCTCCTCGAGCCCGGAGAGGTCGCCCGCGTCGGCTTCCCCGGCGCCGCCGTCGCGTGCCTCGAGGGCGGCGACCCGCTCTTCGAGCCCGGAGAGGTCGCCCGCGTCGGCTTCCCCGGCGCCGCCGTCGCGTGCCTCGAGGGCGGCGAGGCGTTCTTCCAGCGACTCGAGGTCGGCCTCGTCGTCCGCGACGCCGTCGCGTGCCTCGAGGGCGGTGATGCGCTCCTCGAAGGCGAGGAGGGCGTCGCCCTGCTCCTCGAGCGTCGCGATCGCGGCCTCGGTCCGCTCGACCTGGGCCGCGAGGACCGCGCCGCGCGCGCCGTCGTCCTCGCCCATGGCGCCGAGGCCGTGCACCTGCTCGACCTCTTCGAGCCGCTCCTGCAGCGCGGCGATGCGCTCCTGCAGCGCGGAGAAGACCGCGCCGTCGATGTCGGGCAGGACCTCGACGTCGTCGAGCTCGTCGTCGTCGAGCTCGACCTCGTCGAGCGCGTCCTCGTCCTCGTCCACTTCCTCGGGCTCGTCGACCGCCGCCGGGGCATCAGCCTCGTCCGGCGTCGCCGCCTCGACCGCCTCGGCGACCGCGCCGCCGCTCTTGATCAGCTCGGTGCGCAGACTGTCGAGCTCGGCGCCGAGCGCGAGGGTGCTCTTCTGCAGGTCGCCGATCGCCGCGAGCGTGGCTTCGGGCACCTCGCCCGCCGCCCGCTTGCGCTTGGCGGCCTTCTCGAGGATCTCGACCCGGCGGAAGATCTGCTTCAGCATCTTCTTCGCCCAGTCGTTGAGGACCTTCATCTGGTCCCAGACCTGGTCGAAGCGCGTGGTCTCTTCGTCCCCGAGCTCTTTGATCTGCTGCGCGAGGGTGCGCACCGCCTGCTTGGCCAGACGCTCGTTGCGCTCGACCCGCTCGGCGAGGAGGTCGACGCTCAGGGGCTCCCCCTGGCAATCCGGACATTCCTGCTCGGTGTCCGCATACGCAGCTCCGCATCGGCTGCAGATCACGTAGGCCGCCTCCCCGTGGCTTGAGACGGGAGAGGATACGCGTGCGACGGGGTCGCGGTCAAGGCGACGGGGGTCGCGGCGCTCCCGCGGGGCCTCCGCGCCCGCCTCGTCTCACACTGCACCACGCCCGCCTGGTCGAACGGGCTCATCCCGGCTCTTCCTCCGCCTCGCGCACCCGCTCCCAGTCGAGCCCCTCGATCGCCGGCAGGCTGAGGCGCCAGCGCCGGGCGAAGTACTTGAGCAGGCGTTGCTCCCGCCCGTCGAGCTTGCCGTCGACCTTGGCCATGCGCACGAGGTCGGTGAACAGCATCGCCCGCACCGAGGGCCGGTCGATGCGGTCGGCGATCGGACCGAGGGGGTAGGGGCGGATGTCCTCCTTGCGCAGCTTGCAGCGCAGCTCGCGGCCGAGCCGGGACATCAGCTCGAGCTCGCGGCGCTCGGCGAAGCGGTCGGCGCTGAGCATCGTCGCGAGGGCCTGGATGTAGGCGCGGCGCTCGTTCTCGGTCATGTCCGCGGGCGCCAGCCGCCCGGTGCGCCGGCGCCCGCGCAGCGCGTCGAGCGCGGCGCACAGCTCCTGGCCGTCCTGGATGCGGGCGGCCGGGTCCTTCTGCAGGAGGCGCGTGACCAGCGCGGCCATCGGCGGGGACAGGTCGGGGCGCTGCGCGCGGATGTACGGGACCTCCCCCATCAGATGCTGGCGCATGAACTTCGGGACGGTCGGTCCCGGGAAGGGCTTCTCGCCGGTCAGCATCTCGTACATCACGCAGCCGAGGGAGTAGAGGTCGGAGCGGTGGTCTTCCTTGCGCCCGTCGTCCCACTGCTCCGGGGACATGTAGGCCGGGGTCCCCATCAGCCAGCCGCTCAGGGTCAGCACCTTGCTCTCGTCGGCGCCGCGGGCGAGGCCGAAGTCGGCGATGCGCACCGAGCCGTCCTCGGCGAGGAGCAGGTTGTCCGGCTTGATGTCGCGGTGCACGATGCCCTTCTGCCAGGCCTTGTACAGGCCGAGGCCGGTCTGCCGGGCGATGCGCGCGACCTCTTCCTCGAACAGCCGCTCCTCCTGCTCGATGCGGTCCTTGACCGAGCCGCCCGGCACGAAGCCCATCACGATGCACAACAGCCCGCCGTCCCGGAAGATCGCGTGGATCGGCACGAAGCTCCCGCTGTCGAGGCTCGCCAGGGTGCGCGCCTCGCGCTTGAAGCGCTCGATGCGGTTCTGGTCGCGGGTCATCGCCGGAGGCAGCACCTTGATCGCGACGTGGCGCTCGAGGTCGAGCTGGGTCGCGAGGAACACCGCCCCCATCCCGCCCTGGCCGAGCTTGCGCTCGATGCGGAAGCCCTGCAGCACGCGGCCGACCAGGCCCTCGAAGGGGTCGGGCCCCCGGACGGCCGGGGCGCTGCCCGAGCCGAGGTCGATGGTCGCGTCCTTGGGGCCGACCCGTGTGTCGATGGTGTCAGAGCCGGGGCGCGCGCCCTCGAGGGCGACCGCGCGGGCCTGCTCGAGCTCTTCGAGGCTGGCGACGGTCGCGGCCCGCAGCTGGGCGGTCGGGGCGCTGTCGATCCAGGCCTGCAGCGCGGCGTACTTCTCCTCGAACGCGACCTGCACCAGCCGGGCCGAGGCTTCCCCGGTCAGGCCCAACAACGTCATCGCTTCCGTGCGGTCCATCCCCTTCCGTCCCCGCGCCGCGTGCGCGACACACCAGTATGGGACGCAGAGGCGATCGCGGCAACTCCGGATATGGTAGACTTCCGCTCGCCGCCTACCGGGAGGAAGCTCCATGCGCCGCATCACCTGTGCGCTCGTCCTGTTCACCAGCCTCGCCGCCGCCCAGACCATCGAGAGGCTCGACGGCCGCACGCCGCGCGTCGACTACCTCGTCGTCGCGCCGGAGGCCTGGGCCGCCACCCTCGCGCCGCTGCTCGAGGCGCGCGAAGAGCGCGGGCTGCTGCCCGGCTTCGCCAGCCTCGAGGCGATCGATGCGACCTTCCCCGGCGCCGACCGCGCCGCGCGCATCCAGGCGCTGGTGCGGCACGCCGCCGAGAGCTGGAAGCGCGCGCCGCGCTTCCTCCTGTTGGCCGGCGATGTCCACGATGCCCGCGGCCGGCCGCTGCTGCCGACCTTCACCGTGCCCGCGCCGACCATCGGCACCTGCGCGAGCGATCATCCCTACGCCTGCATCGACGACGACCTGGTGCCGGACCTCGCCGTCGGCCGCTTCCCCGCCTCGACCGAGGAAGAGCTCGCCGGCATGGTCGCCCGCACCCTCGCCTACGAGCGCGAGGTCGCGGTCGGCGCCTGGCGCAAGCGCTTCAGCTTCGTCGCCGGCGAGGGCGGCTTCGGGCCGGCCCTCGACCAGCTGCTCGAGAACGTCTTCCAGCAGGTCGTCGAGCAGATCCCCGACGCCTACGAGGTGCAGCTGACCTACAAGAACCCGCGCTCGCCGTACTGCTATCCGCTCGCGCGCTTCAGCGAGCGGGTGGTCGAGCAGCTCAACGAGGGGCCGCTGTTCCTGACCTACGTCGGCCACGGCCACCAGCGCTCCTTCGACCGGGACATCCTGCGCATCGCCGACGTCGGTGGCGTCGAGGCCGCGACCGCGCCGATCGTCGTCGTCATCGCCTGCTCGACCGGCCACTACGACGACCCCGAGGACTGCATCGGCGAGGCCCTGCTCAAGCGCGAGCGCGGTCCCGTCGCCTTCATCGGCTCCTCGCGGGTGTCGCAGCCGTATCCGAACGGGCTGCTCGGGCTCGGCATGGTGTCGATCCTGTTCGAAGACCGGGAGCTGACCCTCGGCGAGCTCCTGATGCGCGCCAAGGGGCTGGTGCTCGCGGATCCGGACAACCCGCTGCGCGGGCAGATCGACATGATGGCGGGCTTCTTCCTCAAGCCCGAGGAGATCAAGGAACAGCGTGCCGAGCAGCTCGCCCTCTACAACCTGCTCGGCGACCCGGCCCTGCTGCCCGCCTACCCGGATGCAGAGTGCAGCCTCGAGGCGCCGGAGAAAGCCGCGCCCGGCGCGACCATCGAGGTGTCCGGGAAGGTGCCGGGGCGGCGGGACGGCGCGGTCGTGGTCCGGCTCGAGGTGCCGCGCGCTTCCTTCGTCGAGGAGCTCGAGCCCCTCGACGGGGCGGACGACGAGGCGGTGCGCCTGCGCAACTACGCCCGCGCCAACGACAAGACGCTGGTCGCGGTCGAGGCGGAGGTGGTGGACGGGCGCTTCGAGGTCTCGCTGACGGTGCCGGAGACGGCGGAGGAAGAGCTCGTGCTCACGGCCTGGTTCGAGGGCGCGGACAGCGTCGCCCTCGGCTCCGTGCGGCTGGCGGTGGAAGAGTAGGACCGCTCAGAACTGCAGGCCGACCGCCACCCCGACCCCCTGGAGCAGCAGGTCGAACTCGCCGCCCGGCTCGTTCTTCGGGTCGTACTTCCCCTGGCGCACCCCGAGCTCGTAGAACACCCCGACATCGAGCGGACCGACCAGCCGCACCCGGACGCCGGTCGCGAAGTCGTAGGTCGTGTACTCGACCGAGTCGAAGTAGATCGTGCCGAAGCTCGCCTCGGCCCACAAGAGCACCCGCTCGCCGATCGCCAGGCGCAGGTCGGTGCCGACGAAGGGGCTGCCGATGTGTAGATCTCCGTTGACCTTGCCGTCGAACTCCGTCGGGTCGAAGTCGATCGGCGCCGCGTTGACCTCGCCCTCGAGGGTCAGGTCGACGTGGTTGTACTCCAGCCCGCCGCGGATCAGCCAGTCGAAGCGCACCGGCAGCTCGTAGCCGAGGGCGAGCAGCCGGTGGGCGTAGCTGAGCTGCACGCGGTCGATCGCGATCTCGGTGCGCCCCTCGGTGTCGGCGAGGAACTCCTGGCCGCCGATCACGAAGTTCTCGTCGAGGCTCGCCGAGCCCTCGTAGCGGTCGAAGCGCAGGTAGCGCAGGCGTAGCTCGCTGTTGTTCCCCGGCCGCACGTCGAGCTTCGCGCCGTAGGCGAAGGAGGGCTCGAGCTCGAGGTCGCTGCTCAGGTCGAGGTCGTCGCCGGGGATCAGGGTCGAGTCGACGTCCTCGCCGTCGATGCGGACCGTGCCGTCCTGCACCAGGGCGTACTGGGCCTGCGCCTCGAGGCGGACGGTGAAATCCTCGGCCGGCGGACCGCTGTAGCAGCCGGCGAGGACGAGCAGGAACAGGGACAGGCGGCGCATGGCTTCCTCCTTCGTCGCTTCCGCCTGTTCTCCGGGGACGGGAGGGGGACTGGCCGCGGTTTCTCGGGAAAATCCTCCGCGGTCCTTCCAGAGCTGGAGGTTCACCGCCCGCAGGGCTCGCTGCATCGCGGGGGGAGAAGTCGGCGGGGTCCTGCGCGTCGAGGGCCTCGTGCACCTTGTCTTCGTTGAGCAACCCGGCGAGCGCGGGCACGCGCGCGGTGTCGTCCGCTTCCCATGAACAGCACCGCGACGAGCGCGCTGGTCGAGCTCGCCCACGCGAGCGCGGAGAGCGAGCGGGGGCACCATCCCGTCAGGCCGAGCGCGTAGCGTGGGCCCGCCATCCTCCGGCTCCCCGTTGTGCAACCGCGTGGAGCCTGTATCATGGCGGAATTCGACCCGATGCACCAGCCGCTCACGATCCGTCGCACGGTCGTCGTCCTCGAGGAGCTGAGGATGTCCGTCAACCGCTTCCTCGTCCGATCCTTTCGCGTCACCCTCGCCCAGAACGTCACCGGACCGGGCCTCGACACCCAGGTCGGCGCGACGATCAGCTGCTACGCCGAGGACAAGAAGGAGGGCGAGCTCGTCATCGCCTTCGTGCGACCGGGCTTCGAGCTGCCGAGCAATCACACCCGGGCCGACGGCACCGTCGGCTTCGTGTTCGTACCCGCGGCCGACTTCAGCTGGTACTTCGAGGTGCTGAACAGCGCCGCCCGGCTGCGGGCGCGGATCTCCTCCCGCGACCCGGCGACGAACCAGCTCGAGACCCTGATCAAGCGCGATGGAGCGGCCGAGCGCCTGACCCGCCGCACCGAGCTCGACAGCCAGTGAAGGAGAGGACGCCGATGGGCCCACGATCGATCATCCCCTGTCTCCTCGCCTGTCTGGCGCTGCACGCCGCCGGCTCCGAGCTGACCCTGAGCAGCGGCCCCGCGGGGGGCGTCTACGACTCCCTCGGCAGCGCCCTCGAGGCGCTCGTCCAGCGCTACGGCCGCCGCTCGATGGTGCGGAGCCAGCCGAGCTCGGGCTCGGTCGACAACGTCCAGCGTGTCGGTGCCGGCGAGGCGGAGCTCGGGCTGGTGCAGTGCGACCTCCTGCACGATGCCTTCCAGGGCTACGGCGTCTTCGCCCGCGCCTACCCCGAGCTGCGGGTCATCGCCCTGCTCGGCGCCGAGGCCCTGCACATCGTCGCTCGCCGCGAGCTCGGCCTGACCTCCATCGACCAGCTCAAGGGCCTGCGGGTGGCCCTCGGCCCGCCCGGCAGCGGCAGCGCGGCGACCGGCTGGCGCGCGCTCGAGGCCCACGGCATCGGGGCGGACGACATCCGCGTCGCCAAGCTGTCCCGGGCCGAAGCGGTCCGCGCCTTCGTCGCCGGCGAGCTCGATGTCGTCGTGATGGTCGGCGCGGTGCCCTTCACCCCGGTGCGGGAGGCGCTCGCGGTCGGCAACCTGGTGCCCCTCGATCCCCAGCGCGTCGCCGAGGCGGTCGACGCCGGCGTGCAGCTGCGGCCGCACACGATCGATCTGGCGGTCTACGGTGACAGCGGCGCGGTCGCCACCCTGGCGGTCGACACCGCCCTGATCTGCGGGCCGACCGTATCGGACGACGCGGCCTTCGAGCTCGCCGCGCTGATCTTCGCCGAGGACGAGCCGCTCGCGGGGGTGCATCCCTCCCTCGCCGGCAACACGCCCGCCCGCACCTTCGACGACGCGCCGATCCAGATCGCCGACGGGGCGATGCGCTTCCTCGACGAGGCCGGCGCGGTGCCGCATCCGACCGAGGTCTACACCGGCATGTACCTGTACTCGGTGACCGAGCTCGACCTCGCGTCCGGCTCCTTTCTGGTCAGCGGCTACATCTGGTTCCGCTGGAAGGGGCCCTTCCTCGGCGATGAGACCTTCGACTTCTCGTTCGTCAACGCGACCATCGAGAGCATCGACGACATGAAGGTGCGCCAGTACCGCGGCTGGCGGCGGCAGAGCCGGTACTTCACCGCCCGCTTCCGCACCGGCTTCCTGATGTACGACTACCCCTTCGACACGCAGGTGCTGCCGATGATCGTCGAGCACCGCTGGATGGGGAGCAAGTCGCTGGTGTTCGTGCCGGACACCGAGGCCGAGCTCCACGGCAGCCCGCTCGCGTCCTTCGTCGGCGAGCGGGTCCAGATCGGCGACTGGAACATCGTCGACGTCACCCACCGGGAGACGACGAAGAAGTTCGAGACCGACTTCGGCGCGCTGCGGAAGGACCTCTGGGATCTGCGCTCCTCGCGCTACGAGTTCCTCGTCACCATCGAGCGCGAGACGGTGCCGTACCTGGTCAAGGTGGTCTTCCCGCTGATGGTCATCGTGTTGATGGCCTTCTGCGTGTTCTTCATTCACCCGAAGGAGCTGCTCGCCCAGGCGGGCATGAGCATCGTCGCACTCCTGACCTGCGTCGCGTTCCACACCTTCCAGTCCGACTCCCTGCCAGACGTCGGCTACCTCGTCACCGCCGACAAGTTCTTCCTGCTCTCCTACGTCGTCATCCTGTCGTCGCTGGTCGGGGTGGTATGGATCCACCGCGTCTACAGCCGCGGCGACGTCGCGGGAGCGCGGAAGCTCGCCGCGCGCTTCCGGCGCATCTTCCTGCCGCTGTTCCTGGTGCCTCTGGCCTACCTGCTGCTGTTCGGCTGAGCGTCCGCGCAGAAGCGCTGCATCGCCGCGACCGTGCCGCGTCCGAAGCGACGCTGGCAGTGCCGCGTCCAGGGGTAGCCCAGTCTTCCGGGGAGGGCGACGCCGGTCTCCGCGCGCCCGGGTTGACACGAGGCGTCGCATGTGTCACCACCGAAGGAGGACATGGTTTCCGTCGTGCGTTCTCATCCGGCCGCCTGCCGGCGCACACGGATGTCCGATCGAGGGGCGATGCGCGAGAGAGCCTGGGTCGCGGCGAGCAGCGTCCGGGTCCCGCAGATCCGGAAGCGCACCCACACACGGCACGCGCCGCTGTACAAGGTCTTCGTCCACCACGACGACGTCACGCCGATGGACTTCGTCGTCGATGTCGTGATGGCGTACTTCGGCCTCCCCCACGGCCGCGCGGTCGAGGTCGCGACCGAGGCGCACTTCCAGGAGGTCGCGTACGTGATCTCCCTGACCTTCGAGCAGGCCGAGTTTCGCGTCGGTCAGGCCCACGCCCGGGCGCGGGCGGCCGGGTATCCCCTCACGTTCACCTACGAGCCCGCCTGAAGTCGACGCGCGCGATCGCGCTGGTCGATCACGAGGTCGATCCTCGAGGCGGACCCCGACCAACAAATGGAAACGGCCCGAACGCCAGGGCGTTCGGGCACGCGTGGGGGCGTTACGCGCGCGGTCGTTTCGTCAGGGCATGTCGACGTTGTTGTAGCCGGCGCTGACGACGCCCGAGGCGTTGTCGACCTGGCCAGAGCCGATGTCGACGCTCGAGCCGTCACCGGTAATGAAGTTCGAGGTGTACAGGTGGGTCCCCGCACCGTCGACGTCGAGACCGCAGACACCGAAGCCGGTGAAGGCGCCGGTCACGAGGCTGCTGGCCGAGCCGGCGCCGAGCTGACCGAGGACCAGGTTGATCACGCTGGTCAGGAACCCGTTGATCCCGCCGTTCTGGCCGCCGGAGAAGAGGGAGGACAGCGCGCCGGAGATCCCGTTGGTGACGGTGCTGCCGCCGGTGATCAGGTTGAGCACGGTGTTGAGCAGGGTGTTGCTGCTGCCGCCGGTGCTGTTCCCGCCGAGGAGCATGGTCAGGATCCCGCCGACCGTGGCGCCAGCGCCGGTGCTCGGGAAGATGCTGCCGAGGCCGCCGTTGCCG
>JAUIEM010000532.1 GCA_030428695.1 bacterium
GCCTTCCGGGGCATCCTCGAGGCGCGCGTCGAGGATGCCCCGGAAGGCCTCGGCCCGGGCCTCGATGTAGCGCCCCTGCAGGCGTCCGAAGGCGATGTTCCCTGCGACCTGGTCGAGCAGGCTCTTGCTCACCCACCAGGTCAGCGGGCCGATCACCAGGTCGAAGCTCTCGATGCCGCCGGTCACCCACACCAGGGTCCCGGTCGCGGTCGCCTGGAGCAGGCCCTTGCACACCCGCGCCCACAGGAGCCCGCTCCGCTGGCCCGCCAGCTCGGCGCGGGTCGTCTCGATCCAGGCGGCCCGCGCGGCGTGCAGCTCGCGCTCGAAGCGCTCGCGGTCGACCGCCTCGGGCTGATCGGCGGACTTCAGGGCGAGCACCGCCTCGCGGTAGCGCGGGTCGAGGGCGTCGAGGCCGTCGCCGAAGTCCTGCAGGGTCACCCGCACGAGGTCCTCGACCACCTTGAGCTCGAGCGCCTCGCGGCGGGCGGTGGGCTGCGCCGCCGCCGGAGGGCGGGGGCTGAGCTTGCTCCACAGCGAACGCCCGGCGCGCTCGGCCTTGTTGAAGGCGGTGTCGATGCCCGGCACCTCGACCAGGTCGACCACCGCCTCGTAGATTTCGGGGGAGCGCTCCGGACCCGCCCCCTTGAGCTTGCTCGCGAAGCGCTCCGCGGCGCGCGCGCGGGCGGCATCGGCCGTCTTCCGCAGGGTCTCGATCAGCTCCTGTTCGGCGCGCGCTTCGGCGAGCAGCCCGCTGAGCAGGGTGGACGCCCGTTCGAGGGCGCCGCGCAGGGCCGCGCGCCGCACCTCCCCCCGGCGCTCGACCAGGTCGGCGAGGGGGGCGCGCAGCGCGTCCGCCCCCGGCAGGTCGCGCCCGCCCTCGCACCAGGGGATCGCGACGGCAGGGATGTCGCCGAGGGGGTCGAGGATCGTGCTCTGGAAGTCACCGAAAGCCTCGGCGTTCTCGTGCTTGTTCAGCACCGCGATGCAGCTCTTGCCGCTCTTGACGGCCTGCTCGAGAAAGGCGACGCAGGACGAGTCGTTGTACTTCTCTTCGGAGGTGACGTAGATGATCGCGTCGGCGCTGGTCAACATCTCGTTCGCGACTTCGAGGTTGCGCTCGCGGATCGAGTCGATGTCCGGGCCGTCGAGCAGAATCAGGCCCTCGAGCAGCGGCGACTCGGCGAAGCCGTAGTAGAGGGTCTTGCCGTCGTCCTCGGCCGAGAGCTGGCTCGGGTCGCTGAGCGGCGCGCGCTCGTAGCCCGGCAGCAGGTGCGCGACGACCCGCTCGCGGTGGACGGGGGCGGTCAGCGCGAAGGGCGACTTGGTGCCCCGGGCGAGCTCGGTCACCTTCGCTTGCTGGCCGCCGGTCAGCAGGTTGAACACCGTCGACTTGCCGACGTTGGTGCCGCCGCACAGCGCGCAGATCAGCGGTCCGTCCAGGCCCCACACCAGGGAGGTCTTCACCTTCCAGGAGAGCAGCCGCCGGACCTCGTCGCGCGCGTCCTGCCGCTCCTCCTCCCCCGCGCTGCCGGCGAGGAAGGGCAGGCGCTGGAGCTGGTCGAGCAGGCTGTCGAGGGCGGCGATGGGCGCGTTCACGGCGGCTCCGGTCGGACGGGCGAGGGGGGCTGAACCGGCATGATAGCCGGCGTCCGGCTCAGTTTCCAGCGTCGTCGAGGCCGAGCCTGCGGCGGACGTGGGCGAGTCGTTGTTCCCGGCGCGCATCGATCTCGCAGGCATCGGGCAGCGGCGCGTCGGCCTCGCGGTCGGGCACGCGGAACGGCCCGCGGCGGGGCTGTCCGAAGCCCGGACGGGTGTAGATGCTCGGCTTGCGTTTGCGCCCCACGCTGGCTTCCCTTCTCGTCCTACGTCGACCCGGCTCGCCGTTCTCCGGCCGGCAAGCGCACCTCCAGGCGGGTCCCGCGCTCCGTCGAGGTCGCGGCGATGGTGCCGCCGTGGGCCTCGACGATCGCCTTGCAGATCCACAGGCCCAGGCCCGTGCCTCCGTCTTTGCGGCTGTCGAAGGCCTCGAACAGGTGGGGGACCTGCGCGGGCGGGATCCCCGGCCCCTGATCGGCGCAGGCGAACACCACCTCGTCCCCGGCCCGGAAGAGCTCCAGGCCGATCTCCCCGCCCTCATTCTGGCAGTCGAGGGCGTTGCTGACCAGGTTCCAGAACACCTGCTTGAGCTGGTTCTTGTCCGCGAGCAGGCTCCCGACCGGCTCCAGCGCGAGCTTCAGAGCGACGCCGCGATGGGCGAGCTGCGGTCGCGCCAGGGCGACCACATCCTCGAGCACCGGGCCGGGATCGAGGGGGACGCGGTCGGGCTGCGCGGGCCGCACGAAGTAGAGCAGCTCCGAAGTGTACAGGCTCAGCCGCTCGACCTCCTCGAGGATGCGCCGCCGGCCTTCGTCGTCGAGCGGCGCGAGCTGCAGGGTCATGCGGATCGAGGTCAGCGGGTTCCGCACCTCGTGCGCCACGGCCGCGACCAGACGCCCGAGGGCGGCGAGCTTCTCGCTGCGCCGCACCTCGTCGAGGCGGGCGAGCATGCGCTCGAAGGAGTGCTCCAGGGCGGCGAGCTCGTCGCCCTCGGGCAGGCTGGTCTCTTCGGCGATGTGCCGGGCGCGCTGGGCGAGGCGGCGGATCGGGCTCGCCAGCCCCGCCCCGATGCGCTGGCCGATCAGCACCGCGAGCAGGAGCCCTCCGAGCACCCCGAACAACATCGGCACGAGGGGCTCCCGCGCCGCGCCCTCGAGCTCGGATGTGCGGTACAGGAGCAGCAACCGGGCGACGCCGTCCGGACGCGGCGGTGGCCAGGCGCTGAAGACGCTGTACCGCTGGCCGTCGACCGTCAGCGTCCCGGGGCTCGCGGCCGCCAGCCAGGCTTCGAGGGCCTCGAGCTCGGCCGGGCCGAGCGTGGTGTCGAGGACGCGCGCGTCGTCGTCGAGGGTCGCGAGGCCCGACCCGACCAGCGGCGCGGCCTTCTCGAGCGCCCCGGCCCCGAGGGGGAAGCCCGAGCTGGCGAGCAGCTCGACGCTGCGCTGCACGTTCGCCCGCACCCGGGCCGCCATCGCGCGGTGGGCGAGATAGCCGCTCAGCCCCCCGAGCACCAGCCCGAACAGGAGGATGGTCAGGGAGTAGGGGAGGACGATGCGGGTCTGGATCTTCACGGGCTCAGCGCTTTTTTGCCCGCTTCTTCTTCTTGCGCTTCCGGGCCTTGGCGGCGGCCTTCGGGGCGGCCTTCGGGGCGGCGGGCGGGTCTTCCGGCTCCTCCGCGGCGCCGCGGTCGACCTGGTCGAGCACCGGCTCGAGGCTGGTGCCGAGGACGTCGCCGAGCACCTCGAGGAAGGTGTACTGCAGCGCGGCGTTCGCCGTGTGCAGGCCGCCGATATCGATGGACAGGCGCGAGAAGCCGCGCGTGGAGCGGTAGCGGAAGTCGTTGAGGTCGGAGCGCCGGCCGCACTTCTTGCACATGCACAGCCGGTTCTTCTTCCCCGACCGCTCCCACCGCTGCATCGCGCTCTGCCAGTCTTTGAGCGGGAGCGACCCGGCGCACAGCGGGCAGGAGGCGCGGAAGCTCGTGCCG
Source organism: bacterium (assembly GCA_030428695.1). The sequence continues at coordinate 3,584 of JAUIEM010000532.1, forward strand.
GCCGGGAAGAAGTACTCCGGCTCGGGGTGGACGCTGATCGCCAGCGGCACCGAGCCGAGCAGCTTCGACTGGTTGTCGATGAAGAAGGGCCCGGTCTGCTCGACGAGCTTGCCGAGCTTCGGCCCGGTCATCAGGCTGCCGTCGACCTCGACGGCGACCTCTTCGGCCAGGAGCAGCGCCCGCAGCCTGGCGATCGCCTCCGGATCCGGGGTCCAGGCCGGGTCGCGGGTGATGATGTGCAGGTAGGGATCCACGGGCCGGGCTCCTGGCGGGTAGGGGAAGAGGCGGAATCAGCCCTGCAGGACGGCGCGCACGGCGTCGACCAGGGTCTTGCCGTCGACGCGGCCGCCCGCCTTCTCGCGGGCGACGCGCATCGCCTGGCCGAGCTGCTTGAGCGAGCTCGCCCCGGACGCGGCGACCGCTTCGCGGGCGAGGGCCTCGACGGCCGCGGGGTCGAGGGCCTTGGGCAGGAAGTCCTCGAGCACGGCGACCTGCGAGCGCTCGACGGCGGCCGCCTCGGGCTTGCCGTTCGCGTCGTACATCTCGGCCGCTTCCTCGCACTGCTTGATCTCGCGCCGGACGAGCTTGATCGCCTCCTCTTCGCTCAGGGAGCGGCGGGCCCCCTCGCGCTCGGCGACCATGATCGCGTTCTTCAGCCGGCGCACGGCGGCGAGGGCGTTCTTGTCCTTCGCCTTCATCGCCTCTTTGAGCCGGACGCCGACCTGCGCGGCGATGCCCATCAGGAGGCCTCCCTGCCGGTGATGCTCGACAGCGCGGCCTCGATCGCGGTCACCGCCTCGCGGATGTGCGACTCGGTGCCGGCGAGGTAGACCCGCCCGAAGGCGCCGTAGGGGCGGATGTCGACGATCGAGATCGGGCTCGCCTTCTCGGCCTCGTTGGCGGCGAGCACGGCGTAACCGGCGGGCAGCACCTCGAGCACGTACAGGGTCTGGCCGGCGAGGATCATGTTGCCCTTGCGGTTGCGGTTGATCAACATCGTCTGGTAGGGGTCGAGGTTGGTCAGCACCTGCTGGGAGATGATCTTCGGCTTCATCCGCTCCTCGGCGGACAGCCCTAGCCCGTCGAGGATCGCGGTGCCGGCCGCCCGCACCTGGCCCTGGTCGAAGGCGTGCACCTCGAGCAGGCCGTAGGAGCGCTCGACGACCTGGACGCCGGGCTTGACCGAGGTCTTCTTCAGGGCGAGGTCGGTCACCCGGTTGATCTCGATGCCCGGCGCGATCTCGACCCACAGCGAGGCCTGCTCGGCGACCGGCAGGTAGCCGCGGGCGGTCGAGGCGACGTACGACGCGAACTGCAGCTGCATCACGTCGAGGAACACGTAGGTTCTCAGCTGTACCATGGCGCTCTCTTTGTGCTCTCACGGAGCGGCGGCCCCACGGCCGGCCCGCCCCGCGTTCTTCGGTTGTCGGTGTGCCCGAGCGCGCTCAGCGCTTGCCCTTGCCCTTCGTCGCCGCCACTTCGGGGGCGCTCGGCAGGATCTTCTCGACGTCGCTGTGCGGCCGCGGGATCACGTGCACCGAGACCAGCTCGCCGACGCGCTTGGCGGCGACGGCGCCCGCGTCGGTGGCGGCCTTGACCGCGCCGACCTCGCCGCGGACCATCACGGTGACGAAGCCGCCGCCGACCAGGGTCTTGTCGAGCAGCACGACGCGC
>JAUIEM010000042.1 GCA_030428695.1 bacterium
GCCCCGGCGGGCCACCCCGCGCCCGGGCCGGCGCAAGGCTGCCCGCCCCCGCCGCGAGGCCGACGAGCCCGACGAGGAGCGCGCCCGCCGCGGACGCCGGCGCCCGGCCCGCAAGACGCTCTGGGACCAGCTCGGCATCCCGCCGAAGGTCGGCATCGGCGCGATCGTCGGCGTGGTCGGCTTGCTGCTGCTCGTCATCGTGATGTCCGCCGCCGAGCCCGACGACGCCGGCGACGGGTCGCTGCAGAGGACCTTCAACAGCGCGGTGAGGTCCTGGAACACGGTCTCCAAGCGCTCCCCCGAGACGGTGCTGGGCGAGCTCGCCGAGGTCCGGAGCAGCCTGCAGAAGGTCGTCGCCCTCGGCGGCAGTTCCGCCGAGGAGCGCAAGCTGGTCGCGCAGGCGGAAGAGCTGCTCGAGGGCGAGCTCGAGCGCAAGCTGCGCGAGGGCCTGCGCGAGTACCGCCTCGAGCTCGAGCAGAACGTCCAGGCGGCGCTGAACGACGCCGCGATCGAGCGCGCCCGCGGCCTGCTCGAGGCGCCGCCCGAGGTCTTCCAGAAAGAGGAGCGGGAGTGGCTCGCCCTCCGCCGCGAGGAAACCGAGCAGTGCGCGCGCTTCGTCGCGCGGGCCGATGACTTCCTGCGCGACAACGGGCGCGCCCGCGACCTCACCACCCTGCGGCGCGGGTACGCCCTGTACAAGAACGCGGACGCCGGGGTGATGACGCCTCAGTACAAGCGCTTCCAGCGCTGGTTCGGCGACCAGACCGCGCTCGCGGCCGAGCTGTTCTCCGGCATCCGCGAGCTCGTGAACCGGGAGAAGACCAGCGAGGCGATGCCGGACTACAACCTGTTCCGGCTGATCCACACCGACGTCGAGGCCTTCCTCCAGAGCTGCAGCGTCGAAGACCTGGTCGTCTTCGCCGTGCTCGACCCCGACCTCTACGGCCAGGTCGAGGTCGAGCTGCTCGCGACCATCCTCTCCGGCCAGCCGATGGGCACCGGCTTCTACGTCACCGACCGCTACGTCGTGACCAACAGCCACGTGGTCGGCGGCCTCGAGAACCTGCGCCTGCGCGGCCCGGACGGGGAGTTCGGCGGAAAGCTGGTCGCGCTCGACCCCGCGCTCGACCTCGCGTTGATCGAGGCCGACCGCGTGGGCGCGCCCCTCGGCTTCGGAGGCTCAGACGTCGCGGCCGGACGCACCGTGTACGCCTTCGGCTACGGGGCCTTCCTCGGCAAGAACGAGGTGCCGCTCCTCACGGCCGGCATCATCGCCGGGGTGCTGCCCGACCAGGAGGGCATCGTCGTCGACGCCTCGATCAACCCCGGCAACAGCGGCGGCCCGCTGGTCGACGCCCGCGGCCGCTGGCTCGGCGTGGTCGTGGCCAAGAGCACCTCGAGCGCGGACGTCGACAGCCGCGGCATCGTGATCCACGGGGAGCGCGTGCGCGCCTGGCTCGCGCGGCAGGGGCTCCGCGACCTGCCGCGGGTCGCCGAGCACCCGGGGAACCTGCCCTCCGAGGCGGCGCTGCGCGGGGCGACCGTCGCGATCCTCTTCCCCTGAGGCCTACGCGCCCGGGTCGAAGCTGTAGCCGAGCACCGTGAGCGCCGGCGCGCTGACCTCTTCGAGCAGCGCGCGGTGGGCGGCCGGCAACGTGCGCCACTCCCCGCTGCTGCCCCGGCGGAAGTGCCGCCGCTGGACCCCCGTCGCCCGGCTCCGCAGCCGCTCGAGCCGGCAGGCCTCGACCGCCTCCTCGACGCAGGCGAGGCGCACCGGCTGGAGGCTCGCGGCCAGCCCGGCCAGCACCCCGACCGGGTCGGCGCGGAGCGCTTCGTAGCGCACCAGCCGCGCTCTCCCGGCGCGCACCCAGGCGAGGGTCTTGCCGAGGCACTCGCGGTGGAAGTCCTCGGCGATGTAGCCGAGCACCGCCGGGCTGTCGAGCGGCTCGCCGAACATCGCGTGGGCCGGGCTCGTGCCGAGGCGTCCCTCCCGCTTCCAGCTCTCCCCGAGCGCCTGGATCCAGTGGTACAGCGAGACGAACACGTCCCCCGGATGCCGGGCCATCGTCACGAAGCGCAGGCCGTGCGTCGTCTCCAGCCGGACGACCCCGGGGCGCGGCAGGATGTGCTCGTGGCTGACGAAGGCGCCTGCGGGGAAGTCGCCGATGTGGCGCGCGGCGGTCGCGTCGAAGCTCGGGATCGCGTACAGGTGGGCGAGCAGCGACTTCAGCCAGATATTCCCGGTCTTCGGCGAGCCACAGATCATGATCCGCAGCCGCGCGTGCTCGGTCGGGCACAGGGAGGAGGCCGTGAACGGCGTCACGAAGGCCAGGGGCGGGTAGATCCGCGCGGAGACCGACCGGGGCAGGGTCGATCCCGTGCGGAGGAACAGCCCCTGCAGGCGGTGCCGCAGCGCGGAGCGGACGTCTTCGAGCATGCCGGGGACCTCGAACGGAAGGGGCAGGAGGATGCCAGGCCGCGCGCCGTCTGTCCAGCCGCGACCTCGGCTCGTGGGGCGTGCGACCCGGCCCTCGCGCGCGCGGCGCCGGCGCGGTACCCTGGGTCGAGCACGGGGGGCAGGGATGAGCGGTCGACGCTGGGTTTTCCGCGCGGTCATGCTGGCGCTGGCCGCGGCGATCGCGTTCGGGGGCTATCTGCTCTACCGCCGTTGGATCGTCGTCGGCTGGCGCACCAACGCCCTGTACACCCCCCTCGGCGCCCGCCTCTCCCCCCACGCCGGCCGCCTGCGCCTGATGACCGACCCGCTGACCGGCTACCGCAACTTCCCGGAGCAGGAGCACCCCTACCGCGTCGACCAGCGCGGCTTCCGCCCGACCAGCGCGGACACGACGGGCGCGCTCGCCTACGTGCTCGGCGGCTCGACGGCCTTCGGCCACTCGGTCTTCGCCGACAGCCTGACCTTCGCCGCGCTCCTCGACCGTCGGTTGACCGGCTACCATGTCCGCAACGCGGGGGTGGTCGGCTTTCTCTCGGGGCAGGAGCTCGCGTTGATGGTCCACCGTCTCGACGCCGACCGGCCCGCGCTGTACATCGTCGTCGACGGGTGGAACGACATGTTCTGCCCCTACGTCGTCACGGAGAAGTGGCCGGCGCGCCTGTCCTTCGGGGTCAACAACAACATCGACCGCATGGCGGCGACCCTCGCCGGCTACATCGCCGACGATCCGCGCACGACCCCGGAGCTCCTGAGCATCCCCTCCCCGGTCGCGCCGGTCGACGTCGAGGGCTGCCTGCGGCGCGGCCGCGAGACCTACACCGCCAACCTCGAGCGCATGGCCGCCTTCGCCTCGGCGCGCGGGGCGCGGCTGCTGGTCGTCTTCCAGCCGGAAGCGTCGGTGCGGCCCGGCTTGCTGGAGGATGAGGCGAAGGTCGCCGGCACCCGGCTCTGGCAGGTCTACGCCCGGAAGGGGGGCCCGCACCACTACGCGGAGCTGGTCGCCGCCGCCCGGGCCTTCTGCGAGGAGCGCGGCATCCCGAGCCTCGATCTGCTCACGGACCCGAGGTGGACCGAGGGGAGCGAGCCGCTGTTCGTCGACCCGGTGCATCCCAACGCCCGGGGCCACGCGCTGATCGCCGAGGGAATCGCCCGCAAGCTCGAGGAGCTCGGCTGGTGATCAGCTGCGGTGGGCGGCGAGCACCTGCTCCCGGCGGCGCATGCGCAGCCGGCGGTTGATCTCGTCGGCGGCGTCGACCGCCTCGTCCCAGGCGGTGTAGATCTGCATCTTGCGGCCGCTGACCAGGTCGCCGACGACGAACAGGCCGGGCACGCTGCTCTCGTACTTCTCCCCGACCACCGCCTTGCCCTTCGCGTCGACCTCGCCGCCGACCGCGAGCAGCAGCTGGTTGTAGGCGATGATGCCGAGGGAGACGATCGAGCAGGTCGTCGCGACCTCGCTGCCGTCCGCGAGGACGTAGCCCTGCAGGCCCTCCTTGCGGGCTTCGCCGAGGATCTTCGCGATCGGGGAGCGGTGGATCGTCATGCCGTAGGCCGCGGCGAGCTCGAGCACCTCGTCGGAGAAGCGCTCGGCCAGGCCGTTGGTCAGGATCGACACGCCCTCGTGACCGTAGCGCTCGATCAGCATCGCCGCGATGTGGATCGCCGTCCCGCTCGCGCCGATGATCGAGAGCTGCTTGCCGATGGTCTTGTGGCCGTCGCAGCGGATGCAGTACAGCACGTCGTACTTGTTCGCGAAGGGCAGGATCGGCTTGATGCTGCCGCCGATCTCCGGCTGCACGTCCATGATCCCGGTCGCGAGCACGACGAAGGAGGCGGTGACGCTGCCCTCCTCCTTGCGCGCCGCCCAGGTCAGGCGGAAGCCCTCGTCGCAGCGCTCCAGAGCGGTGACCGCGCCCTTGATGTGGGAAGCGCAGGAGGCGAGCTCGGGCTGCTCGTCCAGCCAGGCGAGGGTGGTCTTCGAGGTCGAGGTGATCGGCTTCTTCAGGTCGTGCATGCCCGGCACGTTGTCGACCTCCGCGACCCACATCGCCCGGCCCTTGCGCTTGGTGGTCGCGTCGCCGGAAAACAACACGCAGCGGTCGCGGTTCAGGACCCCGCGCAGGAAGGCCATCGTGCCCGCGCCGCCGGCGCCGATCACGGCCAGGTCGTAGTGCTCGCTCATCGCTTCCTCCGCTTCGTCCGCAGCATCGTCTCCGCCGCCAACGCACCGGCCCGGCCCCGCAAGCCTCCGCCCGGATGGCAGCCGCTGCCGCCGAGCCACAGGCCGGGCAGCGGCGTGGCATAGCGCGCGCAGCTCGCCGTCGGGCGCATGAACAAGAGCTGGTCGAGGGCGTGCTCGCCGTGGTGGATGTGCCCGCCCGCGAGCCCGTAGCGCCGCTCGAGGTCGACCGGCGTGAGCAGCTCGCGCGCGCGGATCTGCCCGGGCAGCCCGGGGCAGGCCTCGGCGAGCTGCGCGATCACCGCCTCGGCGAAGCTCTCCCGGGCCGCCTCCCAGCCCCCTTCGAGGGCGTACGGCACGCCGTGGATCAGCACCGACACGCTCGCGTGCCCGTCCGGCGCCAGGGCGGGATCGGCGACCGAGGGCACGCGCAGCTCGAGGGCCGGTCGCTCCGGCAGCCGCCCGAACTTCAGCGCGTCGTAGGCCCGCTCGAGGTCGTTGAGCCCGGCCGCCGTGCGCAGGGCCTCGACGGAAGTTCCGTCGGCGAGCTGCAGGACGCCCTCGAGCCCGAGGTGCAGCTTGGCGCTGGTGCCGCGGGCGCGGATGGCGCGAATCTCCCCGGCGAAGCGCGAGGGCAGGTGCTGCTCGCCGACCAGCCGCAGGAAGGTGCTCTTCGGGTCGCAGGTCGCGAGCACCCGCGCGGCCGCTTCCGTGCCGCCGTTCTCCAGCCGCACGCCCGAGACCGCGCCGCCCTCCAGGGTGATCGCCGCGACCTTCGCGCTCGTGCGCAGCTCCGCCCCCGCCGCCCGGGCCGCGTCGGCCAGGGCCGCGCTGAGGGCCGCCCCGCCGCCGAGAAGCTCGCGGCCGGCGCAGCACTCCCGCAGCAGCAGGTTGGCGGCGGTGCCGGCCGACCAGGGGCCGGTGAAGGCGCCGCGCAGCGCGGGCGCCGCGACCGCCGCGCGCAGGGTCTCGTCGCCGAGGGCGTCGCGCATCCAGTCCGCCACGCACATCGGCCCGAGGCGCAACAGCTCGGTCATGTCCCGGGCGCCGAGCCGGCGCACCGCCATGCCGGTCAGCATCAGCGGCCAGTAGGAACCGAGCGGATCGAGGGGCGCGCTTTGCATCAGCTTGCGGATCGGCCCGCGCACCCGGCGCAGGAAGCCCCGGAAGGCCGCGTAGCGCGCGACCTCCGCTTCCTCCACCCCCGCCACCTCCTCGCCGCACAGCCGGAGCACGCCCTCTTCCCGCGGCACCAGCACCGCGACGGGCTGCTCCCGCCAGCGCAGCTCGAGGCCGAGCCGGCCCGTCAGCTCCTCGGAGACCAGCGAGGTGTCGTCGAGGATGCCCGGCACGGCGTAGCCTTCCCCGAAGTCCTCCCGGGCGCCGAGGCCGCCGACCCGGTCGCGGGCCTCGAGCACCAGCACCTGCCGCCCGCCCCGGGCGAGCAGGGTCGCCGCCGTCAGGCCGTTGATGCCGGCCCCGATCACGATCACCCGGCTCATAGCGCCCGCTCCTTGAGCATGCGCCGGGCGGCGAGCATGCCCGGGGCGCCCATCACGCCGCCGCCGGGATGGGTGCCGCTGCCGCACATCCACAGCCGCTTGATCGGCGTCCGGTAGCGCGCCCAGCCCGGCACCGGGCGCAGGAAGAAGAGCTGCTCGAGGCTGAGCTCGCCGTGGAAGATGTTGCCCTCGGTCAGCCCGAAGTCCTGCTCGAGGTCCCAGGGTGTCAGCACTTGACGGTGAAGGATGCGCTCCTTCAGCCCCGGCGCGTACTCCTCGAGGGTGTCGACGACCGTGTCCCCGAAGGCCTCGCGCTTGTCCGGCCAGGTCTCGGGCCCGTCGGCGAGGTGGTACGGCGCGTACTGCACGAAGCAGGACATCACGTGCTTGCCCGGCGGCGCGACGCTCGGATCGGTCAGGCTGGGGATCACGACGTTGAGGTAGGGCCGCCGCGAGTACATGCCGTACTTCGCCTCGTCGTAGGCCCGGTCGAGGTAGGCGAGGCTCGGGGCGATCGCGATGTCCCCGCGGATGTGCAGCCCGTCCCCGGGCCTGCAGGTGAAGTCCGGCAGGCTGTCGAGGGCGAGGTTGACCTTCCCCGAGCTGCCGCGCATGCGGTAGCGCTTGACCGCGCCGACGAACTCGTCCGGCAGGTGCTTCTCGCCGACCAGGCGCAGGAAGGTCAGGTGCGGGTCGGCCCCGGAGACCACGCAGCGCGCCTCGAGCTCGGTGCCGTCCTCGAGCACGACGCCGGTCGCGCTGCCACCCTCGAGCAGCACCTGCGCGACCGGCGCCTCGGTGCGGATCTCGACGCCGTAGCCGCGGGCCGCGCTCGCGATCGCCAGGCTGATCTGCCCGGTGCCGCCCTTGCTGAAGCCCCACGCCCGGAAGGCGCCGTCGATCTCGCCCATGTAGTGGTGGAGGAGGACGTAGGCCGTGCCCGGCGAACGCACCCCGAGGTAGGTGCCGATGATCCCGCTGCAGGCCATCGGCGCCATCAGCTGGTCGGATGTGAACCACTCGCTGAGGAAGTCGACCGCGCTCATCGTCATCATCTTGACCATGCGCACGAGCTTGTCGCGCCCCATCCCCCGGAAACGCTGGCCGAGCGCCAGCAGCGAGCCGAGCTGGGCGGGGGAGAAGCTGGTCGGGTCGGGGGGATCGGTGTCGATGATCGGCTTGACCGCGTGGGCCATCTTCCCCATCGCCTTCGAGAACTCCGGGTAGACCTCGGCGTCCTCGGGGGCGAAGGCGGCGATCTCGCGGCGCGTCTTGTTGACGTCCGGCCAGCGCACCAGCCCCGGGCCCTCGAGCTGGGGCGTGAAGGAGCACTCGAGCGGCAGGATCTCGAGCCCGTGGCGCGGCAGCTCGAGGTCGCGGATCAGCTGCGGGCGCAGCAGGCTGACCACGTAGGAGCAGACCGAGTACTTGAAGCCCGGATACACCTCCTCGGTCACCGCCGCCCCGCCGAGCACGTGGCGCCTCTCGAGCACCAGCACCTTGCGCCCGGCCTTGGCCAGGTAGGCGGCGCAGACCAGGCCGTTGTGGCCGCCGCCGATCACGATGCAGTCGTAGCGTTTCCCCATCTCAGGCTCGCTTCCGCTCGGGGTCGAAGAAGGGCGTCTTGACCACCCGCGCCGGCACGGTGTGGCGGGTCCACTCCACCGTCAGCTCGAAGTCGAGCACCGTGCCCGGCTCGCGGTAGGGGCCGTGCACCGAGGCGAGGGCGATGTTCTTCTTCAGGGTCGGCGACCAGGTGCCGCTGGTCGCGCGCCCGACCTGCATCCCGTCGTAGTACAGCGGCACCGGCGTGCGCCAGGCGGCGGTCGGCACCGAAGGCGGCAGGCCGTAGCTCTCGTAGACCCGCTCGACCGCCGGCCAGTCGACCTCGAGGCCGACCAGGGCCCAGCGCGGCTTCTCCGCCTTCGCCGCACGCAGCGCGTCGCCGCCGACGAAGACCCGCTTGCCGGGCTTGACCGTCCAGCCGAGGCCGAGCTCGTAGGGGCTGGACTTCTGGGCCTCGATCTGCGCCTCGCGGGCGCTGGTGTAGTCGCAGCCGTTCAGCACGAAGCCCGCCTCGATGCGGGTGATGTCGAGGGTGTCGAGGCCGATCGGCTCGATGCCCCAGGCCTTGCCCTCGCCGACCAGGGCGTCCCACAGCGGCAGGGCGTGCTCCTTGCCCACCCACAGCTCGTAGCCGAGGTCGCCGGTGTAGCCGGTCCGTGAGATGTGGCCGGGGAAGCCGTCGAACTGCGCCTCGACGATGCCGAAGAAGCGCAGCTTGTCGAGGTCGGCATCGCAGACCTGGCGCAGGATGTCCCGGGAGGTCGGCCCCTGCAGCGCGAGGGCGGCGGTCGCGGCGGTGATGTCCTCGATCGCGACGTCGAAGGGGCGGGCGTGGCGGCGGAACCAGGCGAGCGCGGGCAGGGCGCTGGTCACCCGGTAGTGCTCCTTGCCGAGCCGGGCGCAGGTGCCGTCGTCGAGGATCATGCCCTCGTCGTCGCACCAGCACAGGTAGTGCATCCGCCCGCTCTTCATCTTCTGGACCGGGCGGCTGAGCACCCGCGACAGGAAACGCCCCGCGTCCCTGCCGCGCACGTCGTACTTGAACAGCGGCGTGACGTCGAGCAGGCCGGCGGCCTGGCGCACGGCGTTGTACTCGCGCTCGGGGCTCAGGCCGTAGACGCAGGGGGCGCAGTAGCCGGCCCAGTCCTTCCAGCGGTAGCTGATGCACAGCGCCTGCGTGCGGGGATGGAAGGGCGTGGGAATCGGCATCGCGGGTGCCTGCGCAGCATGGGAAAGCGCACAGTGTAGGGCATGGGCAGGGGGGTCGCAAGCCGTCTCAGGGAGGCGGGGAACGCCCGTCAGCGGAGGGCGTTGGCGGGAGGGGGGAGCCTCCGTCGGGCCGCTCCCCCCTGGCAGGCGGCGCGCCCAGCCCCTACCCTGCGCCGGGGGGATTCCATGGACGAACGCGACATCTTCTTGCAGGCGTTGGAGGCCGCCCTCCGCGAGGCGGGCGCCGGCGAGCTCCGCAGCCTCGAGCGGCGCGGGGAGGCGCTCGCGCTCGCCGACGGGAAGCTGCGCCTCGAGGTCGAGATCCTGCGGGGGGCGGAAGATCATCCGGCGACGGCCCACTGCCACGTGCTGACCCGCACGCTGAAGCCGGAGGTGCCGCCGCTGGAGGCGTGCGTGGTCGGGATCCACCGGGAGCGGGCGGAGTCCCTCGCCCAGGCGGCGCGCAACTGGGTCGCCCTGGCCGCGGGCCCGGTGTACTCGCTGTTCCTCGCCCGGCCGGTGCTCGGCGCGGTGCACTTCGGTCCCGCCAGCCCCGAGGGGGTGGCCGGCGCTCACGGCTTCTCTGGACCTGTCGGCGCGCGGCTCTTCGGCGCGGACTTCGACCCCGCGCAGCTGCTCGAGGCGCGCCCCTTCGCCTGGGCGGCCGCGCTCGCCCCGCCGACGCACCTGCACCTGGTCAAGGTCACGATCTCGTGCCGGGACGGGGTCTGGACCCGCAGCGTCGAGGTCAACGGCCACGCGGCGAGCGCCGTCGACCACCGCTGGGGGCAGGGGCTGCCCGCCCTGGAACGCGGCATCTTCACGCTGTACGCGACCTTCCACTCCGGCGGCGACCAGGCCGCGGTCGACGCGCGGCGCCAGGTGGACGAGGCGATCGAGGCCTGCGTCGCGGCGCTCGGGGCCGGGGAGGACGCCCGGCAGGCCCTCGCGGGCTTCCCCACGGCCCTGGCGGAGACGGTCGACGCCTTCGTGCCGCTCGCCTTCGGCCGCGTCTTCCTGCGCAAGCTCGGGCCCGCCGCGTTCCCTGCGTGCTACACCGCCCTCGCCGCCGACGGCAGCGCCACCTTCGGCCTGCCACTGATGGCCGAGCCAGCCTTCGCCCGGGCCCTGGTCCGCGCGGAGCGCTGCCGGAGCGCGGAGCCCGCGTTGTTCGAGCGGATCGCCCGCTGCAGCCCCGAGATCAGCGCCCTCAACGACGGCGCCCGCGCCGGTGAGGAGCTCGCGGGCGCGCGCCTCGCGCCGCCGGTCGTCGCCGCCGCCGGCGCGAGCGAGGCGGACGTGCGCCGGGCCCTTACGGAGGGGGCGCGGCGGAGGGGGTCGTAGAGACGGGCCCGGGCGCGCGCGGCGGGCCGGTTGCGTGGAGATCGACGTGCCCTTGTGGTAGGGTCTGGAACGTTTGCGCACACGGAGGAGATGATGCGTAGGAGTCTGGGGCTCGCGGTTTGTTTGGCGCTGGTCGGAAGCCTGCTGGTGCCGGCACAGGCACAGTCGGTCTTCGTGCACTACAGCTTCGATGGGGTGCCGGAAACGCTCGCGACGGGCGATGTCTTCCTCGACGAGTCCGGCAACGGCAACGACGCGACACTGTTCGTCGACACCGACAACAGCGATCCGACCGCGATCATCAACTCGAGCACCGACGCGAACGTGTGCCAGTCCTGGGAGCAGAAGAACGAGGGCGCCGAGACCCACGCGCTCCTGACGACGCCGTTCACGCCCGACACGACGACGGTGTGGACGATCGCCTTCTGGCACGAGATGTCCGGCGGCGTGTCGACACCCCTGTTCGACAACACGAGCAACGATCACCTGTTCGAGGTCTTCGCCTCGGGGACCAACCGGGTGCAGGTGAAGATCGACGGCCAGGCGGGTCGCTTCTGGACGATCCCCTCGGGGCTCGGCCAGAACACCTTCAACCACTTCGCCCTCGTCGTCGATCCCGGTGGTATCGCGGGCGTCGACGTCGACGGTTTCAGCGGGAATGACCGCCTCGCCCTGTATGTCGACGGCGTGTTGCAGACGCCGAACAGCGGGCAGAATCTGACGACCTACCGGACGAACGTCGTGTGCAACAACATCGGCGACGGCGCGAGCACCGACTCCGCGTTCCTGAACGGCCACTTCGACGGCCTCGACGAGTTCTTCATCTTCGAGGACTGGGCGTTGACGGCCAGCGAGGTCGCCCGGCTGATCGCCTCCAACGACCCGGGCTTCGAGGCCGACCGCGGCGACGCGCCGACCGCTGCCCAGAGCGGCTTCGCCTCGAGCTACCCGGTGCTCAAGGCCGGGGCCGCCTGCGGGGCCAGCCACCTGATCGCCGGGCCCCGCCTGGGAGCCGAGCGCGACGGCGAGGCTGACGGCCAGACCAGCGCGAATGCTGACGGGGACGACAGCGACGGGACCGATGACGACGACGGCGTCACGTTCCTCTCCGGGCTGTACGTCTCGACGTCCACGACGCTGCGCTTCGCGCTCGCCGTCGACCTGCAGAACGCCGCGAGCTCGAACTTCCTCGACGCCTGGATCGATCTGAACCGGGACGGGGATTGGGAGGATCCGGGCGAGCAGGTCCTGACCAACGAGGACCTCGGGACCACGACCGGGACCGTCGTCGTCCCGATCACCCTGCCGCAGGACACCGGCAGCAACATCGAGCTCGGCACGACCTACATGCGCTTCCGCCTGAGCACCTCCGGCGGCCTCTCGCCGCGTGGGGCCGCCGACAACGGGGAGGTCGAGGACTACGAGGTCGCCCTGCTCGATCCGAGCGGGAGCGCGGCGTCGGTCGTCCTGCCCGAGACGGGCGGCGGCATCAGCCTCGAGCGCAGCGGCGACAACCTCCTCGTGCGCCTCGGCGGCATGACGTTGTTCGAAGGCCCGGTCGCGGACTTCGCGAGTCTGACGATCACCGGCAGCGCTGCGGGGGACGACGTCCTGACGGTCGACCTGACGGGACCGAGCCCCCTGCCCGCGGGCGGGCTGAGCTTCGACGGGGGCTCCGGCGGAAGCGACTCCCTCGTGCTGAGCGGCGGGACCGCGGGCGGGCTGACCGTCACACAGTCCGGCGCGGGAGCCGGAAGCATGGACCTCGACGGCACGCCGATCACCTTCACCGGGCTCGAATAGGCGCGGGACCGCGCGCACAGACCAACGGCTCTGCGGGGCTGCGTCGCTCCCCGGCTTTCGCCCATGATCGCCGACTTCACGCCATCGGCAACGTCGGGACGCACGGAGCCACTTCGTCTGTCGCGCGCGGGAAGTCCGGAGTCCCGATCCGCTGAAAGAAACCGCCCTGCCCGCCCTTCTCGATCGGGGAGGCGCCCATGAACCGGATGATCACCCCGCCCGACGTGTACCTGGGACCCGAGCCCTCGCTGTTCCTCGCCGGAGGCATCAGCGAATGTGCCGACTGGCAGCGGGACCTCGCCGAGGCCCTCGCGGCGCTCCCGTGGGTCCTGATCAACCCGCGGCATCCCGCCTTCGACGCCGCGAACCCGGAGGCCGCCGCGCAGCAGATCGGCTGGGAGTTCCGCCACCTGCAACGGGCGCGGGCGGTCTCGTTCTGGTTCCCGCCCGAGACGCTCTGTCCGATCACCCTCTACGAGCTCGGCAAGCTCTCGGCAGGCTCGAAACCCCTGTTCATAGGCGTCGACCCCGGATACCAGCGCCGGCAGGACGTGATCATCCAGACCGGGCTGCTCCGCCCCGAGGTCGAGGTCGTCAATTCCCTGGAAGCCCTCGCCGCCCAGCTGCTGGAGGGGTTGAAGCCCGCGTCGTAGGGCGCGCGTGCGCCCAGCTCCTACGCGGCGTCGTGCTTGTCGGCGGCGCGCTCGGCGTCGTTGGTGAAGCGCGCCGCGTCGACCGGAGAGCCGAAGCGGGCCTTGAGGAAGGGCAGGACGAGCATGTAGGCCACATCCCAGTTGCCTTCGTTCAACGCGAGCTTGCGCGCGATGATCTGGAAGTTCGCCGCGACGTAGTTGATGATGACCGACCCGACCTCTTTCACGGTGTAGCGCGCCGCGAAACCGGGGATCTTCTGCGCGAGATAGGAATGCGCCCGCCCGGCGAAGAGCTTGCCCGCGGACTGCGAGAGCGCCGCGGCGCCGATCGCGATCAGTGTGCGGTAACGGGCCTTCTCGACCTCCTTCCAGCCGACCTTGTGCTTTCCGTCGGCCCATTCGAGCGCGAGGGTCGTCACCTCGCTCGTCGCTGCGCCCACCGACGATCCGATGATCTTGCCGGCCGGTCCGAAGGTCGAGCTGACGACCGTCATCGCGATCGAGCGTCCGAGGTTGATGCCGGCGATGGTCCGCGCCCCGCCGCGGTTGATCTTGTTGTCGTACTGGTGGATCTTGCGCCCGGCGGTGTCGACGAGCGACTTCGCTTCGGCGAGGGCGCGGTCGGCCCGTTTGTAGGCCCGCGCCATCGTGTGGTTCTGGGCCTGCGTGCACAGGCTGGTGACCTTGAGCCGCAGCCCCTGGACCGCGAGCTTCGGCGCGGCGGGATTGACCATACCGCCGGCGAGGTGGATCACGTCGGCGAGCACGGGGTGGGCGAAGTAGGTCTGCAGCAGCTGCTCGGCACGACCCTCGAGCATCGTGACGTGGTTGAGCAGCGCGTGCATCTTCCGCTGCAAGGCACGCAGCGCGCTGACCTGGCCGGCGCGGGCCTTGTGCTCCTCCTGCTGTTGCTTTTCCTCCGCATCGCGTTTGCGGCGTTCGAGCTCCGCCTGCACCTGCTTCCGCGCGTCCCCGAGCTGCTTGTTCCGCGCCGCGACGGTCTCGACGCGGGCCGCGGCCGAGGGGTCGAGTTGCGCGAGCTGACGCTTGAAGTAGCTCTGGGAGTTGACCAGCATCTGCATCCGGTTGCCGATCCGCCGGGCCTCCGGGCTGTGGGCGGGAAGGCGGAGCTGCTCGATCGAGAGGCTCTTGATCTCCTGCTCGATACGCCGGAGCTGCGCCAGAATCTGCTGTTTGGTCATCGCTTCCTCCTCACAGGAATGCCGCTCCCCTCTTGAGCGCGGGAGGCGCGCGGCAGGCTTCGGAGGAATCGGGATTTTTTTCAGGGCCTCGCTGCCTCCCCGCTGGCGTCGCTCGAGCCCGCCCGGCCCCGGTCGAAGCGCTACGCGCCCAGCGCCTCCGGGCTCGGGTCCCCGCCCCTCGCGAGGACTTCCCAGGCGGCGTCGCCCGCCGGGCCCAGGCGGTACTTCCCGCGTCCGGCGCGGACCAACCAGCCGACCTTCACCACCTCCGCCCGCGACTGCATCGAGCAGACCGCACGGCCGGCTCTGCGGAGCACCGTGTCGAGGTCGCGCACCGTGAAGAACACGCGGTCGAGGGCCCGCGTCAGGTAGCCCGCAGCGGCGAGCATCTGCAGGTGGTTCGGTCGGGCGCTGGCGGGGAAGAGCTCCGCGAAAGGGGTGGCCGCCGCCAGCTCTGCGGCAAGGCCTGGTCGGACCTCCGGGCGCGGCGCGTCGGGCATCTCCTCCAGCCGCGTGAGCGTCGGCTCGTTCCCTGGCGTGGGCTCGACCCGTATGCGCAGTCGCGGGGCCGGCGTTTCGTCTGCTTCCATCGTGTCCTCCTTGTGCTCAACGGAGGAAGCACGCCCCGTGCCAACCACCGCGCCCCGGAGCTCCGCGATCGCGCGCCTCTCCCACTGTCTCCCAACGGCGACACCTGCCGCGTGCGCTCGTCAGCGCGCGGAAGTCGCTGGCGCCGGCGCGCTCACTCCCGGACGAACAGGACCTTGCGCAGGTAGTCGCAGCCGAAGACCAGCGGCACCCCGAGCCAGGCGAGCAGATAGACCGAGGCGTCGACCGGGGCGGTGCCGAGCACGGCCTGCAGCGGAGGCGCGTACAGCACCCCCCAGGAGAAGACGACCTGGATGCCGATGCCGAGCAGCATCAGCCGGTTCCGCAGCACTCCCCGGTCGATCCCCGAGCGGCGGGAGAAGCGGCGGCCGAGCAGGTTGCCGATCTGCATCAACAGGATGCTGGCGAGGGCCGCCCCCGTCGCCGCCCGGTACAACGGCGCGTCGCTCGCCAGCTCGGTGCCGTACTCCCAGCCGCCCCCGACGAGCACGTAGAAGAACAGGAACAGCGACCAGGCCGCCTCGAGGGCGCCGAGGAACAGGTAGCTGTGCGCGACCAGCGGCAGGCTGAGCAGGCCCTCGCCGCGGCGGCGGGGGGGCTGCCGCATCTGCTCCGGCTGCGGAGGCTCCTGGCCGAGGGCCATCGAGGGGATGATGTCGGTGCCGAGGTCGATGGCGAGGATCTGGATCACCGTCAGGGCCAGGGGCACCGGCAGCAGCACGTACAGCAGGTAGGGCACGATCTCCGGGCCGTTGCTGACCAGCACGTAGTTGGTGAAGCGGCGGATGTTCGCGTAGACCGTGCGGCCCTCCTCGACGCCAGCGACGATCGACGCGAAGTTGTCGTCGAGCAGGATGATCTGCGCCGACTCGCGGGCGACGTCGGTGCCGCCCCGGCCCATCGCGACGCCGACGTCCGCCGCCTTGAGCGCCGGCGCGTCGTTGACGCCGTCGCCGGTCATCGCGACGACCTTGTCGAGCTCCTTCAGCGCGGCGATGATCTGCATCTTCTGCTCCGGCGAGGTGCGCGCGAAGACGCGCACGCCTTCCCGCAGCTTCTCGACCAGCTCGACCTGGCGCAGCTCCGCCAGGGCCTGGCCGCGCAGCACGCCTCCCGCGTCGCGGTCGAGGATGCCGCAGCGCCGGGCGATGGCCCGGGCCGTCTCCGGATGGTCGCCGGTGATCATCACGACGTCGATGCCGGCCTCCCGGCAGCGCGCGATGGCCGGGGCGACCTCGGGCCGCAGGGGATCTTCCAGGCCGAGGAAGCCGGCGAGCACCAGGTCGCGCTCGAAGGCCTCGGGCCCGACGGCGGGGTCCTGCGCCCGCGCGACTTCCTCTGCCTCCAGGGCGCGCCAGGCGACGGCGATCACCCGCAGGCCGCCGCGGGCCAGGCGATCGACGGTGCGGTCGGCGGCCGCCAGGGCCTCGGCGTCCGCGGGCGCGACGCCGGCTTCCCCCGCGACCCCGTCCAGCAGCGGCCGCAGGCGTTCCCAGGCGCCCTTGACCGCGAGGAGCGTGCGCCCGCCCCTCCGGCCGATGCCCTCGGAGCGGGCGCGGGACACGTCGAAGGGGAAGCGGCGCTCGATGGCGGCGAGGGCCTGCGCGACATCCCCCCCGTGGGTTTCCACGCAACGGGCGATGGCGAGGTCGAGGGGGTCGCCGCGCAGGCCGCCGGCCTCGTCGCCGCGGTCATCCGCGCGCAGGTCGCAGGCGAGCAGGCCGAGCTCGGCCAGGCCCCGCGGCTCGGCGTCCGCGCCCCGGGGGCCGACGAGGCGCGTCACCGCCAGGCTGTTCTCGGTCAGGGTGCCGGTCTTGTCGGTGCAGATCACGTGCACCGCGCCGAGGCCTTCGACCGCGCTGAGACGCTTGACCAGCACGTTCTTGCGCGCCATCCGCAGGCTGCCCATCGCGAGGGCGAGGGTGAAGGTCGGCAGCAGGCCCTCGGGCACGTTGGCGACGATGATCCCCATCATGAACACGAGGTTCACCCACAGCGAACGCCCGGACAGCACGCCGTACAGGAAGAAGGCGACGCCCATCAGGCTGGCGATCACCGTCAGCATGCGCACCATCTGGGCGCTGGCCTGCTCGAGGGGCGACGGGCGTTCGCGCACGGTCTGCGACAGGTGGGCGACGCGCCCGAACTCGGTGCGCAGGCCGGTCGCGTAGACCACCGCCTCGGCGCTGCCCCGGATCACCTGGCAGCCGCCGAACACCAGGTTGCGCGCCTCCAACGCGGGGACTCCGGCGGCCGCCGGGGCTGTTTCCAGGCCGAGCGCGTGGGACTCGCCGGTCAGCGGCGCGTTGTTGACGGCCAGGCCGACGCAGCGCACCACCCGGGCGTCGGCGGCGACGCGGTCGCCCTCGGACAGGAGCAGGATGTCCCCCGGCACCAGCTCGTCGGCGAGCACCGTCCGGCTCTCCCCTCCGCGCCGCACCCAGACCCGCGGGGGGAGGAAGCGCTGCAGCGCCTCCATCGCGCGCTCGGCGCGGAACTCCTGGAGGAAGCTGACGCCCGCGTTGAGCAGCGACACGCCGAGCAGCGCGAAGCCGAGGATCGCCATGCTCTCGCCGGGCTGGAGGCGGTCGGCGACGAAGCACACGCCGGCCGAGGCGAGCAGCAGGAGGGTGAAGAAGTTGGTCAGCTGCTTGCGCAGCTTGCGCACCCACTTGTACGGGTCGGGCAGGACGAGGCTGTTCCTGCCGACCTCGAGCAGCCGCTCGGCGACCTCCCCGTCCTCGAGGCCCTCCGCGCGGGTGTGCAGGACGTCGTGCACCTCGGCCACCGGCAGGTGCTGGATCTGGTGGAAGCCGCCGGGGCGCGCCTTCCGGACCTCCGCCGCCGCGCCGGTCATCGCCCGCTCTCCTCGACCGGCCCACGGCACACGCCGACGTCGCAGGGCGCGTCGCGCAGGATGCGCTCGAGGGGGTTGTACAGGGCGCGCACGAGCAGCGTCCGCTCCGAGGCTCCGAGCAGGATCAGGTCGACGTTGAGCTCGCTGGCCTGGGCGAGGATCTGCCCGGCCCAGTCGGCGGCGATCACGACGCGCCCGTCGAGCAGGGGCCCCGCGTCGCCCTGCACGCGGCGCAGCTCGGCGAGCGCATCGTCGACGTAGCGGCGGCCCGCGTCCTTGAGCCGGGCCCTGCCGCCCGGCGACAGGTGGGCGAGCCCGAGCCGGCCGGGCGGCATCACCCGCAGGATGGAGACGCGCTCGGCGAGCGGCAGCAGGCGGTGGGCGAAGGGCCAGGCGGCGGCGAGCCTGCGCGGATGGCCGGACAGGGGCACGAGCACCCGGCGCGGGCTGCCGAGCAACCCCGGGCGCACGCTGCGCAGGGCGACGACGGCGTGGCGGCCGAGCCGCAGCAGGCGTTCCGAGACGGTGCCGCGCAGGAAGGCGCGCCGCCGCGAGCGCACCCGCAACCCGCACAGGACCAGCTCGTCGGCGCCCTCCGGCAGGGCGCCGACCAGGGTGGCGAAGCCGTCCGCGCCTGGCTCGCGCTCGACGAGCTCGACCTCGACGCCCCAGCGCGCACCGAAGGCGCGCAGGGCCTCGAGCCGGGCGGCGGTGCCCTCCCGCGCCGTGCGGACGTGCACGACCCGCAGGCGACGGGGTTCGCGCAGCGAGGCCAGGCGGACGCCGTAGGCGCCGACCCAGCTGCCGTGCAGGGAGCCGTCAAAGGCCAGGTGGAGCATGCGGACCTCCTCGACGTCGACTTCCCCCGCCGTCTGCAAGCCGCCTGCCGGATACGGACGGAAGCGCATCCGCGCGGGCAGCGGCCGCGCCGCCGACACCGGGACGCGCGTGTCCGGAAACGGTAACGACTTCGCCGCCGGTGTTTCCGCTGGCTCCTCCATCCAGGGACCGGCAGGCGCGGCCACGGCGGCGGGGAGGCTGGCACGCAGCTTGCGACCGGCAAGACGGGCCGCCCGACCGGGAGGATTACGATGCCGAAGGAGACCGTCCACACCCTGCTCGCCCATGCGCGCGAGCTCCACCGCAGCCTGGGCGTGATCTACGGCCGGCTCGAGGCCCTCGCCCACCGGCAGCGCGCCAAGGACCTGCTCGACGCGCTCGCCCACCACGAGCACAGCCTCTCCCAGGTCCTCGAGGAGACCGAGTCCCACCTGACCTGCGAGCTGTTGAACACCTGGCTCGCCGATCCGCCGCCGGAGAGCGCCTGGCACGCCGTGCGCAAGCTGCGTTTCCGCCCGGACATGGACGCCGAGGAGGTGATCGGCCTGGCCGCGAGCGCCGACCAGCTGCTCTTCGACATCTACCGCGAGATCTGCTCCCTCGACCTGCCGGAACCCGTCGCGCGGGTCTTCCGCGGGCTGCTCGACGCCGTCGACGCCCACCGCGACGAGCTCGGCTGAGGGATGGGAAGAGACGGACGACGGCGTCGCGCGGCGACGGCCGCGCGACGACGGGCGCTCACCACGGAGGAACGCGCATGAAGCGCAGCCACAGCAGCGGCGGCAAGGAGCTCAACCCCGAGACCCTGGCCCTCGGCTACGGGTACGACCCGAGCCAGTCCGCGGGGGCGATCAAGCCGCCGGTGTTCCTGACCTCGACCTTCCAGTTCGAATCGGCCGCCGCCGGCAAGCAGTTCTTCGAGCTGGCCTACGGTCTGCGCGAGAAGCGCGAGGGGGAAGTCCCCGGCCTGATCTACAGCCGGCTGAACAACCCGAACCTGCAGATCTTCGAGGAGCGCATCGCGGCCTGGGACCAGACCGAGGAAGCCGCCTCCTTCGCCTCTGGCATGGCGGCGATCTCGACCAGCCTGCTCGCCCTGCTCAAGCCCGGCGACCACGTGCTCTCGAGCGCCCCGGTGTACGGCGGGACCCACTTCCTGTTCGAGCACATCCTGCCGCGCTTCGGCGTCGAGGTCACGCAGATCCCGGCCGGCCCGGAGTTCCTCGGCCGGCTCGAGGCGCGCGCGGAGGAGGTCGGTCCGGAGAAGGTCCGGGTGCTCTACCTCGAGACGCCGGCCAACCCGCTGAACCTGTTGGTCGACATCGAAGCCGTCGCGGCCCTGGCCCGGCGTCTGGGCGCCGGCCGCCCGCGGCGCGTCGTCACGGCCGTCGATAACACCTTCCTCGGCCCGGTGTTCCAGCGCCCGGCACCGCTCGGCGCCGACCTGGTGCTGTACTCGGCGACGAAGTTCATCGGCGGCCACAGCGACCTGATCGCCGGCGTCGTCTCCGGTCCCCGCGAGCTGCTCGCCGAGATCAAGGCGATGCGCACGATCCTCGGCACGATGGCGACGCCCTTCTCCGGCTGGCTGCTGCTGCGCTCCCTCGAGACCGTCTCGGTGCGGATGCGCCGCCAGGCCAAGAACGCCCGCCACATCGCCGCGCTGCTCGCCGGCCACCCGCAGGTCGAGCGGGTGCACTACCCCGGGCTGCTCGAGCCGGGCTCGGAGCAGCACGGGATCTTCATCCGGCAGTGCACCGGCCCGGGCTCGTTGATCGCCTTCGAGGTGCGCGGCGGGGAGGCGCAGGCCTTCCGTATCCTCGACCGCTTCGAGGTGATCCGCCTGGCCGTCTCGCTCGGCGGCACCGAGAGCCTCGTCGAGCACCCGCGCTCGATGACCCACAGCGACGTGCCGCCGGAGCAGCTCGACCGCTACGGCGTCGGCGCGGGGCTGATCCGCCTGTCGGTCGGGCTCGAGCACCTCTCCGACCTGCGCCGGGATCTGCTGCACGCGCTGGGAGACTGAGCCCTCAGCCCGCGTCGGCTTCCGCCAGCTCTTTGAAGGTCAACAGCTGCTTGCGCATCATCAACAGGTCCACCCACGGCCCCAGCCCGCGCGCGAGCCAGCCGATCGGCGGCGGCGGCCAGCGCAGCAGCAGCTTGACCAGCAGCCGCGTGTGCTCGCCGCGGGGCAGGGCGCAGTAGCTGACGGCGCAGTCGCCGAACACGCGCTTGCCCTTGCGGCCCGTGCGGATCGTCAGCGAGCGCCCGGGCTCGAAGGAGACGAGCTTGAACAGCGCCATCACGCGCTGGCCGGGCGCCAGCTCGTCCAGGCCGGGGGTCAGGCTGCGCGGGCTCTGGCGGCCGAGGTTGTCGAGCCAGTCGTAGCTGTAGGGCGCCGCCCGCATCTGGCACAGCCAGCGGTACACGACCTCCGGCGGGGCGTCGACGTCGAGTCCGCGGAACAGCTCGCCGTCGGCGCGGCGGACCAGGCCGTCACAGGGGAAGGGGCGGGCGCGCTCGGCGGCGCTCGTGCCCCAGGTGTGCGCGATGCTCATGGCGTTGCCTCCCGGCCGCAGTATCGCCGCCGCCGCGCGTCCCGGCAAACGCTGGTCGGGAGCCCGCGTGGAGCCTATCCTGGAGCGCATACGGAGGAACGCACGATGGCGATCAACCCCTTCCAGCACATCGACCTGCGGGTCAACGACCTCGACCGGGCCTGGGACTTCTACGCGGCCATCCTGCCGGCGATCGGCTTCACCGAGGGCCATCGGGGGCAGCTCTACAGCGGCTTCGAGGCCCCCGGCACGCCGCCCGCGAAGCCCTGGTTCGGCTTCACGGTCGACCCGGAGCACCGGCCGAACCAGACGCGCATCGCCTTCTGGGCCGAGAGCCGCGCGAAGCTCGACGCGATCGCGGCCCTGCTGCCGGCCGCGGGGGCGCTGCACATCAGCGGCCCGAAGGAGTGTCCGGAGTACACGAAGACCTACTATGCGGTGTTCTTCGAGGACCCCTTCGGCAACCGGCTGGAGATCTGTCACAGGGATGACTGACGCCGCGGCGGAGGCCGGTTCGCAGAGGAGGAAGGTCGTGATGGGAAGTCTCGCCGTACGTCTGCTCGGGGTGCTCTGCGCGCTGGCCTGTGCCCAGTCGCCCTACGACGCGACCCGCCCCGACTTCGGGCTCAGCCTCGACCGCGCCGCGAAGCAGCCGGTCGTCGCCAGCGTCGACGCGGGGGGGCCTGCGGAGGCGGCGGGCGTCGCGGTCGGCGACCGGCTCGTCGCGATCGACGGGACGGCGCTCGAGAGCGCGGACCACTTCCACTACCTGTCCGCCTACGCCCTGGCCGCCGACCGCCGCTACCGGGTGCAGGTCGCGCGCGGTGAGGAAGAGCTCGAGCTCGAGCTCGCCGCCGGCGCGAAGCCGGTGGTCGATCCGCGCATGGCGAGCGGGGGGCGGACGGTCTTCCGCAGCGACGCGGAGATCTTCCCCGACCTCGCGCCCGACCACCTCGAGCGCGCGCTGCTGCGCCTGGTCGAGCAGGAAGGGCAGGCCGAG
Source organism: bacterium (assembly GCA_030428695.1). Next base: position 21,781 of record JAUIEM010000042.1, read on the forward strand.
GGCCTCGCGCATCTGCAGCGCGTGCTCGTCGAGGATGTCGAGCGCAAGGCCGGCTTCTTCCGCCTCGACCGCGTCACCTATGCCCAGCGCAACCCCGTCCGCGCCCACCGGGTCGCCGAGCGCCTCGCCGCCGACTTCGAGGGCGTGGTGGACGGCGGCCTGGGCGGGCTCTCCGCCGAAGCCGCGCGCTGGCTCGATCTCGCGCCGCCGCGCGTCGACGCGGAGCCGCTCGTCGCCGCGACCCCGGCCGCCCTGTTCGACGCGGTCGAGGCCTTGCTCGCCCGCGCCCACGCCCACCGGGAGCGCGCCTTCGCCGCGCTCGATGCGACGGAGCGCGCCTTCCTCGCCGCCGAGGGGCTGCCCTTCGCTGCGGACCTCGTGCGCCACATCTACGTCGACTGGGAGGGCCAGCCGAACCGCGCCGACAACCTGCGCGTGGTCGAGCTGGCGAAGCGCGTCGACGTCGGGGCCCTCGCCGCGATGGGGGCGGCGCTCGCGCCCCTCTACGCGGTCGAGGAGCTCGAGGAGCTCGGCCGCGCGCTGTCCGCTTCCGCCGCCGCCTACCCGGACGCCGTCGAGGGCGTCGAGGGAAGGGTGATCGCGTACGCCGAGAGCCCGCACGGGCGGATGGTGGTCGGGGGCATCGGGCCGAACACCTACCGCGGGGACTTCGCGTTCATCCTCGACCTCGGCGGGGACGACGCCTACCCCTTCGACACGCGCTCGGAGAGCGCACCGGCCATCGAGGTCCTGGTCGACATCGCCGGCGACGACACCTACGGCGACCCCGAGCGACCGCGCGGACCGGGCACCGGCTGGCTCGGCGCGGGCATCGCCGTCGACCTGGCCGGGGACGACCGCTACCTGTGCCGGCGCGCCGGGCAGGGCTTCGGCTGGTTCGGCTTCGGGCTGCTGCTCGACGCGGGTGGCGCCGACCGCTACGCCCTCGGCGAGCTCGGCCAGGGCGCGGGCTGGTGGGGGATCGGCGCGCTGGTCGACCGCGGCCCGGAGAGCGACGTCTACGAGGCCGCGCTGTACGCCCAGGGCCTCGGCCTGACGCGGGGGCTCGGGTTGCTGCTCGAGGAGGGCGGGGACGAGTCCTACCGGGTCGGCGGGGCGCACCCTTCCTCCTACGGCACCGAGGGCGTCTTCCGGGGCTTTGGCCAGGGCATGGGCCTCGGCCTGCGCTGGATCGCCTGCGGCGGCGTCGGGCTGCTGCTCGACCGCGCCGGGAACGACCGCTACGACGCCGGCAACTTCAGCCAGGGCGGGGGCTACTTCATGGCGATGGGCGTGCTCGCCGACCGCGCCGGCGCCGATTCCTACGCCGTCACCCGCTACGGCCAGGGCTTCGGCTGCCACTCCGCCGCCGGCATGCTGCTCGAGGGCGGCGGCGACGACGTCTACACCGGGCGCATCGCCGCCAACCAGGGGGCGGCCTGGGACGCCGGGGTCGGCGTGCTGATCGAGGCGGCCGGCGACGACCGCTACAAGGCGGACGGGCTCAGCCTCGGCGCCGGCGCCCAGAACGGCTTCGCGCTGTGCTACGACGGCGGCGGCGCCGACCTCTACGAGACCCGGCCGAAGCGCTGCCTCGGCCACGGCGGCGGCAACACCTACTGGTGGGGGCGCGGCGGCGCGCCTTCCCTCGGCATCCTGCTCGATGTCGGGGGCGCCGGGGACCGCTACCCCGAGGGCGCGAAGGCGGAGGGCGCGACGACGGTCTCCGCGGAGCTCGGCCTGTTCTGCGACCGCGACGCCGGGCTGCTCGAAGTCCTGCGCGGCGACCCGGACGTCGACGCGATCCTCGAGGAGAGGCGGGCGGAGGCGGAGCGGAGAGAGGAGGAAGCACGGCTGACGGTGCTCGAAGAGGAGGCGGCCGAGCGGCTCGCCAAGGCGCGCCGGCTGGTCGCGCGCGAGAAGTTCCCCGACGCCCTCGAAGAGCTCGCCGCCATCGCCGAGGCCTACCCCCGCTGCCCGTCGGGCCAGGCGGCCGCGGCGCTGCGGGCCGAGCTGGAAGCGGACCCGGCGGTCCAGGAGGCGGTCGCCCGGGAGCAGATGGAGCGCGACTGCCGCAGCTGGCTGTCGATGGGCCGGAACCTCTTCCAGGCCCGCAAGTACGACGAGGCGGCCGGCTACTTCGAGCAGATCGTGACGCACTACCCGGACTCGAGCTACGCCGAGGAGGCGCAGGAGTGGCTCGAGAAGCTGCGCTGAGCCTCAGCCCCCAGGGGACGTGAACCAGGGCAGGAACAGGAAGCACCGCCCGTTCTCGTCGAAGCGGTCGATCGAGAGCAGCCCGACCCGCGGCGTGGCGAGCGCCTTCAGCGCCTTGCGCACCGTGCGCAGCTCGAGGCCGAGGGCATCGGCGAGCTCGGGGGTGGCGACGACCGACAGCTCGTTGCGAGCTGTCTTCCGGGGCGGCTGCGCCGCCCCGGAAGACGATGGGAAACCCGGGCTGCCTCCGCGCCACGGCGCGGGCGCCGTCGCGCGGCGCCCGGCTTTCCCGCTCCAGCCGGCAGCCGGCGCGAGCGCCGGCACCGGCTTGCGCGCTGTCTGCTTGACCAGCATGTAGACCTCGACGGCCTCCGGCATGAGGGCCGCGGCCTCGACCACGCGCTCGGACTCGGTCATCGCGCGGGCTCGGGTAGACGCGGGGACGGATGTGTGCGCATCCTGTGTCCTCGATGGATGTTCGCAGCGGATTCTACCTGCCGAGCACGCGTCGTGGCGAGCGCCGGTCCCCTGGCAAGAGCCCGTCAGCCTTCCAGCAGCCGCTCGAGGCCGTCGAGCAGGAGCTCGAGGCCGAAGCCGAGCTGCTGGACGCCGTCGTGCTCCCCGCGCATCACACATGTGGCGAGGCCGTGCAGGTGGGGGAAGTCCGCCGCGGGGAGCTGGGGGAGGAAGGTCTCGGCGGCGCTCGCGTACTCGTCGGGCTGGAAAGGAAAGCACAACTGCTGCAGGGTGAAGCCGTAGACGTAGGCGTCGAGCGCGTTCCAGGCGTGGTCGGCGAGGGCGAAGGAGAAGCCGGCGCGGCGCAGACAGCCGACGGTCGCGTCGACGTAGCGCAGCATCGCCGGGCCGACGTTCGGTCGCGAGAGCAGCAGGCGCACCGCCCAGGGATGGCGCATCAGCACCGCGTGGGCGGAGTGGGCGCGGCGGCGCAGGGCCTCCTTCCAGTCTTCGGCATCCGGAAGCTCGAGCTCCGCGGCGACCCGGTCGACGATGCCGTCGAGGATCGCGTCCTTGTTCTTGACATGGCGGTACAGCGCCATCGCCTCGACCCCGAGCTCCCGGCCGAGGCGGCGCATCGACAGCGCCTCGAGGCCCTCGGCATCCGCCAGTCGCAGGGCGACCTTCAGCACGCGTTCGGTGCTGAGCGCGGGGCGCGCTGCCTTCCTCCGCCGTCGGGCCATCTCGTGCTCCTCCTCTTCGAATGGGGTCTTGCGTTCGTGTGTTTACAGTGTAAGCTTACGTCGTAAACAGCGCAACCCCGGAGGCTCCATGCCGACCCCGAAGACTCCACTCGACACGAAGACGGACACGATGGCCGCGGTCTTCCACGACCGCTACGGCGCCCCCTTCCGCCTCGGCCGCCGCGCGCGTCCCTCGCCGGGCCCCGACGAGGTGCTCGTGCGCGTCGCGTTCGCCGCGGTCCACGTCGGCGACCTGATGATGGCGCGCGGCGCCCCCCTGATCGTGCGCGCCTTCAGCGGCTGGCTGCGGCCGCGGCTCGGCATCCCCGGCCTCGACCTCGCCGGCACCGTCGAGGCGGTCGGCGTCGACGTGACGAGCTTCCGCCCGGGCGACGCGGTGTTCGGGCTCGGGGAAGGCAGCTGCGCCGCGCTCGCCCTCGCCAAGCAGGGGCAGCTCGCCCCGCTGCCCGCCGGCCTGCCGGCATCCGCCGCCGCCGGCCTGGTCACCAGCGGCCTCGCGGCCCTGCACGCCCTGCGCGACGTCGCCGGGGTGAAGAGCGGGGACGAGGTGCTGATCAACGGCGCATCGGGCGGAGTGGGAAGCTTCGCCGTGCAGCTCGCCCGCATCTCCGGGGCGCGCGTGACCGGGGTGTGCGGCCCGCGCAACCTCGAGCGGGTGCGGGCCCTCGGCGCCGAGCGGGTGGTCGACTACAGCCGCGAGGACTTCACCCGCCTCGGCCCGCGCTTCGCGCTGGTGCTGGACAACGTCGAGAACCGGCCCCTGGGCGCCTGTCGGAAGCTCCTGCGGCCGGACGGGACGCTCGTGCTCAACAGCGGCACCGGCGCGTCGGGGCTGCGCTTCTACGCGCGCCTGTTCGCCCCGCTCCTGCTCGATCCCTTCGTCGGCCACCGCCTGCGCCGCTACGCCTCGACCCCGAACCGCGCCGACCTCGAGCTCCTCGCGGAGCACGCCTGTGCCGGCCGGCTCGAGACGGTGGTCGACCGGATCTTCCCCCTCGCCCGCACCGCCGAGGCCCTGCGCCATGTCGCGAGCGGGCACGCCCGGGGGAAGGTGCTGATCGAGGTCGGGGGCGCGAACTGAGCCAGCCCGGTGAATCAGACGGGGCCGGTGGGCTCGCGGCGCGTTCTGCGCTACACTGGGGGCGGAGGGACCGCATGCGCTATCTCGGGCTGTTGTTGTGCGTCTTCAGCCTCGGCTGCTCGGCGTTCCCCGCCCTGCGCGGCTCGCGCTTCGCGACCGCGCACTACGACATCCACACCGACACCCCGAACCCCGAGTTCGCCTTCCGGGTGGCGCGCCTGGCCGAGCACTTCCACCACCAGCTCGCCAGCTACTACGGGCGCGGCGACACCGAGCGCATCCCCCTGTTCATCTTCACCGATCGGGCGACCTTCGATGAGCACAAGTGGACCGAGCGCTCCTACGGCGAGTTCATCTCCCATCCGCTGCACGGCAGCTTCTCGCTGGTCTACTGGTCGACGCAGACCCTCGCGCACGAGCTGGTGCACCACTTCGTCGAGTCCTTCGACCCCGACCTGCCGCTGTGGAAGAACGAGGGCATCGCCCAGGCCCTCGACCACCGCGCCGTGCAGCCTCCTGTCAGCTACGGCAGCCTGCTCGACGACGGCCAGCTGATCATCGCCCACCACTCGCCCTGTCCGGTCGACTTCGCGCGCTCGCTGCGCGACGAGGAGATCCTCGCCCTCGCCGAGGCGCTGCCCGCGCTCGAGATCGACGGCGACCGCTACCGCGAGAAGAGCCAGCTCGGCGCGGCGATCGTGCGTTTCGGGCTCGAGACCCAGGGCTGGGCGGATCTGACGGCTCTGTCTGCGTGGGAGCCCGACCTGCGCGCCTTCCTGGTCTGGCTGCGCAGCGTCGACAGCGGAGAGGAGTCCCACCGCGCCTTCCCGCCCCTGCTCGAGACCCTCGAGCACGCCCAGCGGCGGCTGCGCGACTGACGCAGCGGTTCCCCGACGAAGGGAGCGTCACGAGGCAACTCCGACGCAAACGGCGGATGATCCGGGACGTGCGGCGTGCGAGCGATGCCTCCCCTGGGCCGATGGTCCTACCCGAATGTGGGGGAGGGGCTTTATGAGGCTGTCTCACGGAACCCGATGACGCACATCCATACGCCTGTGGCGGGCGGGGGTAAACCCCGCCCCTACATTGGATTCCGACGCACGCCGCGGGTGATCTCGGGCGTGCGGCATACGAGCCATGCCTCGCTTGGGCTGATGGTCTTATCCGAATGTAGGGGAGGGGTTTACCCCCTCCCGCGAAGCGGGAGAAGGCGTACCTTTCTGGACTCGTGAGACGGCGGATCCTCCCGTCCCCTGCTACCATGTGCGGTGCGGCTCCGTAGGGGCCGGACCGATCTCAACAGGGAGGAAGAACCGATGGCGGTGACGACGGAGACCCGGGACGGCGTGGCCTGGGTGCGGATGGACGACGGCAAGGTCAACGCCCTGTCGATGGCGCTGCTCGAGGCCCTGGACGGCGCCCTGGACGAGGCCGCGGAGGCGAGCGCCGTGGTGCTGTGCGGGAGGCCCGGGCGCTTCTCGGCCGGCTTCGACCTCGGCCAGATGATGGCCGGACCGGAGTCCGCGCGCGCGCTGGTCTCCCGGGGCGGGCAGCTGTGCATGCGGCTGTTCCAGCACCCGAAGCCGGTGCTCGCGGCCTGCACCGGGCACGCGATGGCGGGTGGAGCGCTGCTGCTGCTGTCCTGCGACCACCGCGTCGGTCTCGACCTGCCGTGCAAGATCGGCCTGAACGAGACCTCGCTCGGCGTGCCGCTGCCCGGCTTCGCCCTCGCCCTCGCCAAGGAGCGGCTCGCCCGCCAGCACCTGTGCCGGGCGACCCTGCAGGCGACGATCTACGACGCCGCGGGGGCGTGCGCGGTCGGCTTCCTCGACGAGACCGTCGCCCCCGACGCCCTCGAGGCGAAGGTGCAGGCGGAGGCCCTGCGGCTGACCGCGCTCAACCCGCGGGCCTTCGCCCGCAGCAAGCACGATCAGCGCGGCGCGGTCGCCGCGGCCGTGCTCGCCGGGCTCGACGAGAACCTGCGCGGGATCGTGGCGGGCTGATTCCGGCCGCCTGACGGTGCCTCAGTCCGCCGCCGCCGTGCCCCGGCCGGCCTTGAGCTTGACGACGACCTCGATGAAGCCGTCGAGGGTGCGCAGGTTGTCGAGGTCGCGGTCGGCCTCGATGTGCTGGACGTCGACGAAGCCGTGGCGCACGGCGTTCTTGAAGGCCTCGAGCGCCTCCTCGGTCTTGCCCTGCAGGCTGTAGGCACAGCAGATGTTGTAGTGGGCGGTGCTGCTGTCCGGGTTCATCGCGAGCATGCGCTCGAAGGTCGCGATCGCGTTGTCCCAGTCCTCGACGAACAGGTAGTCGCAGCCGAGCCGGTTGAGGTTGTAGGCGGTCGGCGGGTTCGCGCCCTCGACCAGGCTCTTCGAGAAGGCGATCGCGTCCTCCATGTAGCGCGTGTCTCCGAAGCGGGAGACGGCGCAGGCGATCGCGTGCCGCACCTCGGCGTCCGTCTCGGCCTCGTAGGCTTCGTGCAGGGCGGGCAGGATGTCCGGGTGCTCGCGGATCCAGCCGAGGGCCCAGGCGGCCGCCGCCTGGAGGTTGTTCGCCCCCTCCTTCAGGGACTTGATCAGCACCGGCACCGCCTCGACGAAGCGCAGGTCGCCGAGCAGGCGGGCGGTCGAGGCGTACATCGGGTGGTCGGGCTGGTCGAGGATCGCGAACAGGCGCTCGTGGTCTTCGGGGCCGATCATCTCCTTCAGCGCCATCATCGCGAGCCGCGTGACCGGATCCTCATCGGGGTAGGTCGAGTTGCGCAGCAGCTCGGAGGTCACCGCGAAGAGGGGCGTCACGCCGGCCTCCCCGAGGCTGATCAGCCAGTCCCACATCTCCTTGCCGCGGCCGCTGTCCTTGCCGTTGAGCGCGATGATCTCGAGCAGGGTCGCCTCGATGCGCTCGTGCAGCCCGCTCATGATCACGCGGGCCCGCATCCGCACGTCGGCGTCGCGGCTCTCCAGCGCTCCGGAGATGTAGGGATAGCACTGGGGCGAGAGCAGCATCAGCCGCTCGGTCGCCGCGTCGCGCACGTCCGCATCGGCCGAGCGGAGCTGGGCGACCAGGAGGCGCATCTCGCCCTCGTCGACCTGCGCGAGGCAGGGCAGGGCGGCGAGGAACACGAGCAGGCAACGGACCATGGGCGGACTCCGGGGCTGGCACCGGCGCCATTCTAGCAGACCCGGCGCGCCATGCCGAGAGCTGCGCCCCGAGGCGCTCCGGTTTGACCGCCGCGGCCATCCCTGCCACCATCGGCGCCTTCCCCTGGAGGGCCTCACGTGCGCACCCTGGTCACTGGCGGCAGCGGCTTCATCGGTTCCCATCTCGTCCGCCAGCTGCTGGAGCGAGGACGCGCGGTGCGCGTGCTCGTGCAGCCGGACGATCCCGCCCCGAGCCTCGCGGGCCTCGACGTCGAGGTGCTGCGCGGCAGCGTGCTCGATCGCGCGGCGGTCGGCCGGGCCGTCGCGGGCGTGCGGCGGGTGTTCCACCTCGCCGCGATCTACCGCATCTGGATGCCCGACCCCGGCCTGCTGTACCGGGTCAACCTCGAGGGCAGCCGCAACGTTCTGTGGGCCTGCCGGGAGGAAGGGGTCGAGCGGGTCGTCTATACCAGCTCGATCGCGGCGCTCGGCATCCCTCCCGGGGAGACCGAGGCGGACGAGGACACGCCGTTCGACCAGTGGCGGAACGGCGACGCCTACGTGCTCTCGAAGCACCTCTCCGAGCGCGAGGCCCTCGGCTTCGCCGCCCACGGCCTGCCGCTGGTCGTCGTCAACCCGGCCTTCCCCTTCGGCCCCCGCGACACGGCGCCGACCCCGACCGGGCAGATCCTGCTCAACATCGTGCAGGGCAAGGCGCCGGGCATCCCCTGGGGCGGCTTCAACGCCGTGCCGGTCGACGCGGTCGCCGCGGGCCACCTGCTCGCCGAGGAGAAAGGTCGGGTCGGCGAGCGCTACATCCTCGGCGGCGAGAACTTGCGCTATGCCGACTTCTTCCGCCTGATCGGTGAGCTGGCGGGGGTGCGGGTGCCGCGCTGGCCGGTGCCCTACCCGCTGCTGGCGGGCTACGGGCGGGTGGCGGAGTGGCTCGCCGAGCACGTGACCCGGCGCGAGCCAGCGGCGACCCGCAAGACCGTCGCCTACACCCACAACTACCTGTACTACTCGACCGCCAAGGCCCGGCGCGAGCTCGGCTACGCGCCGCGGCCGACGCGCGACGCCCTGCGCGACGCCCTGGACTGGTTCCGCGCCGAGGGACGCCTGTAGCCGTACGGCTTGTGTCCGGCCGCGCTTTCTGGTACCCATCCCCCTTCCTGTCCCGAGGATTACATCAGTGGATGCCGACCTCGCCTCGATCCGCGAAGCCCGCGACCTGCTCGCCCAGGCGCAGCTCGCCCAGCGCGAGCTGGGAGACTTCACCCAGGCGCAGGTCGACCGCGTCGTCGCCGCGCTCGCCGAGGCGGCCGAGGCGGCGGCCGGGGAAGCGGCCCGGCGGGCGGTCGAGGAGACCGGCTGCGGGCGGGTGGTCAGCAAGACCGAGAAGAACCTGATCTCCTCGCGCGACCTCTACGCCCGCATCAAGGACATGCGCACCGTCGGCGTCGTCGACCGCGACGAGGCCCGGCGGGTCTACCGCATCGCCTCGCCCAAGGGCATCATCGCGGCGGTGTGCCCGATGACGAACCCGGTCGCGACGGTCTTCTACAAGGCGCTGATCGCGATCAAGGCGCGCTGCGCGATCGTGTTCGCGCCGCATCCACGGGCGAAGAAGTGCATCGCCTTCGGGGCCGAGCTGCTCGCCCGCGCGGGCGAGCGCGCCGGCCTGCCGCGCGGAGCGATCGGGTGGATGACGAAGGTCAGCCTGCCCGGCACCACCGAGCTGATGCGCCATGACCTCACCCGCCTGATCCTGTCGACCGGCGGCCCCTCGATCGTCAAGGCCGCCTACAGCTCCGGCAAGCCCGCCCTCGGCGTCGGCCCGGGCAACGTCCCCGCCTGGATCGACCGGGGCGCCGACCTGCGCCGGGCGGTGCGGGAGATCCTGCGCTCGCAGAACTTCGACTACGGCACGATCTGCGCCTCCGAGCAGTCGCTGGTCATCGACGGCCCGGTCTACGAGGCGGTGCTCGACGAGCTGCGCGCCCAGAAGGCGGTCCTGCTCGACGACGAGCGCGCCGAGCGCCTCGGCCGGGTGTGCATGCGCGGCGGCGGCATGTCCCCGGCGGTGGTCGGGCAGCCGCCGGTCGCGATCGCGCGGATGGCCGGCTTCGCGGTGCCCGAGGACACGAGCGCGCTGCTCGTGCCCCTGACCGAGGTCGGTCCCGCCGCGCCCCTGTCCCGCGAGGTGCTCGCGCCGGTGCTGTCGGTGTACCGGGCGGACGGCTGGCAGGAGGGCATCAAGCGCATGCGGGAGATCCTGCGCTACGGCGGCATGGGCCACACGCTGTCGATCCATGCCCAGGACGAGAAGGTGGTGTTCGCGATCGCCGAGCGCCTGCCGGCCTTCCGCATCGTGATCAACACGAGCTCGACCCACGGCGCGGTCGGCGGCTCGACCTTCCTGTTCCCGGCGATGACGCTCGGCTGCGGGGCGCCGGGGAACAACGCGAGCAGCGAGAACATCTCTCCCCAGGAGCTGCTCGACTTCAAGAAGGTGGCATGGGCCCGCGACCTCGCGGTCGACGCGCGCGGTCCGCGGCGTGACGAGCGCGGTCGCGTGTACTTCGTCGGGCCCTACAACGACGCGAACATCTAAATGGCTTCGGAGGACCCGTCATGGGAGTGCTGAGCGACGGCCAGATCCGCGCGGAGGTGTCGATCAAGCCCTTCGCCGAGAACCGCCCGCGGGCCGGCGTGCTGTCCTACGGCTTGACCAGCTACGGCTACGACGTGCGGGTCGGCACCCGCTACAAGATCTTCACCAACGTGCGGAACGTGCTGATCGACCCGAAGAACTTCAGCGAGGACTCCTTCGTCGACCACGAGGGCCCGTACTGCATCATCCCGCCGAACAGCTTCGCCCTCGCCGAGACCGTCGAGGTCATCGAGGTCCCGCGTGACACCATCGGGGTGTGTGTCGGGAAGTCGACCTACGCGCGCTGCGGGATCATCGTCAACGTCACGCCCCTCGAGCCCGAGTGGCGCGGCAAGGTGACGATCGAGATCTCGAACACCACGCCGCTGCCCGCGAAGATCTACAGCAACGAGGGCATCGCGCAGATCCTCTTCTTCCGCGCCGACCAGCTGTGCGAGATCAGCTACCAGGACAAGAAGGGCAAGTACCAGGACCAGGCCGGGTTGACGCTGCCGACGGTGATCAGCGAGGAAGACGAAGCGCAACGCTGAGCTCCTCCGCAAGCCGTGCAAGGCACCTTCGCCCCCCAACAGAACGGCGCCCGACCGCAAGGTCCGGGCGCCGCGTTCGTTTGACGGAGGGCGCAGGGCGCCTCAGTCGACGGTGTGGTACTCGCCGTCGTTCTGGTCGGCGAGGTTCTCCATGAAGGGCTTGTTCGCGCCCTTGAAGCCGATGGTGTGGATGCGCACCTTCCGGAACTTGTTCAGGTCGGCGACCATCTCGAGGATCTCGTTGAGCCCTTCCTGGTCGAGGCCGTAGCCGTCGTCGCCGGTCGGCGTGCCGTCGGAGATCAGGTAGAAGGTGTTCGCCTCTTCGCTGATCTCGAAGGCCCGCTGTAGCGCGTCGCCGGTCTTCGTCAGGCTGTCGTCGGTCAGCCGGTCGACGTACTGCAGAGCGTCCGCCTTGTTCTTGTCGGTCGCGCGGACCAGCTCGTCCTTCCAGGGCGTCACTTCGTAGCTGTAGTTGATGATGTTGAACACGACGTCGTCCTCGAGGGACTGGACCAGCCGCGACAGCTCGGCCTTGGCGCGGTTGATGCGCTTGCGCTCGTCCGGCAGGTTGACGCCCTTGTGGGACTCGCCGCAGTCGTCGCACATGCCTGCGCTGTTGTCCTGGTCGGTGTCCTCGATGCCGGTGCCTTCGAGCTCGCGCCGGGAGAGCGGCTCCTTGCGGTGCATGCTGCCGGAGCAGTCGATGATGATCACGATCTTCTTGCTCAGGATCTCGGTACCGAACAGGTTCGAGCGGGTCACCGTTCCGCCGATGCCCTCGGCGTCACCGCGGTCGGTCGCGGGGTTGAAGCCCGAGCCACGGATCTCCCAGTAGCTCCGGTAGTCCTCGGCCGCCTGGAAGGCTTCGCCGGTGATGTCGGTCAGGGCGAGCTTCGCCTCGACCCACAGGTCGTTGCGGTCGTCTTCCTCTTCCTCGACCAGGTCGATCAGCGCCGGCACCGCCTGGGTGCAGAGCATGTCGCCGAAGGCGCGGCACAGCGCGAGCTGCACCTTCTCCTGCTGCTTCTTCGCGTTGAGGGCTTCGATCATCGCCGCGGTCGAGGGCGCGTCGTTGTAGTTCTTGCACACCTCGACGAACACGATCTTGACGCGCACGTCGCTCTTGCGGTTGGCGAGCTCCTCGTAGATGAACTCGCGGGCGTCCTCGTCGTCGATCGCGGACAGGGCCTGGGTGCAGGCGTCGAACACCGTCATCGCGGCGGTCGAGTCGAAGGCTTCGACCTGCTCGGACAGGACGTCGAGCTTGGTCATGATGTCGACCAGGGCCTCGGCGGCGTCCTCGCTGTTCGCTTCGCCGATCTGCCGGATGCAGTCGAGCGCGCCCTCCTGGTCGCCGCGTTGCAGAGCGGCGAAGGTCTTCTTCTTGAGCTCCTTGCTCGGATCTCTGGCCAGCGTCACAGAGGTCGCGAGGCACAGCGCGACGAGGATCATCGGGACGCGGACGGACAGTCTCATGGAGGGCCTCCTGGGGGAATCGCTGCAGCGCTAGTGTACCGTTCCCGACCCGAACTGAGAAGCGGGGAACGCCTCATCCTGATGGGACGGTTCGCGGCGGCTTTTCCTTCGGAGTTGTTTTGTCCCGGTGCATCCAACGGCGGACTTCTGCCGGCGGCCTCAGGCCCTCGCGACGGAGTCGTGATCGGCCGGGCTCAGTGCTCCGCGTCCCCGCCGAAGAGCTCGGCCGTCTCGGGCAGCAGCGCGACGATGTCGTGGTGGCGGTGGTGCGGAATGGCCTTGCGTCCCTGTTCCCAATCCTTCCACAGGCCGGGGTCGACGCCGAGCCGTGTCGCGCTGTCGCGGATCCAGGTCTCGTGCTCCTCGCGCCACACACTGGCGTCCTCCGCCGAGGGCCGGGGCACGGCGAGCACCCCCTGTTGGCACTCGGGGCAGCGGTAGTAGCGCCCGCCCAGCTCGAGGGAGAACGAGCGGGTGTAACTGCAGTGGCTGCACCGTGTTTGCAGTTGGCCGGCGGGCACCCGCACCTCCCCTAGGCGAGAATAGGTCGCCGCGGTCGCCCCGACAACTCGAAGCGCGCGCGGCGACCGCACGGGCCTGAACCGCATAACTCTCGCGGGCGTGGCTCCAGCGCCCAGGCCTGGTCGCAGGATTGGCGGCCCGAGCCCTGGACCCCTTTAGGCAGGTGGGTTGTGCGCGGTCTACGGTTCGCAGCGGGGTCGAACGGAGGCTCGCTCATGTCCGATCCCACGCTTCGCGCCCTCGGGGCGGCTGCCCTGTTGCTCGTCGGCAGCGCGCTGTTCGTCCCCAGTCCTCGGTCCTCACGACTGGCCCAGTCCGCGCCGCGCGGGGACCCGGATCCCCGGGCTCGCCGGTGGCGACTACCGCTTCCGCGTCTCGATCCCGACCGACGGCGACCCGATGGAGGTCACCACCGGGACCTTCCACGTCGACTGACGCGCTACTCCGTGATGCGGAAGTCCTGGTGGGACAGCACCGCGCCCTCGTCGGTGCGCACCACGCAGCGGTAGGTGCCCGGCGCGCGGTTCGGGGTGCCGCGCGAGACCCCGATCCACGGCTCGACCCGGACGCTCGAGGCGATCCAGGAGGACGGGGAGCACCACCACCTCTACCCGCTCGAGGTCGCGACGCTGATGGCGACGGCCCTGCGCGCGGTCGACGTGCCCGCGATGGTCGCCGAGGCGATCGCGTGGGAGGGCGACCGGAGCCCGCCCGACCCGGCGGGCCAGCTCGGCTACTTCGTCGTCGCCGTGTACGACGGCGAGCCCGGCGAG
>JAUIEM010000533.1 GCA_030428695.1 bacterium
AGCACGACGTCGCGCGCGCGCTGCAGGGTCGGGTGGCTCTCATCGAGGCCGGCCAGGCGCAGGGCGTACCAGGCGGTGACCGTGGTGCTGAGGTCGGGCGGGCCGCCGTGGTAGAGGGGCCAGCCGCCGCCGGGGCGTTCCTTGCGGAGGATGAAGCGGACCATGCCCGCCTGCTGCTCGGCGTCGACCTCGTCGACCAGGTGCTTGAGGAAGATGTATTCCGCCGGCTGGCGGACATCCATCTCGAACTCGCGGAACCAGGTTCCGTCCTCGAGCTGGATCGCCAACAGCCGGTCGGCCCCGCGGCGCGCGGAGGAGGACTTGACGATCGCGGTGGTGCTCGCGGTCACCGACTCGAAGGACTCGCCTTCAAGGACTGCGTAGGTCATGGAGAGCTCCACAAGTGCAAGGTCCAGGAGCGGAGTATGCCGCTGGAAGGGCCGCAGAGGCGGCGAGGCAGGTCACCCCCCCAGGCGAGGCTGCCGAAAATGATCCGCTACTATACCGTCCCATCTCCTCATTGTCGACTTCTAATGCCGAGGCCTTGAATAGCCTCGCTTCGCGGGTTCAGGGAGCGATGTTCAGCTTCCAGCTGTACTCCATCGCGACCAGCTCGTACTCGTTCGCCTCGAGCCAGGTCCGCGTCGTCTCGTCGACGTACTTCCGGATGAAGCCGTCCAGGCCGCCCTCGACCCAGCTCTCGAAGTCCTGCCGGAACCAGTCGACCAGGATCTTCGAGGTGTAGACCCGCCGCGCTTCGCGGTCGACGCGGAACTTCTCCGGATCGGCGAAGAAGGCACGGCACAGCGCGTCGAGCTGGGCGTCGAGCCGGGTCGGGTCGAGCGCCTCCGCGGGCAGCGAGGGGCAGCCAAGCGACGCACAGTTGATCGCGATGTGCAGCCGTGCGTCGGGGTGCTCGACGCGCAGCAGCGCGTTCTCCAGGGCGTCGAGGGTCAACACCCGGCCGCCGACCTGGTACTGGTAGCTCAGCCAGAACTGGCCGAGGTTGGCGTTGGTGCGCCAGGCCTCGACGGCCGCCGGATCGTCGACATCGAGCTGGCGGAGCACGCCGTACACGGTCAGGGCGTTGTAGGCGTTCATCCAGAAGGCGAAGCGGTCGGTGTCGCTGGGAAGCTGCGCCGCGTCGATCGCGGCGAGGCGCCGGATCGCCTCCTCGAAGCGCGCGTGGTCCTCGGCGTTGCCGACCAGCCCGCGGTAGTCGAACAGGCCGTCCACGACGTAGCGGCGCGCGATCTCGTCCCACAGCTCCGCCCGGAACTGCGGCGGGTCGGGCTCCCACGACAGGAAGGGCTCCCGCGCCTCGGGCACCGGCACCGGCCGGGCGCGGAAGAGCTGCCAGGCGGTGGCGAGCAGGCCGAGCACGGCGACGACCACGACCAGTCCGACGATCTTCCAGGTCTTCATCCCGGTCCTCCAGCCGGCAGCCGGCGCAAGCGCCGGCACCGGCTTGCGAGGTGTCTTCCGTGGCGGCTGCGCCGCCCCGAAAGACGATGGGAAACCCGGGCTCCTCCCGGGCAACGGCGCAAGCGCCGTCGCCCGGCGCCCGGCTTTCCCGCTCCAGCCGGCAGCCGGCGCAAGCGCCGGCACCGGCTTGCGAGGTGCACCGCCCCCTTCTACCCTCGGAGCTCTGTTCCGCCAACCCCCTGGAGGCGCGATGGCCCCCGATCTCGAGAGCTTCCGCCAGGAGACCCGCGCCTGGCTCGAGGAGCACGCCCCCGCCGGCTTGCGCGGCACCCGCAGCCACCCCTTCGCCGGCTACTGGGGCGGGCGCCGGCAGATCGACGCGACCCCGGACAAGCTCGCCTGGCTCGAGGTGATGGCCGGCCGCGGTTGGACGGCGCCGACCTGGCCAGAGGAGTACGGAGGCGGCGGCCTCGGCCGCAAGCAGGCGAAGATCCTCGCGGCCGAGCTCGCGCGCCTGTCGCTGCCGCCGCCGCTGGTCGGCTTCGGCCTGGTGATGCTCGGGCCCACCCTGCTCGAGTTCGGCAACGAGGAGCAGAAGCGCGCCCACCTGCCCGCCATCTGCCGCGGCGAGATCCGCTGGTGCCAGGGCTACTCCGAGCCGAACGCGGGCTCCGACCTCGCGTCGCTGCAGTGCCGCGCCGAGCGGGACGGGGACAGCTTCGTCGTCAACGGCCAGAAGGTCTGGACCTCGTACGCCGACCTCTCCGACCGCATCTTCTGCCTGGTGCGGACGAACAGCGACGGCCCGCGGCAGAGCGGCATCAGCTTCCTGTTGATCGACCTCGACGACCCGGGCATCAGCGTCCGGCCGATCCGCCTGATCAGCGGCGCCTCCCCGTTCTGCGAGGTGTTCTTCGAGGACGTGCGCGTGCCGGCGGAGAACCTCGTCGCCCAGATCGACGCGGGCTGGACAGTCGCGAAGGCCCTGCTGCGCCACGAGCGCGCCTTCGTCGGCGAGATCTTCGCCAGCGCGGTCGGCGGCGGGGAGCCCGAGCTGGTCAGGCTCGCGCGGCGCTACGTCGGGCCCGAGGAGGGGCCGCTCGCCGACGCCTTGATCCGCGACGAGCTCGCCGCCAACGCGATGGACGAGGAGGCCTTCCTCCTGACCCTCGGCCGTGTCAAGGAGAACCTCCGCGCCGGCGACGGACCCGGCCCGACCAGCTCGATCCTCAAGGTCGAGGGCACCGAGCTCAACCAGCGGCGCCGGGCCCTCGCGATGCGCATCGCCGGGCCCCGCGGCCTGGGCTGGGAGGGGCCGGGCTTCGAGGCCGACGAGCTCGAGCTGTGCCGCCAGTGGCTGCGCTCGCGCGGGAACTCGATCGAGGGCGGCACGACCGAGATCCAGCTGAACATCATCGCCAAACGCGTGCTCGGGCTGCCGACGGGGGGCAAGGGATGAGACTGCGGCTGAACGAGGACGAGCGCCTTCTGCGGAAGACCTTCCGCGACTTCTACACCGCCCGCTCCCCGGTCGAGCGGGTGCGCGCCCTGGCGGAGGGGCCGGGGCACGATCCGGCCCTGTGGCAGGAGATGGCCGGGCTCGGCTGGACCGGCCTGCCCTTCCCCGAAGAGCTCGAGGGCACCGGCCTCGACCTCTTCGCTTTCGCGATCCTGCTCGAAGAGGCCGGCCGCCAGCTCGCGCCCGAGCCCTTCCTCGCCACCGTGCTGCTCGGGGGTATGGCCCTGCTCCACGCCCCGGAGGCCGCTCCGCGCGAGGCCTGGCTGCCGAAGGTCGCGGCCGGCGAGGCGCTGCTTGCCCTCGCCTTCGAGGAGGGGCCGCGCTTCGCGCCGGCGGAGGTCGCGACCCGCGCGGTCGCGGCCGGCGAGGGCTTCCTGCTCAGCGGCAGCAAGGAGCGGGTGCTCGACGGCGGCTGCGCCGACGCGGTCGTCGTCTCCGCCCGCGCGCCCGAGGGGGTCGGCCTGTTCCTGGTCGCGGGCGACGCGCCGGGCCTGGCCTGGTCCCGCTTGCAGCGCGTCGACGGGCGCCGCGCCGACCGGCTGATCCTGGCCGAGACCCCGGCCGTCGTCGTCGCGCCCCCCGGGCAGGGAGAGGCCCTGCTGGAGGAGGTGCTCGAGCGCGCGACCATCGGCCTGTGCGCGGAGATGCTCGGCGGCATGAGCCGCGCCTTCGAGGACACCCTCGCCTACCTGAAGAGCCGCGTGCAGTTCGGCGTCCCCATCGGCAGCTTCCAGGCCCTGCAGCATCGGGCGGCGCGGCTGTTCTGCGCGCTGGAGATGGCGCGGAGCGCGGTGCTCGCCGCCGCCCGCTGCGCCGACGACCCCGCCCGGCGGCCCGCGCTCGCCTCGCTGGCCAAGGCGCGCTGCAGCGACACCTACCTGCACGTCGGCCACGAGGCGGTGCAGATGTTCGGCGGCGCGGGGATGACCGATGAGGTGGCGATCGGCCTGTTCCTCAAGCGGGCCGCCGTCAGCGCGGTCACCTTCGGCGACGGCGCCTGGCATCGGGCGCGCTGGGCGCAGCTGCGGGGCTACTGAGGGCCGAACCGGCCCCCCGCGCATCGATCGAGCGGCTACATCACGTTGCCGGCGCCCGGCGTGTAGTTGGTGCCGCAGACCGTGTCCGCGATGACGGTCTTCGCCTTGACCGTGCCGCTGAAGGTCACCATCGCGGACTTGACGGAGACCGTCGGCGCGTTCAGCTCGAGGGTCGGCCCCGGCTTGATGTGCTTCTCGAACTTCGCGAGCCGCTTGTCGAGGTTCTCGGAGCGCTTCTTCAGCTCCTTCTCGAGCGCCTCGATGCGCTTGGTCAGGGCCTTGATCACCTGTTCTGCGTTCTGCGGTGCCATCGGTCGTTCTCCTGTGGTCAGCTGTTCTGTCCGTCCTGCGCGCGCGCCGGCGCGCCCTGGGGCTTGGAGTCGCGGCGCCCGCCGCGCTTGCGGTTCGGCCTGCAGTCTTTGCCGCGGTCGTGGGGGCGGCCGGTGCCCTTGTGATCACGCTGCTGATCGCGCCGCTGGGTGTCGCGGCGGCCGTTGTTGTCGCGTCCGTCGCGGGAGCGGTGGGTGTCGCGGCGCCCGTCGCGTCCGCCGTCGCGGGAGCGGTGGGTGTCGCGGCGTCCGTCGCGTCCGCCGTCGCGGGAGCGGTGGGTGTCGCGGCGGCCGTTGTTGTCGCGCCCATCGCGGGAGCGGTGGGTGCCCCGCCGGCCGTTGTCGTTGCGGTTGGTCTCGCGTCGACCCGACGAGCGGCGTCCGGTCCGCCGCCGGTCGCTGCGCCGCGAGTAGCGCTCCGGCCGCGCGTGCTGGCGCGGGGACTGGACCGCGATCGCGACCAGGCCGTCGTCGCCGTAGCGGCGGATGCCCTCGCCCCCGGGCAGGTGCGGCATCTCCTCGAGGACGAGCAGCTCGTCGGGGAGCTGCTCCTTGGGGACGTCGCGCTTGAGGTAGCCGCGCAGCTCTTCGATGCGCAGCTCCTCGCCCTTGACGAGCACGCAGCAGGCGCAGACCGACTGGCCGAGCAGCTTGTGGGGCGTGCCGACCACCGCGCACTCGGTGACCTTGGGATGGCGGAGGATGTAGCGCTCGAGCACGCTCGGGATGATCTTGGTGTACTTGCGCTTGATCAGGTCCTTGAGCCGGCCCTTGTAGTAGAGGTTGCGCTGCGCGTCGATGGTGACGAGGGGGATGACGATGACGCATTGCGCCCGGAGCGCGCCGGCATCGTTACCGAGCGTGATCTCCTGCGCGCCATCGACCGGGATCCGGACTCTGCATTGTCACTGGGCCTAGGCGG
>JAUIEM010000043.1 GCA_030428695.1 bacterium
CGGCGTGGGTCGGGCGCCATCCGCACGGCCGTGCCAGGTATCCGGCCCCTGCTCACCGCGACAAAAGACGGCCAGTCGTTCGCGCAAAGTGGCGATGTCCGCCTCGATCTCGAGGCGCTTGTCCTCCGGCAGCGTCTCGACCCGCGCGTGGATGTCGGCGAGGCCGTTGTTGACGTTCGCGCCGAGCTCGTCGAGCACCGCGGCGTGCTTGCTCAGGGCGGGCTCGAAGAAGACCGACACGCAGTGCCCGAACATGATCGGGTCGCTGACCTTCATCATCGTCGCCTTGAGGTGCAGCGACAGCAGCACCCCGTCCTTCTGGGCGGCCTCGATCTGCTCGGCGAAGAAGGCGCGCAGGGCGGCGACGTTCATCACCGCGGTGTCGACCACCTCGCCGGCGGTCAGGGTGACCTCCTTCAGCGGCGTGACGCTGCCGTCGGCCGCGACCCACTCGATGTTGACCGTCGTCGCCTCGGGGACGGTGGTCGAGCGCTCGGTGCCGTAGAAGTCCTTGTCCTGCATGTGGGCGACGCGCGCCTTGGAGCCCGACGCCGGCCAGGGCTTCATCATCCGGTGCGGGTTCTTCTGGGCGAAGCGCTTGACCGCGGCGGCGGGGCGGCGGTCGGAGTTGCCCTCGCGCAGCACCGGGTTGACCGCCGAGCCGAGCACCTTGGAGAAGCGCTTCTGGAGCGCCTTCTCGTCCGCGGTCTCGGCGTCCCCGGGGTAGGAGGGCAGGGCGTAGCCCTTGTCCTGCAGCTCCTTCAGGGCGGCGCTGAGCTGGGGGATCGAGGCGCTGATGTTCGGCAGCTTGACGATGTTCGCCTCAGGGGTGCAGGCGAGCTCGCCGAGCCAGGCGAGGTTGTCGGGGATCTTCTGGTCCTCGCGGAGGTTCTCGGGGAAGTTCGCGATGATGCGACCCGCCAGGGAGATGTCGCGGGTCTCGACGGCGACCCCGGCCGCTTTCGCGAAGGCCTCGACGACCGGCAGCAGGGCATGGGTCGCGAGGGCGGGGGCCTCGTCCACTTGGGTCCAGATGATCTTGGCTGTCATGGCGTACCTCGTGTGGAGCAGTGTGTTTGATGGGAGCGGGGAGCGTCGAAGTAGCGGTAGCCTACCTCCGACGTCCGGGAGTCTCAACGGCGGAGCGGCATTTTCAGCGGCGACCGACGCCGTGTTGCATCCCGCGACGGCTTTCCGTTACCCTCGCGACACCTCCGGACAGAAGAGCGAGCCGATGGCCGAGGAAGACGGCGCAGCCCTGCCTGAAGAAGCGCTCGCGGCGCGCGCCGAGGCGGTGCTGCTGCCGTTGCTGGCCGACGACTTCCCCGGCCGCTCGATCGCCCTGCGCACCGTCGCGGCCGACACGAGCTTCGCGGTCCTGCACGAGCGCCTGCTGCACGCGCGCAGCCTCGCGATCCTGCGCGGCGCGAGCCTGTACGCGGTGCTGCTGGCGGCCGACGGCGAGCTCCTCGCCCGCTGCGAGCTCAGCGCCGAGTCCGACCGCGTCCCGCCCCCCGAGCCGCTGCCCGACGTGCGCTACGCGGGGCCGCTGCGCCGGGTGCTCGGGGCGCTCCCCGACGCCGAGCCGCCGGAGCTCGATGACGACCGCCGGGCCGCCCTCGATGCCAAGGCCTGCGCGGCCCTCTCCGACTGGGAGCCGGAGCGCGCCCTGCGGGTGCTCGACCGCATCTGGTCGAAGGGCTGCTGCGCGCTGCTGCTGCGCAGCCACGACGAGGTCGGCCGCGCGAGCGTGCACCTCGACGCGACGACCGGCGAGCTCTTCGCGTGGAGCCTGCCCGGCCGCCTGCAGGCGCTGCCGCGGGCGATCGACGACCGCGCCGCCGAGGCCGCCGCCGTCGCGGCGCTCGCGCCGCCACCGGACGCGCAGCTGACGGACATCCGCGAGCGCCAGGGGCGGGTGCTGGTCGGCTTCGAGCGCTATCTCGACGACTTCCTGGTCGAGGGCGACTACCTTCGGGCCGAGCTCAACCCGGCGGACGGCCGTGTCACCGCGGTCACCCGCAGCTGGAGCGCGCTCGGGGAGGGAGTTGACGATGGATGAAGCGGAAGCGCGCACGCTCGCCGAGGGCCTGCGCGCCGCCGAGAAGGTGCCCGCCGAGGCAGAGATCGAGAGCGTGCAGAGGCGGCTGATCAAGCTCGACGGCGGGCGCCGCAAGGCCTTCGTCGTCCGCTACGTCGCCGACACGCCGCACAAGGGGCACTACGTCGAGCTCGCCCTCGGCGAGGACGGCAGCCTGCTCCGGGTCGAGCGCTGCATGTAGCCGCAAGGGAGAAGCCGTGCGCAGACATCAACCTCGGAGGACCAGCCGGCGCATCGCCAACCTGCGCAGCAAGCGCATCAAGCGGCTGGTCTCCGGACGCAAGTACTCGATCGTCCTCAACCGCGGCATCAAGGGCCGGGTGCGCTACCGCTTCGCCGGCGAGCGCCACCAGCTCCCGACCCGCGTCAGCCTCGACGCCGAGAACGGCGGGCTGCACGAGCAGAACCTGACCGCCGAGGGCAACTTCGAGTTCCGCACGGTCGCCTCGCCGCAGATGTTGCACCTGCAGCTGCTCGGCGCCCCCGAAGGGCTCGGCGAGCAGCCGGTGCGCGGCCGGGTGCGGCTGCGCATCGGCGGGAAGCTGGTCGACGCCCCGCTGCGCCTGACCCTGCACCACCGCGCCGGCGCGCCCGTCGAGACCGCCGCCGGTGACGACGGCCGCTTCGCGCTGCCCGGGGTGCGGGGCGCGTACAGTCTGCGGCTGGCCCTGCCGGAGGCGAAGGGATGAGCGGGGCGCGGAAGATCTCCTGCAAGCTGCGCGATCCGCTGCCGGTGTCGGCGGGTGAAGAGCTCGACATCGAGGTCGAGGTCGAGCTCGCGGTCGAGCTGGAATGGGACGCGTCCGCCGCCGAGGGCTACCCGCTGCGCTACTGCATCACCGACCCCGAGCGGGTCGAGGTCGCCGCGCGCCTCGAGCTGCGGGCCGGCGCGACCGTGGTCAGCCCGCCGGTCCCCCCGGAGCGCCCCCGCGGCACGATCGCCTGGGACGGGGAGGGCTTCCCCGAGGAGGTGCAGGAGGTCGTGGCGGTGCTCCGGGTCGGCCTCGATCCGGACTGCGCGATCGCGGCCGAGGGGCAATGCGCGGTCCGGCTGCGCCGGGGGCGGCGGGCGCGCTTCGCGACGCCGGTGATCAGCGTGCGCAAGCAGACGAAGAGCGGGCTGCCGACCGAGGCTGTCGCGGAGATCGAGGATCACGTCGCGCGCTACGGCGACGCGCACGTCTCCGTCCTCGGCAACCACGTCGATGGGCGCCCGGCGCGCGTGCTGCCCGCGCGCTACTTCCTGCCGACGGTCGACTTCGAGCGGCTGAAGATCTTCGACGCCCGGGTAGTCGCCCTCGACCGCCGTCCGCCGCGCTTCGCCCTGCACCCGAAGATGGCCGGCTACAACGGCTGCTTCCGGCTGCGCTGCGAGGCGCGCGGGGACAGCTTCGACGGCCCGGAAGACCTGGACGAGGCGCTCCACGTCGCGCGGGAGCTCGTCGTCACGATCAACCCCGCGGTCCATGACGACGTCGTCCGCGAGGGGATCGAGCATCGGGACGACATCGAGCAGGTGCTGCCCCTGGCTCCGTCCTTCCTGAAGGGCGATCCCGCGGGAGCGCGCGGCCCGACCACCGTCGCCGAGATGCACGTCAACCAGAAGCTGACCGCCGACGGGATCAACGCCGTGATCGAGGGAGCCTACGCGTGGTACTTCCTCGGCCACGGCAACGACGGCAAGGACGGCCCCTACCTGACCTGTGACCATCCCGACCGCGAGGAGGCCGACGGCTGGGACCGGTTCGCGGCCGAGGAGCTCGAGGCTGCGCCGCTCAAGCTGGCGGTCTTCAACGCCTGCATGGGCTTCGCCGATCTGCGTCTCGCCGAGGCCCTGCACGATGCGGGGACGTCCTACGTGATCGGTTGGGACCTGCCGATCCGCAAGACCGTCGCCCTCGCCTACGGCTGTGATCTGTTCAAGGCCTGGGCGCAGCGCGACTTCGCGCCCGACGCCGTGCCCGAGGTCTTCGACCGGCTGAAGCCGCTCTACACCCGCGGCCCCTTCGAGCCCCTGCTGTACGGGCGCGCGGGTCGCCTGGGCGAGCGCGAGGGCAGCGGTGTGCGCAGCGACGCCCCGCTCGTCAGCTCGGAGTTCATCGAGGGGCCGGACATCACGCGCCTGCAGGTCGCGATCGAGAACGTCCGGGTCGAGGGCGGCGACGTGATCTTCACCTACCGCATCGAAGACCCGGACGGTGTCGAACAGAGCGCGCGGCTGCGGATGAACTACGAGGACATCGAGCTGCCGGCCGAGCGTCCGACGGGCGAGATCCGCTGGAAGCCCGACGAGGATGTCGAGGGCTCGACCGTCGAGGCGAAGATCCTGGTGCGCTTCGGGGACAAGAGCTACGACTTCCGCGAGGCGACGCGGGCGCTCCCGATGCCCCCGCGGGTGTTCGACTGCGGCTGGACGGAGACCCGGCTCGTTCCCGGTGGCAGCGCCCACCACGCGACCGGGCTGCAGTTGACGGCCCAGGGCCTGGCCGAAAGCGCGCCGATCACGCTGCGCTTCTTCGCCCTGCTGCCCGATGGAACCGAACGAACGTTGACGGCCGAAGAGCTGTTCGAGAACGCCGAGGACGCGTCGCGGGCGGTCTACCACAGCCGGGGCAAGCTGAAGCTGGCCGACTCGAACCGCGACCTCGCGCTGCGCCCGAAGACCGTCCAGGGGCTGGGACCCGAGGCGGGCTTCTTCGTCCGCTGCGAGGTCGAGGGCTTCGTGGTCGAGAGCAGCCGCGATGAGCCCCTCCTGCTCGAGCCGCCGACCTTCGGTTTCTGCACCTGGGGACGCACGATCTGCGACTCGAAGCCGCTCGAGAACGCCGGGTACAACGACCTGCCGGACTTGAAGGTCCTCCCCCGCGGCATCGCGGACGACACGCCCGTCGAGGTCGAGCTCGTCCAGATCCTCGGCGACGGCAGCGAGCGCACGATCGACCAGCGCGCGCTGTTCGGCAGCCCGCCCCCGCGCTGGACCCAGAGCTACCGTCGCTTGCGCTCCGACCGCCAGCTGTGCATTCCGTGGACCGCGACGATCGCCGCGGGACCCCGGATCTACTTCCGCGTCCGCCACGGGGAGCTCGTCGGCAACAGCAAGGAGGCCGCCGACGGAGCCGGCATCCTCGAGGTGCGGGCGCCCGGGGTCAAGGAGTGCAAGTGGGGCAGGGAGAAGACCGTCCCCGCGCCCCACGGCGACGATCGCCCGGTGAGGATCAAGGTCTCGACCTGCAACCTCGCGGAGGGCACGCCCGCGCGCCTGAGCTTCTTCCAGCTCCTGCCCGACGGGGGAGAGCGCCCCATCGAGGCGGCGGACCTGCTCGTCGACCCGGGGGCCCTGCAGGGGCTGTGCGTCGACAGCTCGGGTGACCTGACCTGCGATGCGGAGCGGTACTGTCCGACCGTGCGCTTCCGTTGGGAGGCGGCGCTCGAGGCCGCGGTCGCGCTCGGCTTCCGCTGCCACATCGGCGAGTCGACCGCCGCGACTTCCCCCGAGGCAGCCCTCCAGCTCGTGCTGCCGGAGGTCGAGTACTGCATCTGGGAACGCGACGGCGGCGACGACACCACCACCGTCCTGAAGTGCCACATCTCCAGCACCGGCATGGTCGACGGCGACCCGGTCGAGCTCAGCCTCTGGGAGCTGACAAACGAAGGTGAGCAGGAGCTCGACCCCACGCCGTTTCTCCCGCCGGGGGTCAGCGATCTGTCCGGCATCGAGCTCGCGAGCCGCGACCTGCGCAAGGACGGCCGGCTGTTCCGCTTCACGGTGCCCCGGACCGGTCCCGCCCGCCGTGTGTTCTTCCGCGTCGAAGTCCGCGGGAGCCGGGGAGACAGCGCGAGCGAGAAGTACGGCGTGTTCGAGATCGGCGCCCAGGAGTAGCCTCCTACGCCCAGCCCAGGACCTGTCGCAGGCGGTGGCGGGCGGTCGCGAGGCGCTGCCGCAGGAGCCCGGGGTGGAGCAGCATGGCCGTGAAGTGGCGCAGGACGATGCGCGCCTCCCCGCCGTGGCTGCGCTGGCCGACGGAGAGGCTGGGGGCGAGCGCCTCGACCCGGTGCCAGGTGCGGCCTGGCATCACCAGCGTCTCGCCGGGCCGCAGCTCCACGCGGTAGACCGGCACGCCCGATGGGAACCGCTCGCGGTCGGGGGGCCCGGGGTAGAAGGGGCCGATCCCGCGCATCCGGCGCGACAGCCCGTGGGCGCCCGCGCGGTAGGGGAGCATCGTGAAACGCTTCGCGCCGCGCAGCAGGGTGTGGGCGGTGTGGCAGCTGTCCGGGTCGTAGTGCAGCGGCGTGACCGCGCCGGCGGTCGAGATGTAGAGCTGCGGCCGGGTCGGGGGCACGAACGGCCACCAGCGGCCCGCCAGGCTGCCGAGCAGCGGGCTCTCGTGGCGGAAGTCGCGGCGCAGCTCCGGCGCCTGGGCGAACAGGTCCGACCAGCCGAGGGTCGTCGCCTGGGTGCGCAGGGCGGGCGTCGCCTCCCCGCCGCTGGCCTCGACCGTGGCCAGGAGCTCTCCGAAGGTGCGCGTCTCTTCCCGGTCGTCGACCATCACCGTCAGCTCGAGCGCGCCGAAGCGTGCGCGCAGCCCGGCGAAGGTCCAGTCCAGGGCCGGCCAGCCGGCGGCGAAGTCCTCGAGCACGACGGGGACGCCGGGATCGAGGAAGCGCGCGCGCAGCGCGTCGGCGTCGAGCTCGTGGACCGAGAGACGCGCGCAGGGGAGGGGGCGGGGAGCGACGGGATCCATGCCGGCGAGGATAGTGCGTCGGCGGGTTCGCGCGCAATCGGAATCGGATCGGGTCCGAAGATCGGGGGGGCGCGGGATCGGGGTCGGCTGGGTCGAAGATCGGTACCGGGTCCGAAAAGACGGGCACGGGCATGGGCGCGTCGGGCTCCTGGAGCCACAGCAGCTCGGCGGGGGAGTACACCGAGGACGGATTCCTGCGCGCCCACATCGACGAGCGCATGCTGTCCGATCCGCTGGCGCCGACCGCGACCATCGCCCACGAGCTCGGCCACGCGCGGCTGCTCGGCGAGCGGCGCATCGACCCGGAGCGGAAGGATCACGAGCTGCTGACCGACCTGACGACCGTCTTCTTCGGCCTCGGCATCTTCACCGCGAACAGCGCGAGGCGCGAGAAGAGCTGGTCGGACGGGATCGAGGCGGGCTGGTCGGTCTCCCACCTCGGCTACCTCGACTTCGCGCACTACGGCTACGCCTTCGCCGTGCTCGCCCACGGCCGCGGCGAGACCCGCCCGGGCTGGGCCCGCTACCTGCGCCCGAACGTGCGCGCGCCGTTCAAGCAGGGGCAGCGCTACCTGCGCAAGCGCGAGAAGCGCGCCCGGGCAGAGGGGAGGGAGCTGTCGATCTTCCCGAAGCGGTAGGCCCGTCACCTTCCCATAACCTCCCATCGTCCAGCATCCTCCTGGAAGAGGCCACGGCACGAGGAGGAATCACCATGCTCGCACGTCTGCTCTCCGGGAGGCGCACGCTGCTCCCGCTGCTCGTCGGCGCCATCGCGCTCCCGCTCGCGGCCCAGGAGGCCGGCATCCAGTGGTTCGGCACGTGGGAGCAGGGGAAGGCGGAGGCCGAGCGCACCGGCCGGCCGATCCTGTTCACCTCGGCGGCGCCGCAGTGCCGGGGCATCTCCGGGCTGTGGTGACCGGGCAAGGTACAAGCGGACCAGGGCTATTGGTCCGACGCCACGGTCGTGGCGGCATCGCGCAAGTGGATCTGTGTTCGGCTCGCGACATACGAGAATGAAGAGGAAGGCGCGCTGATCCAGTCGTTCTTCCGCGGACGGCAGGGCACCCTGGAGAACACCGTCGTCGTCCTGCTCGACCCGGACGGCGAGCCGCTGACCCGGGCCGGGCGCGGCCCGGGCTGGCTGATCGGCGAGGGCCGGGGGCCCGACGCCGTGCCGGGCGAGGGGGCCGCCGAGCGGCTGGCCTCCTACCTCGACGAGCACGCCCGCCCCTACGAGGACCGGCCCCTGCCCGGCAGCCTGCCGCTCAGCCTGGACTTCCGGCGGGCGCTCAACGTCGCCTCCTGCGACAGCCGCCCGCTGCTCGTCGCCCGGGCGGCGGCGGAGGAAGACCTCGCCGCGCTCGAGCAGCGGCTCGCCGCGCTCGCCTGGCGGGACGACAGCATCGGGCGCTTCCAGTTCGCTCTGGTCCGGGACGCCGACGCGCTCGAGGCGCTCGAGGGCGTGCCGGAGCACGAGGGGGTCTACGCGGTCCAGCCGGACCGCTTCGGGGTCGCCGGGACCGTGCTCGGGGCGGTGCGCGCCGACGCCAGCGACGAGGACTGGGAGGCGCTGCTCGCGGAGACCCTCGAGGCCTTCACGATGCCGCAGAAGGACGCCCGCTCCCACATCTCCCGCGGCCGCCAGCAGGGCGTGCGCTGGATCTCGGAGATGCCGGTCACCGATCCCGGCGCCCGGCGCTGAGGGGCGACGGCCTCAGAGAGCCCTCGGCTCCGAGCCTGGCGGCCACCGCCGGAGGGAGTCCAGCGCCGCCTCGTACGCCTCGCGCGCGAACTCGAAGGGCCCGACGCCGTCGATCAGCGCGGTGTGTTCCGGACAGTAGTTGTTCTCGTGCGCGAAGGATGACCAGCTCACCGTCGCGGCGCCGACCCGGACCCGCACGCCGACCGCTCCACAGCCGAGGTCGCCACACGCGGAGCAGACCAACAGCGCCACCCGACCGCTGGGGAGATCTCCGGGCA
The DNA here is from genome assembly GCA_030428695.1 of bacterium. The sequence continues at coordinate 8,824 of JAUIEM010000043.1, forward strand.
GCGAGCCGAGGAGTCGAGCGTAGGCCGCCTTCTGGTACTCGACCGTGAAGTCCGCGGCGAACGCGGTGCACCCGCTGTGCTTCCAGCCGCTCGCCTCCGACAGGAGGTCCGCGAGCGGTCGACCGTCGATCATGTACGCCTTGAAGAGGACGTCGCTCTCGTCGGTCCCCGGCTCCAGCCTCGCGTCTTGGAAGCCCAGCGTGTGCATCCTCCCACGCTCCTGTACACCGTGCCCGCGGGCAGTCTATGCGCAAACGCGTCGCGGCGCAGCGCGGGGGCGCGGGCCTGGGCCGGAACGCGCCCCCCTGCACCACAAAAGCCCAGCTGCCCCAGCGGTTGCACCATAACGGTGCAGTCGATGCGTGCCCGTGTCCCGCGAAGCCCCGTTTCCCCCGGCTTTGCGCGAATGGCACGCGAGGTGCTTTCCCTTGGGGCGAGGACCGATTCTCGCAACAGGGGGAGAGACCATGATGGAGATCAGATTCTGGGGCGTGCGCGGCTCGATTCCCGCGCCGGGAGCCCACACCTTGGAGTTCGGAGGCAACACCAGCTGCGTCGAGGTCCGCTGCGGCGGCCAGCGCATCATCTTCGACGCCGGCACCGGCATCCGCCTGCTCGGCAACGCGATCAAGGGGAAGGGGCCGCTCGACGCGCACCTGTTCCTCACCCACACCCACTGGGACCACATCCAGGGACTGCCGTTCTTCACGCCGGCCTTCATCCCCGGCGGCCAGCTGCGCATCTACTGCGTGCGGCGCCCGGGGCCCGGGGTGGAAGAGCTGCTGGCCGGGCAGATGGCGAGCCCCTACTTCCCGGTCGGGCTCGACGCCTTCCAGAGCACCCTGACCTTCGCGGACATCGCCGACGGCGCGCCGGTCGTGCTCGGCGAGGACGTGCGCGTCACCCCGGCGGCGCTCAACCACCCGGACCGGGTCGCCGCCTTCCGCGTCGACCACGGGGGCCGCTCGGTGGTGTTCGCGACCGACACCGAGCACTACAGCTGCGCCGACCCGCGGCTGACGAAGCTGGCCCGGGGGGCGGACGTGCTGATCCACGACGCCCAGTACTGGGCCGAGGAATACGCCGGCGAGGTCGGCATGCCGCGGGTCGGCTGGGGCCACTCGACGGTCGACGCGGCCGCCGAGCAGGCGCGGGCCTGCGGGGTGGGGCAGCTCGTCCTGTTCCACCACGACCCCGACCGGGACGACGACGGGGTGCGCGCCCTCGAAGCCCACGCCCGCACCCTGTTCCCGGCCAGCAGCGCGGCCCGGGAGGGGCAGTGCATCGCCCTGCCGGAGGCGGTCGCGGCGTGAAGGCGTTATGATGCAGCGGGGGAACAGCGTGGACACGACACCGGGCGCGCCGCTGCTGGCGGAGATCGCCGAGCTCCTCGGCCGCGAGGTCGAGCTCGATGCGCTGCTCGCCCGCATGCTCGACACCGTCGCGCGCAGCCTGGCGGCGGAGCGCGCGACGCTGTTCCTCAAGGACCCCGCCAGCGGCGCCCTGCTGTCGCGGGCGGGGCACCTGCCGGAGCTCGACTCCATCGTCCTGCGCAAGGGCCAGGGGGTCGCCGGCCACGTCGCCGAGACCGGGCAGGTCGTCAACCTGCCCTGCCCGAACGCCGATCCCCGCTGGTACCAGGGCATCGACGCCCGCACCGGCTTCGAGACCCGCACCCTGCTCGCGGTGCCCGTGCGCCTCGGGGCCGAGCGGGCCGTCGCCGGGGTGCTGCAGGCGCTCAACCGTCGGGAGGGAACCTTCGACGGCGGGGACGAGCGCCTGCTCGTCGCCCTCGCCGGCCAGCTCGCGGCCGCCCTCGCCTGCACCAGCCTCGGGCCGCAGCTGCTCGCCCGGGGCTCGACGGTGCGTGCGCCCGCCCTGCGCTACAAGTTCAACCGCATCGTCGGCGACTCCGCGCCGATGCGGGAGGTCTACACCCGCGTGCAGCGGGCCGCGGCGACCGAGGCCACGGTGCTGATCACCGGCGAGTCCGGGACCGGCAAGGAGCTGTTCGCCCGGGCGATCCACTTCAACGGGGCGCGCCGCGACCGGCCCTTCGTCAAGGTCGACTGCGCGGCGCTGCCGGCGACGCTGGTCGAGAACGAGCTCTTCGGCCACGCCCGCGGAGCCTACACCGGCGCCGGCCAGAGCCGCTCCGGGCGCTTCTCCATCGCCGACACCGGCACCCTGTTCCTCGACGAGATCGGCGAGCTGCCGCTGGCGGTCCAGGGCAAGCTCTTGCGCTTCCTGCAGGACCGGGAGTTCGAGCCGGTCGGCAGCCACGAGACGCGGCGCGTGGACGTGCGCGTGCTCAGCGCCACCAACCGCGACCTGCCGGCGCTGATCGCGGCCGGCGACTTCCGCCAGGACCTGTACTACCGCATCAAGGTGATGGAGCTCCGCCTGCCGCCCCTGCGCCTGCGCGGGCGGGAGGACCTCGCGCGGCTCAGCGCGCACTTCATCGACATCTACAACCGCAAGCACAGCTGCGCGGTGAGCGGCCTGGACGAGCGGGCCTGGGAGAAGCTGTGCGCGCACCCCTGGCCGGGCAATGTGCGCGAGCTCGAGCACTGCCTCGAGTCGGCGGTCGTGCTCGCGGGGGAGGGGCCGATCCGCTCCTCCGGGCTCGGCCTGCCGCGCGGCGCCGACGCGCCGCCCAGCAGCGCCGGGCCGGACCTGCGGCCGCTGGCGGTCGTCGAGCGGGAGCACATCCTCGGCGTGCTCGAGGCGGTCGGGGGGAACCAGTCGGAGGCGGCGCGCATCCTCGAGATCGGCCGCAACACCCTCGGCCGGAAGCTGCGCGCCTGGCGGAAGTGAGCCGCAGGTGCGTCCCGCGGCCCGGGCTGCTACACTGGACGCTTTCCCAGCCAGGGTGACGTGATGACCGTCCTCGTCCAGTCCGAAATCGGCCGCCTGCGGCGCGTCGTGGTCCAGCCTCCGGGGCTGGCCCTGTCCCGCATGCTGCCGCGGCACATCCTGCCCCACTCGCCGGACTACCTGCTGTTCGACGACCTGCTCGACGTCGGCAACGCCCAGCGCGAGCACGAGGAGCTGGTGCGGGTGCTCGAGACCGCCGCCGAGGTCGGCATCTTCGAGGACATGCTCAAGCAGGTCTTCCGCGACTCCGCGGCGGCGCGCGCCGACGCGATCCGCGACGTCGCCCGGCTCGAGCAGCTCGACGAGGGCGACCGGCGCCGGCTCGAGGAGCTCCCGCCCGAGCGCCTGGCCGACGCTCTGATCGCCGGCACCGTCGACGGCACCCTGGAGGGCGAGGAGCTGTTCGCGCCGATCCCCAACCTCCTATTCAGCCGCGACCTGGTCGCGGTGATCGACGACCTGGTCATCGTCGGCATGGCGAGCAAACGGGCCCGCCAGCGCGAGTCGCTGCTGACCCGCACCCTGGTCGCGGCGCACCCCTGGTTCGCGCGCTCGCAGGTCGCCAAGATGACCCAGCGCGTCAACGTCGCGATGCGCGCCGCCCTGACCATCGAGGGCGGGGACGTGCTCGTGCTCGACAAGGAGAGCGTGTGCATCGGCTCGAGCGAGCGCACGAGCTGGGCCTCGAGCATGCAGCTCAGCCGCGAGATGTTCGCCCGCGGCGTGCGCCGGGTGTTCGTCGTCGAGATGCCGAAGCAGCGCAGCAGCATGCACCTCGACACCGTCTTCACCCTGCTCTCCCGCGACCGGGCGGCCGTCTACAAGCCGCTCGTCGCGCCGCGCAGCCCCGAGCAGGCCCACGTGACGGTGCTGACGCCGCTGCCCGGCGGAGGCGTCGGCGCCCACGAAGGCGGCAGCCTGTTCAAGGCCCTGGCCAGCCACGGCCTGCCCCTCGAGCCGGTCTACTGCGCCGGTGGCCATCCCCTGCACCAGGTGCGCGAGCAGTGGACCGACGGCGCGAACTTCGTCGCCCTCGCCCCCGGCGTGGTCATCGGCTACGCCCGCAACCGCTTCACCGCCCAGGCCCTCGAGCAGGCGGGCTTCGAGTGCCTGGCCGCCCGCGACTACCTCGGGCTGTTCGAGACGGAGTTCGGGGGCTCCTTCGACGCGGTGCTCGCCTCCGGACGCAAGCTCGCGATCCACATCGAGGGCTCGGAGCTGTGCCGCGGGCGCGGCGGTCCGCGCTGCCTGACGATGCCTCTGTGGCGGGATGCGGTCCCTGCGGTTTGAACAGGACTTCCTGCATGTTCAGGATTTTCTGGATGGGAACGCGCGGCGGTGCATCCTCAGCCCGGTAATCAAACGGGCTCAACCAGAGGTGGAGGGTGTCTCCGCGGAGGCGCAACCGTTGGTGGTTGCGGCTCTGGAGGAAGCCGCTCCGCAGGCTCTTTCGCGTTCTGGCACAGCGCTTGCTTCCACTCCTCTCAGACGCGACCGAGAGGAAGAGACATGAGCTGCGCCACCGACCACCCCGTCCCCCATTCCCCCGCCTACGGCCGTGGCCTGAGCGCCCGAGGCCGGCTGCGCCGCCGGAGCCGTGGCCAGGCTGTCGGCCTGCGCCGGCTGCGGAATCGGTAGGGTTCCGCGCGCGGAGCCGCCTTCGGGGATCCACACGGCAGGCTTCCGACGGAGCCGGAAGGCTTGTGCCGCTTCGCGGGAGGGGGTGAACCCCTCCCCTACATTCGGATAGGACCATCATTCTACGCGAGGCATCGCTTGCCTGCGTCGGAACCCCATGTAGGGGCGGGGTTTACCACCGCCCGACGCACGCGGGGGGATGTGCGTCACCGGGTTGCGTGGAACGTCTCCAACGCACCAGACCGGGCAGATCCTGCGCTGCGACGCCGCGCACTGCGGACTCTCTTCCTCACGCGTTCGCGCACGTCTTCCCATGCCAGGGTCTTCGCTTTCCCCGTCGCGACCTCGTCCGCTCGTCGAGCCAGCTCAGCCGCCAAAGCCTCGTCGTCGAGGCCTGCGTGAGGATCGATGGACCCCACCGTGTGGAGAATGTTGATCGCCAGCTCCAAACGCTCACGATCGGGGAGCGCAAGAGCGGCATGTAAGAGATCCTCTGCGTCCGACATCGCGCACCTCCGCATCGTTCGTCTGGGCGTCGGGGGACCCCCGACGCCCATGGTAGGATGCCAGCCTCCGATCCGAGATGTCAGCGAATGCAGACATTTGTTGTTTTTCGTGGAGGCGTCCACCGGACAGCTCGCCGTCTTCCTCAACGCGGCGATGTCGGTCTGACCCCCTGGCAGCGCCCGCAGAAGTAGGTCGACCGCCCCGCGTCCCCCTGGCGGCGCATTGAGATCGGCGTCCCGCAGCGCCGGCAGGGCTGCTTCTGGCGCTTGTACACCCACAGCCGCCCGCCGTCGAAGCTGCGCCGGGTGGTGCGCGGGTAGCCGCGCAGGTTCTCGGACAGCAGCCGCCGGGCGAGGCGCAGGATGCCGAGCAGGCTCGCGTCGGACAGCTCCCGCACCGGGGTGAACGGGTTCACCCGGCCGAGGAACAGCACCTCCGACTTGTACACGTTGCCGATGCCGCACACGATCGACTGCCGCATCACCGCGACGCCGATGGGCAGCTCCGCGTGCTCGCGGAAGCGCGCGGGAAGCTCCTCCAGCGCCAGCTCCGGGGCGAGCAGGTCCGGGCCGAGGGCGCGCAGGGCGGGGGAGGCCTCCGGCGACGGCAACAGCTCGACGACCGGGGCGTGGAAGCAGACCGCGTGCCAGGTCGCGGTCTCGAGCACGGCGTGGGCGCCGCGGCGGTGCTTCCGCCAGCTCTCCCCCGGCCGGTAGAGGTGCCAGCTGCCGGTCATCATCATGTGGGAGTGCAGCACCGGCCCGTCGTCGAAGCACACGAGCAGGTGCTTGCCGCGCGCCTCGACCCGTGCGACCGTGCGTCCGACCCGCTCCTTCAGCCCCTCGAGCCGCGGCAGCACGCTCCACGCCCCGGTCAGGACCTCGCCGGCCAGCGCCTTCTGCAGCGTGCGGGCGGTGCGGTGGATCGTGTCGCCTTCAGGCACGGGAGGGCCTCCGGTGGAAGCCGGCGGCGCTCGCGCTGAAGCCGCCAGCCTCTAGGTAGGGGGCGAGGGCCGAGCCGACCGCCGGCCCGCCGTCGACCCGCTCGAGCAGCACCGCTTTGCCCCCGCGCAGGCCGGCGAGCGCCCGGACGAGGGCGCGGGCGGAGCGCCCGCGCGCGGGCTCGGCGTCGGGCAGGAAGCTCAGCAGGCTCTTGCCGCTCGGCACCAGGTAGCCGAGCAGCCGGCCCTGCCACAGGATCACCCGCGCCTCGGCCCGGCGCTGGGGGCCCTCTCCGGGACCCCCGGGATGCTCCGGCCAGGCGACCGCGGCGCCGTAGGGCGAGGCGGGGTCGCAGGCGGCGAGCACGGTGGCGGGGGAGGGGGCGGCGGAAGCCTCCGGCTCGCGGTGCCGGCGCAGCCGGTCTTCGGCTCCGGGCAGGGCGAACTGGGCGGCGCCGAGGCCGGCGACGAAGTAGCCGCGGCGCACGCGTCCGGAGTCCTCCAGCGCCTTGAGCAGCGGGTAGACCGCGGAGAAGCCGCCGGCGACGCCCTCCGCCCCGACCGCCTCCCGGGTCAGCACGCCGTGCCGCTCGAGCAGCTGGCTGACCAGGGCCGAGGCGCGCTCGGTGCTCGAGGGGCCGTCCGCTTCCGGGGCGGGCATTAGCCACCAGCGCCCGGAGGAGCCGGGCGGACCGGCCCGGGGCGCGCTGCGCCGCAGCCGGCGGCGGCGTCCACGCCGGCCGCTGGTCGGGGCGCCGGCGCGCAGGCTGCGCAGGGGGGCGAGGGTGTCGTTGCTGACCTCGCCGTTCCAGACCAGGTCCCACAGGGCGGTCAGGATCTCCTGGGGGAAGTTGCCGAGCGCGCTGCACAGGTCCCGGAAGAACAGCGCCCCGCGCGCCTCGAGCTGCTCGCGGATGCGCACGTGCAGGCTGCCCGTCAGGGGCTCGGACGGCATCGCCAGCAGCGGGTAGTGCTCGGCGAGGAACAGCGCGATGCGCCCGTCCCGCGGCCCGAGGGACTGCACCCCGCGCCAGATCACCTCGCCGCTCGCGCACAGCTCGTCGAGGTCGCGGCGGTCGAAGCGCTCGAGGCGGGCGGGCAGGATGCGCTCCTCGAGGTCCGAGGCCGGCAGCGGCGCCCCCTGCAGCTGCTCGAGGCTGGTCAGCAGCGGCTCCAGCCCCGCGCGCGCCCGGCCGAGCTGGTGCCACTCGGCGAGGAAGCGCACCAGGGCGTCGGGCTCGACCGGCTCGACCTCCGCCCGCAGCCGCGCCAGCGAGCGCCGCTTGAGCTGCCGCAGCACGTCGAGGGAGCACCACTCGCGGCCGCGCCCCCCGGGCAGGAACTCGCCCTCGACGACCCGCTCCGCCTCGGCCAGCCGCTCGAGCACCACCCGCACCGGCGCCGGCCCGAGGCCGAAGCGGCGGGCGACCGCGTCGACGCGGAAGGGCCCGTGGGTGCGGGCGTAGCGGCTCAAGAGGTCGCCGAGGGGATCGGCGACCGGCTCGAGCAGCGCCCCCGGCAGCCCCGGCGGCGGCACGCAGCCGAGGGCGTCCCGGTAGCGGGCGACGTCCTCGACCGCGATCCAGCGTGTCTCGCCGCCGATCGGCAGGGCGACGATGCGGCGCCCGGCGGCGAGCTCCGCGAGCCAGCCGTCGAGGGCTTCCGGGGGCGTGCAGCGGGCCCGCAGCTCCGCTTCCGACAGATCCCCCAGGCCCTGCAACAGGTCGTGGACCGCGTCGACGTGCCGCGCTCCCCGCCCGTCCAGCCGCTGCAGCCGCAGCTCGGTGTCGGCGATCGCCTGCGGGTCGAGCAGCTCCCGCAGCTCCGGTTCCCCCAGCAATTCGCGCAGCTGGGCGTGGTCGAGGGACAGCATCTGCGCGCGCCGCTCGGCCAGCGGCGCATCGCCCTCGTAGATGAAGCGGGCGACGTAGGAGAACAGCAGCGAGGAGGCGAAGGGCGACGGCGTCCGCGTGGAGATCTCGCGCACCGCCACCCGCCGCCCGCGCACGTCGGCGAGCAGACTGCGCAGGCCGGGCACGTCGAAGACGTCGCGCAGGCACTCTCTGTAGGTCTCGAGGATGATCGGGAAGTCCGGGTAGCGCGCCGCGACCTTGAGCAGGGCGGCGGCCTTGCGCCGCTGGGTCCAGAGCGGCGTGCGCTTGCCGGGGCGGCGGGTCGGGATCAACAGGGCGCGGCCGGCGTTCTCGCGGAAGCGGCTCGCGAACAGCGAGGTGTCGGCGAGCTGCCGGGTGACGAGCTCTTCGACTTCCTCCGGCTCCGGCAGGAACAGCGCGGTGTCCGGCGCCGAAGAGGTGCCGGGCAGGCGGAAGACCATGCCGTCGTCCGACCACATCGTGTCCGCCTCGAGCCCGAGCTGCCCGCGCAGCAGCGCCGAGACCGCTGTCACCCAGGGCGCGTGCACCGGCGCCCCGAAAGGCGTCAGCATCGCGATGCAGAGGTCGCCGACCTCGTCCTGGAAGCGCTCGATGACCAGCACCCGGTCGGTCGGCACCGCCCCGGCCTCGCGCTGGTCCTCGAGGTAGCGGACGAGGTTGTCGGCGGCCCGGGCGTCGAGGGCGTGCTCCTCCTCGAGGGTCTTGCGGGCCGTCGCCGCGGGCACGGCGAGCAGCTCGCGGCAGAGGGCGCCGATCGCGTCCCCGAGCTCCTTCGGGCGCCCGGGGGCGTCGCCGTGCCAGAAGGGCATCTTGCCCGGCTCGCCCGGCGCGGGGCTGACCAGCACGCGGTCGTGGGAGATCTCCTCGATGCGCCAGGAGGAAGCGCCGAGCAGGAACACGTCGCCGGTGCGCGACTCGAACACCATCTCCTCGTCGAGCTCCCCGACCCGCGTCGGCTTCTCGGCGCCGGCGAGGAACACCCCGTACAGCCCCCGGTCGGGGATGGTCCCGGCGTTGGCGATCGCGAGCAGCTGCGAGCCCTTGCGTGGCCGCAGCATGCCGGCGATGCGGTCCCAGGTGAGGCGCGCCCGCAGCTCCCCGAACTCGTCGCTCGGGTAGCGCCCGGACAGCATGTCCAGCACCCCCTCGAAGGCCCGCCGCGGCAGCGCGGCGAAGGGCGCCGCCCCGCGCACCAGGCGGAACACCGCGCTGACCGGCAGGGGCCCGGCGACCACCAGGGCGACGATCTGCTGGGCGAGCACGTCGAGGGGGTTGCGCGGGTAGTAGCTCGCCTCGACCCGGCCGGTCTGGATCGCCCGCACGATCGCCGCGCAGGCGAGCAGGTCGCCGCGGTACTTCGGGAAGATCGCCCCGCGCGAGGCCGCGCCGACGTGGTGGCCGGCCCGGCCGATGCGCTGGACCCCGCTCGCCACCGAGGTCGGCGCCTCGATCTGGATCACGAGGTCCACCGCCCCCATATCGATGCCGAGCTCGAGGCTGGAGGTCGCGACGATCGCCGGCAAGAGGCCCTGCTTGAGGCGGTCCTCGATGCTGCTGCGCAGCTCGCGGGCGAGGGAGCCGTGGTGCGCGGCGGCGAGCTCTTCCTCGGCCGCCTCGTTCAGGGCGCCGGCCAGGCGCTCGGCCAGGCGCCGGCTGTTGACGAACAGCATCGTCGAGCGGTGCGCCCGGATCAGCTCGACCAGCCGCGGATAGATCGACGGCCAGATCGAGCGCTTGCGGGGGCCGAGGGAGGCGGGCCCGGAGAGCAGCTCTTCCTCTTCCGCCAGCCGCGCCATGTCCTCGACCGGGACCTCGACGCACAGCTCGAAGGGCTTCGGCGTGCTCGCGTCGACGATGGTGACCGGCCGGGGCGCGACCGGTCCGTCCTCCTCCGGCACCTCCGCGCCGCCGAGCAGCCGCGCGACCTCGTCGAGGGGGCGCTGGGTGGCGGACAGGCCGATGCGCTGGAAGCCGCTCCCTTTCAGGGCCTGCAGCCGCTCCAGCGAGAGGAAGAGATGCGCCCCGCGCTTGTTCGGCACCAGGGAGTGGATCTCGTCGACGATCACCGTCTCGACCGTCGTCAGGATCGCCCGCACCCGCGAGGTCAGCATCAGGTACAGGGACTCGGGGGTGGTGATCAGGATGTCCGGCGGCTGCCGGCCCATCATCCGCCGCTCCTTCTGCGGCGTGTCCCCCGAGCGCACCCCGACGATCGGCGCCCGGAAGCGCTCTCCGACCCGCTGGGCGACCGCCCGGATGCCCGCCAGCGGCGCCCGCAGGTTGCGCTCGACATCGACCCCGAGGGCCTTGAGCGGAGAGATGTACAGCACCCGCACGCCCGGTTCCTCCGGCGCCGGCCCGAACATCAGCCGGTCGATCGCGACCAGGAAGGCGGCGAGCGTCTTGCCGGAGCCGGTCGGCGCGAGCAGCAGCGTCGACTCCCCGGCGACGATCGGCTCCCAGCCCTTCGTCTGGGCCTCGGTCGGCGCCGCGAAGGAGGTCTGGAACCAGCGCCGGGTGCAGCGGTGGGCGAAGGCGAGGGGGTCGGTGGCCATGGGCCTCGGCCGGTGCGGGGGACCGCCCATTCTACGGGCTGGAGGAGGGCCGGGAAAGGAGGAGCGCGGCTGCAGGCCGAGGCGCCTGCGAGAGCCTCGAGGGGAAGACGACCGGGAACGTGTGTCGGTTCCTGCGTTGAGATCGGTGGGTGGGGGAAAGGATGGAAAAAGTCATAAGGAATGCAGGAGGTCAGGAAGTCAGGAAAGACAAGAAGGAGGGTTGAATGGCGAGGTAGAGTGGCGAGGCGGCGAAGGGTGGTGTGGTCTTCTAGCGTAAGTTCTGCCTCGCGAGGGGAAGTCAGTTCCCGAAGTACGACGGGAGGGGGTAAACCCCTCCCCTACATGGTTGTCCACGACTGCTAGATAACTCTGTAGGGGCGGGGTTTACCCCCGCCCGTCGATCCTGGACTGCTCGATAACTCTCTCTCCAACGCAGAGACGCAGTGACCCAGAGCCGCAGAGCGGTTCCCGTGCTGCGCAGCGCCCGGCGCCTACGCGCTGATCAGGATCGACGCCCCGCACTTCGGGCACTTGACCTTCTTGCCGAGGTCGGACTTCTTGCTGCGGTAGGGCTTGCCGCACTTCTTGCACTTCACTTCGACGCGCGGCACCGGCTACTCCGCCGTCAGGGCATCGGTCTGCTTCTCGATGTCCTCTTTGCCCCACTCGCCGTCCTGGTTCGAGCGCGCGAGCTCGCGGGCGAGCTTCTTCGCCTCGCGGGCGGCGGCGAGGCGCTCGACCAGGTCGTGATGGGTGGTGAAGTAGGGCAGGCTCTTGCCGACGGCGTCGGCGACGCTGTTCAGCTCGTGCTGCTCGAGGAAGGCCTTGAGCCCGTCGCACAGCTCGCTGACGATCTTCATCCCGTTGACCATCACGCCGGTGCAGACCTGCACCGTCGAGGCGCCCATCAGGATCATCTCGATCGCGTCGCTCGAGGTGTTGACGCCGCCGATGCCCGAGAGCTCGATCTCCGGCAGGGCTTCCTTGACCTGCTTGACCATGCGCAGGGCGATCGGCTTGACCGCGGCGCCGGAGTAGCCGCCCGGGGTGGTCATGCCCTCGACCGTCGGCAGGGGGCGCAGGGTCTTGAGGTTGATGCCGATCACCGAGAGGATGGTGTTGATCGCCGAGATGCCGACCGCGCCGCCGGCCACGGAGGCCCGCGCGGGCACCGCGATGTCGGTGATGTTCGGGGTCATCTTCGCCCACACGGGGATCTTCGCGACCTCGGTGACCCAGCCGGTGACCTCCTGGCAGATGTCCGCGCACTGGCCCATCGCCGAGCCCATCTGGCGCTCGGGGTGGCCGTGGGGGCAGGAGAAGTTCAGCTCGAGGCCGTCGACGCCGGTCTCCTGCACCTTCTCGGTGATCTCCTGCCAGTTGTCCTTCTTGTACTCCTCCATGATCGAGGCGATCAGGATGCGGTCCGGCCACTTCTCTTTGACCTCGCGGAACTCGTCGAGCCAGACGGTCAGCGGCCGGTCGGAGATCAGCTCGATGTTCTCGAAGCCGTATACCTGCCCCGTGCTGTCCTTGAGCTTGCCGTAGCGCGGGACGACGTTGATCACCTCGGTGCGGTCGAGGGCGACGGTCTTGGCGACGGCGCCGCCCCAGCCGGCCTTGAAGCAGCGGCCGATCACCTTCGCGTTGGTGCTCGGCGGGCCCGAGCCGATCACGAAGGGATTGGGGAAGCGCATGCCGTTGACGACGATCGAAAGGTCCATTCCGGTCTCCTTCGGGCGGGGCAAACCGGTATTGTACGACAAGCCGCGGCCCTATGCTACCGCAGGCCACGGCTTTGCTGCGTGTAGGCGTCAGCGCGGGCGCGCCGCGCTCACTCCTCTTCGGACTTCCTGGACTTTTTGCGCAGCAACTCCCGGGCCTGACGCAGCATCTTCTCGGCCTTGAAGAGCTTTCCGGTCGCCTTGTGGTCGGTGGGCTTGTGCTTCAGGCCTTCGTGGTAGGCGCGGGTCGCCTCGGAGTAGTTCCCGAGCTTGTGGTAGCACACCCCGATGTTCGTCCAGATCGGGAAGGGATCGTCGCATTTTTCCAGAGCCTTCTTGAAGGTGTCCAGGGCTTCCTGGAATTTGCTCTGATGCAGGTAGGCCGTCGCGAGGTTGTTGTAGGTTACCGAGGAAGGGTCGCGGCGGGCCAGGGCCTCATAGCATTCGACCGCTTCGTCGAAACGTTCGAGACGCAGGAGGCACTGCCCGATGTTGTTCCGCGCTTCGATGAGATCGGGTTTCAAACGCAGCGCCTTCTCGTAGCAGATGATCGCCTCGGGCAGCATGTCCTGGCGCAGGTTGTCGTTGCCCCGGTTGTACCAATCCACCCAGGGCTCCTGCGCCTTGACCTTGCGACCCTCGCTGACCCTGCGTTTGCGCTTCCGCTTCCGCATCCTCTCCTCCCGTCTGGCTATACCAGAGGATGGACGAGGCAGCGGTCGGATTCAAGCCGACGGTCCCTCTTCCCCCGCCGCGACCCGGATCAGGAGCAAGGGATGGGCGCAACGCCGGATCACGCGCTCCGCGACGGAGCCGTAGATCCAGCGTCCCAGCCCCGAGCGTCCGTGGGTGGTCATCGCGATCAGGTCGTGGCCCTGGTCGGCGATGTCGAGGATGGTCGCGGCAGGATCGCCAAACGCGACCCGCACCCGCACCCGGAAGCCGGCCTGGAACAGGCGCACGCGGTCGTCGTCCAGGTCGGCCTCGTAGACCGCCTGGAGGGCCTCCTCCCCGCCGCTCCTGTCCGGGGCGACCCGCAGCAGGGTGACCTCGACCCCCTCGGGTGCGACCAGGCCGACGAGGACGGGCACCACGCTGCCCGCCCAGGCGCTGCCGTCGGTCGGCACGAGGATCGAGCGCGGGCGCACGGGCTCCGGGTCGGTGCCGGGCTTGGCCATCAGGAGCGGCACCGGACAGCGGCGGAGGATGCGCTCCGCCACGCTGCCGCGCAGCCAGCGGGACGCCCCGGAGCGCCCGTGGGTCGCCATCGCGACCAGGTCCGGCCCGAGCTGCGCGATGCGCTCGAGGATGCGCGCGGTCGGGTCGCCGTGGGCGATCGTTGTGACGACACGCGTCGCGCCGAGCTGGTCCGCCAGCCGCGCGAGGTGCGCGCGGGCGGCCTCGCGGCGCAGCTTGAAGTCGCCCTCGCCGAGCTGGTCGGTGCGGGCGCCGCGCTCTTCGTAGGGGCTGACGCGGCCCTCGAGCACCCGCAGCAGGGCGAGCTCGACCGGCCGCGTCCCGAACAGGGCGCGGACCTGGGGGAGCACGCCGTCGGAGAGCTCCGAGCCGTCGAGGGGGATCAGCACCTTCGTCGTCATCTCAGGCTCCGACCGGCACGTGCTGCAGGTTGGTGGGCGCGGCCCGCCGCCACGCTCCGGGGGTCATGCCCGTGAAGCCCCGGAAGTCCCGGATGCAGTGGGCCTGGTCGCTGTAGCCGGCGGCGAGGGCGAGCCGCGTCCAGTCGACCCGGGGCCGGCCGAAGGCGCTGCGCAGCAGCCGCTGGAAGCGCATGATCCGCGCGTACAGCTTCGGCGGCAGGCCGACCTGCTGGCGGAAGACCTGGCGGAAGCGCCGGGCGCTCCAGCCGCTACGGGCGACGATCGCGTCGAGCGCGCGGTTCGGGTCGCGGTCGAGCTCGGCGAGCGCGAAGTCGACCGCCGGATGCAGGGCCAGGGGGCGCAGCAGGCGGGCGCGGAGGAAGTCCTCGAGCAGGGCGAAGCGGGCCGCCGCGTCCGGCGCTTCCGCCGCCCGCTCCCGCAGCCGCTCGACGTCGCGGGCGCCGAGCAGCTCGAGGCCGCAGCCGCTGTCGAGCAGCTCGCTCTGCGGCATCGGCAGGAAGGGGAAGGCGCCGCCCGGCTTGAAGTGGACCGCGAGCAGCCAGGCGGGGCGCGAGGTGTCGATCAGCGTCGGCCGCGAGCAGGCGCCCTGGAGGATGCCCGCGCGGTGGCTCCCGCAGCGTCGGCCCGCCGCGTCGAGCCGGGGCAGGGGGGCGCTGTCGAGGTTGATCAGCCAGTCGACCGCCCCGTACGGCAGCACCCGCTCGCGGGGATGGGCCAGGGCGCTGGTCTCGGCGTACCAGAGCAGGGCGATGAAGCGGTCGAGGGGCGGGCCGGGGACCAGCAGCTGGAAGGGGCTCTCGACCCCGTGCCGGGTCGCGCTCAATAGCCGAACCCCGGATGCTGCTGGTCGAGGCGCTGGTCGCGCTCGAGCAGCATGCGCGAGGCTTCCGTGCTCAGGGTGCGTGCCCCGCTGTGGCCGGGGTCGTCGGCGAGCACGTGGTTGCACAGGTGCAGCGTGACCTCGTAGTTGCCCCGGGCGAAGGCCTGGTGCGCCTGCTGCATCACCGCCTCGTGCTGCCGGGGGCTCGCGCCGCGGCAGCCGAGGAGGAACAGACAGGGCAGGATCAGCAGCCAGCGTCGCACGTCTTCCTCCAGCAGCTTCGCTCGCGCTCAGGGCAGGCGCGCGAGCGCGCTGAGCAGCTCCTCGAACAGCCCGGCGTGGGCCTCGTACATCTTCTGGGTCTCCGGCGGGGCGCTGCGCAGGATGTCGTGCAGCAGGCGGAAATCCCGGATCGCCTGCTCGAAGTCCACCTCCGAGAGCTCCCCCGTCGCGACCAGCTCGCGCTGCCGGCGCAGGGCGAGCTCGCCCTCCCGCAGGCGCTCGCGGTCGTAGAGCAGGGCCATCGAGTCGACGCGCACGAAGATCGCGAGGAAGTCGCGCCCGCTCAGCCCCGTGCGCTCCCACAGCTCGAGGTCGAGGAGCGGCCCGAACGCCGCCTCGGCGGTGACCGGCCCGGGAGACTTCTCCGGCTGGCCATGCGTCCACTTGATCAGGCTGAGGCTCGCGCGCTCGAAGTACTCGATGTGCTCCTCGGTCAGGAGCTCATCCTTCAGGATCCGCTCCCGCAGCGCGAGGTCGACCTTCCCCTCCGGCAGGATCAGCTGGCCGCTCGGGAACACCGTCGCCGCCGGCACCTGCTCGAGGGTCGCGAGGGCCTGCTCGAGCGCCGAGCCCGCGTCGCGGAAGCGCTCCTGCTCGGCCAGCCAGGCCGCCAGCGAGCCGAGCCTGCCGGCCAGCTCCAGCGCCTCCGTCGCCTGGCCCCGCGCGCGCTCCTCGGCCCGCATCCGCGCCTCGGCGACCCGCTCGCGCAGCTGCTCCCAGCGTTCCCGGGGCGGCAGCGTCGCGACCTCCGCGCTCTCGCTCGCCGCCTCGGTGCTGTCGCCGCCGGTTCCGGCGCTGGCGCTTCCCCATCCTTCGACCAGTCCGTAGCCCAGCCCGGCGACCAGGGCGATGCCGAGCAGCACCGCGACGAGCAGCCCCGCCCGGCTCTTGCGCCGAGGGAGGGGCGGCGGAGCGGGCAGGGGCGGCGGCTCTGGCGGCCCGGTCTCCGGCAGCACGACGCTCGGCGCCAGCGCCTCGGCGAGGGCGGCGCCGGTCTGGAAGCGCGCGTCCGGGTCCTTCTCGAGCAGCTTGCGGACCACCTTGGCGATGCCCTCGGACAGCTCGGGCCGCACGCTGCGCACGTCCGGGGCGGCCTCCGTCGTCTGCTTCAACATCAGGTTCATCGCCGAGCTGGCCTTGAACGGCGGCCGCCCGGTCAACAGCTCGAACAGGGTGCAGCCGAGCGAATAGAGGTCGGCCCGATGATCCGCCGTCGCCGTGTCGCGGCACTGCTCCGGGGACATGTAGTGCGGCGTGCCCATCGCCGCCCCGCTGCGCGTGAGGTTCGAGCTGCCGTCGAGGGCCTTGGCGAGCCCGAAGTCGGCGATCTTCACGCGTCCATCCGACGTCAAGAGCAGGTTGTCCGGCTTGATGTCGCGGTGCACGATGCCCTGCTCCGCCGCCTTCCACAGCCCGAGCGCCGCCTGGCGGATCAGGTCCGCCGCCTCGGCCTCGTCGAGCCGCCGCTTCTTGCGCTTGAGGTCGCGCACCGAGCCGCCGTCCGCATAGCCCATCGCGATGCAGTACAGCCCGCGCGCCTCGAACATGTCGTGCACCGGCACGATGTACGGGCTGTCGAGGGTCGCCACCGCCCGCGCCTCGCGCTCGAAGCGCTCGAGCAACGAGCGGTCGCGGGAGAACTGGGGCGGCAGCACCTTGATCGCGACCCGCCGCTGCAGCTTGAGCTGGGTCGCGAGGTACACCGAGCCCATGCCGCCCTCGCCGAGCTTCTTCTCGATCTGGTAGCCGGCGACCTGGCTGCCGACGAAGCCCTGCAGGCCGCCCGCGGGAGCCTCGCTGTTCGGCGTGCGCGTGTCGCGCTGGGTCGGCGCGTCGCTCATCGACGGCGGGGCCGCGTAGGCCTGCGTCGCCTGATCGCTCATTGTCGGGGCAGACGCGGGCAACGGGGCGGCGCAGGCGGAGCAGAAGCGGGCTCCGTCGGGGTTCTGGGCAGCGCAGGCGTTGCAGTACATGCGGGCCTCGGGCTGGGGCGGTGGGGGGATGATAGCACATCGGGGGTGCTGTGGCGCGTGGAGGGGTGCATCGTCGCAGGAGAGCGGGCGGGGCGCCCTCGTCCCGGGCGGGACCCGCGCCACGGCACGAAGGCCGGCGCTGGGCGTCCGCCGGGAGCGGCGGTGGCCCGGGGATGTCCCGTCCCCGGCGCTGGTCCGGGCGCGATCATCGGCAGAGCGCGCGAGAGTTTGACGACATGGTTGACGGCGTGCCCACACCAACGCAGGCTACGCGCTCAGCCTCAGATGAGGGCATGGCATGGGTCCGAAACCACGGACGCGCAGGCGCGTTTGGCTCGTCTCCGCCGTCCTGTTGCTCGCGCTCGTTGCGCTCCCGCTCGTCGTGATCGGTCCGTCGACCATCTTGACGGGCGTCTCCGCCCAGGAGATCGCGTTGTGTGAGAAGCTGCGCGATCGGGCCTTCGAGGCCGCGGCCGAGAAGTCCGATCTCGCTCTGCTCGCGGAGCTTTCCGCGCTCGTTCCCCTGGGGCGGATCGCGTCGCTCGAGGTGCGCGTCGGTGCGCAGGTCTCCCACTCCTACCGGACCCCCGTGCGCTTCAGTCGCATCCGCGCTCGACGATTCAGTGGGCTGTCGACGCGGTGGGGTCCCGATACCGAAGCGGGTCGGGTCGAGATCGAGCCGACCGAGAACGAGCGCGGCTACGCCGGGATCGAGGAGGAGATCTTCGCCCAGCAGGGCGCGGCCCTGTTCGGGGACGCGCTCCGCGACGATGGATTCCTACGGTTGGAAGCCCTCGCGGACGGGGCCCCCGCGGTCTGGTACCTGTGGACGGACCCTCAAGGGACCCGGGAGTTCGAGCTGATTCTGCTCGATGAGGGACACTGAACACTCTCGGGTGAGAGGCGGCGGTGGATCCTCCGCTCGCGTGTAGCCGGGCGGCTGTTGCCGATGACTCTGCGTCTCGCCTCGGCCCGCGCCACGGAGGGACCTTCTGCGCGGGCTATCGCGCTCTCCTGGCGGAGGAAGCGCGCGCGCCTCCAGGCTCGGGGAGCTGACGGGCGAGAACCGCTTGAACCGGGGGCAGTTGGATCGACAACGCCAGGAACAGCCGCTCGGCCAATCGCGAAGGGAACAGGCCGAGCAATTGCAGCACCCTTGGCTTCCGCCCCGCGGGCCGACGACGTTCCGGCCAAAGTCCGGTGTTTGCGGATGCCGTCATCCGCGTCCACGGCGATGGTCCGATTGGGGGGGAGTCTTGGGCTCACCTCTGGCAATGACGCCCACAACTCCTGTGTTGTGTCAGTCAGTGAGGTGTTCCTCCCGAGGAACGAGGGAGGAATGGCGAACGGCCGCAGGTGTGCGCCCGAGGGACGAGGGGGTGCACACCAAGACCGGCTGCGCTTCGGGTTCCCGTCCCGCGCTTGTGCCAGGCCTGCCCTGCCCTGCGGGAAGCGTCGGAAGAGAAGACGTAGAGGGAATGAGGGTAAGAGCGCTACGGGATACACCTTGCGGGGCGGACGCCGATGCCCCCGCCAGGGACCCTCGGCCAGTCCCAGTCGCGGCCGGCCGAGCGGCACCTCCCGGCGCTGCTGATCCAGGAACCGCCACGGCCCACGCGGTCCTCGCCCGTCTCCGGCCCCACCGGGTCGCGCGCGCCCTCGACGTAGCCGTCGCTGTCGTACCAGTCGCCGCACCACTCCCTCACGTTGCCGATCATGTCGAACAGCCCCCAGCCGTTGCTGGCTTTCTGTCCGACCGGGTGGGTCCCGGCGCGGGTGTGCTCGAACTGCTTCTCAGGCCACCCGGAGCTGTCGTAGCCTCCCTCGTAGCTGACCCCGCTGTTCCCGCCGTACCAGGCGATCGCGTCGAGCTCCGGGCCGTGACTGCTGCCGCGGATCGTCAGCCGACCCGTGTACAGCGCGGTCGTCGTCCCCGCCCGGCAGGCTCGCTCCCACTCCGCCTCGGTCGGTAACCGGTACCCCTCGCGGTCGACGCCGAGAAACTCCACGGACGCGCCGGTGATGTTCCCGTGCTCGTTCTTCTCGATGTCACGGATCGTGTACGCGGCCGCGAGCCCCTCCGCCTCCGACAGCTTGTTGCAGAACATCACCGCGTCGTACCAGGTCACCTGCTCGACGGGCGCATCGAGGCCGGCGTTCTGGAAGTAGGACGGGTTGAAGCCCATCAGCTCCGCGAACTCCCCCTGGGTGACCTCGGTCGCCTTGAGGTAGTACGCCCGGCTGATCGTCACCGTGTGCAGGTCCTCGTCGCTGTAGCGCCCGTCCTCGTCCTCAGGCGAGCCCATCCGGAACGTCCCGGCCGGGATCAGCGCGAAGTCCATGCCCTGGGTGTTGTGCACCGCGACCGGTTGGCTCAGCCGCGTCGCCTCGTCGCGCTGGGCCCGGTCGGGGGTCCAGCCCGCCCAGGGCTCGATCGCCGTCAGCCCAGGCAGCGCCTGCGCGCCGCGGCTGACCTCGACCGTCAGCGCCCGCGGGTTCCCGGCCAGGTCGTGGACCTCCAACGCCAGGCGCTCCTGCCCGGTGTCGCTGAGCTCGACGGTAGCCGTGCGGCCGCCGACGGCGTGGCGGCGGCCGTCGACGCTGAGCCGGCCGAGCTGTTCGTCGGCGGACAGCTCGAGCACCAGCCCGCCGTCTTCTTCGCGCGCGCTGGCCTCCACCGTCGGCGGCCGGGTGTCGATCTCGATCGCGAGCCGCTCGGTGTGCTCGTTGTCCGCCCTGTCGACGGCGCGCGCCGCGATGGTGTGAACGCTCACCCCTGCCCCGAGGTCCAGCGTCGCGCGGTAGCGGCCGGGACCGACCTCCGTCGCGGGCTCGCCGTCGAGCTCGACGCGGGCGACGTCGTCGCCCTCGACGCGCACCTCGACCACCGGCGTGCGGGTGCCGAGGGGCAGGCTGCCGTCGGGCTGGAGGAAGCTGATCGCCGGCGGGGTCTGGTCGATGCGCACGGTCACCGCGGCCCGGCCCCGGTTCTCGACCGAGTCCCAGGCCTCGACCTCGATCGTCTGCCTGCCCTCCACCTCGAAGCGCAGGGCGCGCTCCCAGGTATCCTTGACCTGGGCAACCCGGGTGGCCGGCTCGCCCGCGATCGCGACCCGGTCGGCCCCCTCGCAGCGCACCGTCACGTACAGCGCGCCGGGCTGGAAGGCCGCGCCGTCCGCGGGAGAGACGATCGTCGGGGTCGGCTCGCGGCCGTCGACCGAGATCCGGCGGCTGCCCGGCGTGCGGTGCCCGGCGCGGTCGAAGGCCTCGGCCCGCAGCTCCTGGTCGAGGCCGTGGAGGACCGGGATGATGCCCGTCCAGACGCCGTCCTCCCGGCGCAGGGGCCGGCCCGCGACCACGACGGAGTCGGCGTCCGAGGCGATGCGCACCGGGCAGCTCCCGGCCTGCATCCAGGCGCCCGCCGCCGGCTCCAGCCAGCGCAGGGTCGGGGGGCGGGTGTCGACGGTCAAGCGCACCGTCACCGTCTCCGCGTTGCCCGCCGGGTCCTCGGCGACCGCGCGCACCAGGTTCTCGCCCTCGCGCAGCCGGATGCTCCCGGCGAAGAGGCCGGGCTCCCGCGCCGCGAGCGGCACGCCGTCGACGGAGACGCGGGCATCCTCCTCGCTCGCGAGGCGCAGCTCGACCTCGCGGCTCGTCAACAGGCTGCCGTCGGCGGGCTGGATGCGAGCGATCGCGGGTGGGGTGGTGTCGGGAGTATGCGGGCCGGGCTCCCGCGTCGTCCGCGCCTCCCACCAATGGGTCAGCGGCTCCCAGCCGAACACCCCCGCCCCGGCCAGCAGGGCGAGCAGCGCTACTGCGGCCAGCCCGCGGCCCCAGCGGCGCGGAGCGCGCTGCACCCGGGTCGGGGGCAGCGGCTTCCTTGGCAGGGGCCCGGGGGCCGGCTGGGGCAGGGCCTGGGTCGGCGCGCGCGGCGGAAGCGGGGCGGGCGCGCCGGCATGCCAGCCGGGCGGAGGCGGCGGAGGTGTGGCCGGTGCGGCGGGGTCACCGCTGGAAGGAGGCGCGGGCATGGCGGGAGCGGCATTCCTGGCCCGCGGGGGCCCCGCGGGCGCAGGGGTCTGGACGGTCGGCTCCGGGGCCGGACGCCTGGCGCGCACCGGCGTCTCCACCGTCGCCTCCGGGGCCGGGCGGGCGACCGTCGGCACCCGGGGCGTCTCCACGGTCGCCTCCGGCGCAGGGCGGGCGACCCTCGGCACCCGTGCGGGCGTCTCCACCGTCGCCTCTGGCGCAGGCTTCGCGACCGTCGGCACCCGCGCGGGCGTCTCCACCGTCGCTTCCGGCGCAGGCTTCGTGACCGTCGCCACCCGCGGCCGCGCCGCCGACGGCACATGCACGGTGGCCTCCGGCGCCTCCGCTGCTTCCCCGGCCAGGAATGCCTCGAGCGCGACGGCGAGCGCCTCCCCGGTCGCGAAGCGCGCGTCCGCTTCCTTCGCCATCAGCTTCTCGACGATCGCGATCAGCGGCTCCGGAAGCTTCGGCCGGAAGGCGCGGAGGTCCGGGGGCTGCTCGTTGAGGTGCTGGGTGAAGAAGTTCAGGGTCGACGGACCGCCGAACGGAGGCTTGCCGGTCAGCATCTGGTAGAGGCTGCAGCCGAGGCTGTACAGGTCGCTGCGGTGGTCGACGGTGCGCGAGTCCTTCCACTGCTCGACGGACATGTAGGCCGGGGTGCCCATCATCGCCCCGGTCTTCGTCAGCTCCACCGAGGCCTCGGCCGCTTTGGCGAGACCGAAGTCCGCGATCTTCACCCGGCCCTCGGCCGTCAAGAGCAGGTTGTCCGGCTTGATGTCCCGGTGCAGGACGCCCCGCTGCGCCGCCCGCCACAGCGCCCGCGCGGCCTGGGCGATCAGCTCCGCCGCCTGACGGGGCGGGATGTGGCGCTTGTCCCGCAACAGGTCGAGCACCGAGCCGCCGTCGGCGAAGGCCATCACGATGCAGAACAGGCCGGCGACCTTGAACATGTCGTACAGCGCGACGATGCCCGGGTCGTCGAGCCGGGCGAGGGTCTGCGCCTCGGTGCGGAAGCGCTCGGTCATCTTGTCGTCGTGGGACAGGACCGGCGGCAGCACCTTGATCGCGACCCGGCGCTCGAGCTGCAGGTGGGTGGCGAGGAAGACCGCGCCCATGCCGCCCTGGCCGAGCTTCTTCTCGATGCGGTAGCCGGCGATGACCTGGCCGACGAAGGCCTCGTACAGGGCGGCGCCCTCCGCCTCGCCAGGCAGACGGATGCTCTGGAAGCTGACCTTCGTCCGCGGCACCGCCAGGCCGCCCGTCGGGACCTCCCGCACCGCGAACAGCTCGCCGGTCGCCTTGCCGCTCAGGCTCTCGTGCGCGGGGATCGCCCGCGGCGGCGCCGTCCGCCGGTCGCTCAGGCTGGGCAGGGGCGTGCTCAGCGGGGCGCCGCAGGCGGCGCAGAAGCGGGCGTCGTCGGGGTTGGGCTGGCCGCAGGCGGTGCAGTACACGGGGACTCTCTCGATCGGCGGGGTGGCTCTACTATAACGGGGGGGTGGGTCTACTGACCTCCGCGTACGTTCTGTCCAGGCTCGGCGGGCGGGGGTAAACCCCGCCCCTACAGGAATTTCGAGCAGTCACAAGACAAGCATGTAGGGGAGGGGTTGTACTTCGGGAAGCAACATCCTTCGCGGCACAGAACCTACGCTGAGGTCACTATGCATCTACGGAAGAGGTGGCGAAGGCGGAAGGGCGCCCAGTGCGTTGGGGGCGGAGTTGGAGAGGGCGATTTCGCGAACCTCGAACGTCGCCAGGTTTTCCTCGGGGAGGGCAGGGCTGTTTGTCAAGCTGGCTGTCGATCGGCGCGGTCCACAAGGGCGACGCCGAGACCCTGCGCGGGAGGCTTGTCGACTTCGGGTTCTGCTTGTTGACGCTGAACACCTCGGGCGGACGGCTCTGGTGGCTGGTAGGCCGTCTGCGTTCTCCTCCGAGCCCGATCGCGATCGCGAGGCCGATGATCGATGTCGGATGGCCGATGGCGAGTGCGATGGCGAGACCGACCCTGATCTGATCGAGGCCCGAGCGTGAGTTGTATGGCGGATCGGTGAGAGCCTCTGAATCAGGCCGATCTTGGCGGTGGCGGCCAGCATCAAGTGGCGTCGATCTACGCCAGTTTCTGCTTGTAGGGGAGGGGTTTACCCCCTCCCGCGGGCGGGGGTAAACCCGGCCCCTACATTGAGATACACACCGTAGCATCGATGTTCGCGCAGCACTGCTGTGTAACTCACGCCGAGGTACCTACACGGGAAGATGAACTACCTGATCGACCAAGTCGTCGAGCGTGGCCGCTTTAGCGATCAACTCCAGGTTGTTCGCCACTGCGTTGCCTTCGCGTCGCTTCGATCAGCAGGCCATATTTTACATGGACATCCATGTAGAACTGAATCGTCAACCAAGAAGTCCCTGGGCGTTCAGCCGGGCAATGAGGGGCGGAACGGGTGTCACGCGACGAAGCTGCTCGCCTTCCTCGAGAGTCCGCTCGACAGCGGCGTCAAGGGACTGGGCGTGATCCCAGTAGTACGCCAAGGCTGAGTGTATCTGCCCCAAGGTGAGATCCGGATGCTGGAGGTGCGTCTCCTCCGGACTCCATCCGTAGGCGATCTTGTCGAGCACGAGCTCGATCACTTTGACCGTAGTCCCCGTGATGATCGGAACGTTGTCGCGCAAAGTGATATGCGGGTAGCTCGTTGCCGCCTCGGCCATGGTCCAGCCTCCTTGTGGGAGTTCCTCCAAACCGAATACTAGGACCTACGCGGGCCGTGCGTCTTCCGCGGGAGGGCTGTGGCGATCCCCCACCTCATCCCCCACCCCGGGGAACCACGGCAGCAGGCGGCTGGTCGTCCGCTGATACGCCGCGTAGGACGGGTAGCGCTTCAGGGAGATCTGCTCGGTCAGGGCGGTCGAGCCCTGGAACAGCAGGGTCAGGCAGAGGGGGCCGAGGATGCCGGGGTGCAGCCAGCCGGCGCTCGCCACGGAGAACAGGTAGAAGCTCCACCACAGCGCCTGCTCGCAGAAGTAGTGCGGGTGCCGCGAGTAGCGGAACAGGCCGCGGGTCAGGAAGGGCGGGTGGGGGAGTCCGGCCTCGCGGGCGGCCTTCTTGGACTTCTGGAAGCGCCACTGCTGCTCGTCTGCGACGGTCTCGCCGAGCAGGAAGAGCAGGAACAGGGCGAGGGCGACGGCGTCGGTCGCGCCCAGGGGGGCGCCCCCGGCGTAGTAGGCGGGCACCGCGAGCCCGAGCAGGAGCAGGTTCTGCAGCGGGCCGATGAAGGTCGCGTTGAGCACCTGGAAGCCGACCGGCCCGAGCCGCCGCTGGACCTCGGCCCAGCGATAGTCCTCGCCCCCCGGCGCGTAGCCCCCTTTGCGCGCGAAGTTCCAGGTCAGGCGCGCGCCCCACGCCACGGCCAGGCCGGCCATCACGTTCAGGCGCACGTCCGCGAAGCCCGCGTGGCCGGCGAAGTGGAGCGCGAACAGCGGGGGCGTGAGCGACCACAGGCGGTCGACCCAGGAGTACTCGCGGGTGAGCAGGGACAACAGCCAGCACAGCACCCCGAGGGCGAGGGCCAGCGCGAGGGCGCTGGTCAGGGGATCGGTGGTGGTGTACAGCTCGAGCATCGCTTCCTCCAGGCGTGAGATCCGCGCGCGGAGCGCGTCGCTTTCGGTGGTGGACGGCGGCCGATCATACACGACGGGAGCAAGCGCGGGAGGGTCTCGTTGTCGCTCGCGGGTCGGCCTTTCGCCGTCGAGCTTCCCCAGCTATGCTCTCCGTCGCAGCGCAAGGCGGGGGGAAGATCTCACCACGACAGTGGAGCTCTCCCTGGCAGACGGAAGGCGGGGGTAAACCCCGCCACTACATTGGATTCTGGCGTAGGTGCGGTTTGCCCGGATTCCGCCCGCCTGTCCGGCGCGTAAGATCCGAACCTCAGATCAGGATGGTCCACCGATGCCACCCCCCTCGGAAGCCCGACGATGAGCCGGCGCCGCCGCTGGCGCTGGCTGCTCGCGCTGCCCCTGGTGGCGCTCTTGCTGTACGGCTGGTTCATGATCCCGCCGCGGGCCGCCTTCCCCGGCTACTCCGTCGACCTGCGCCTGGCGCCGGACAGCGTCGCCGTGGGCAGGTTCCGGGTCGGCTTCGGGCAGCGGGACATCACCCCCGCGCTCGAGGCGGGGCGCCCGGTGTGGATCGCGGGCTTCGGGCTGTCGCGGGCGGCGGAGGGCGTGCACGACCCCGTCCAGGCGCGGGCGGTGGTGTTCGACGACGGGACGCACCGCATCGGGCTGGTCGTCCTCGACCTGGTCGGCCTGCTCTACACCGACACCATCGCCCTCCGCCAGCGGCTCCCGGCGGCCTGGGGCATCGACTACCTGGCGCTGTGCGCGACCCACAACCACGAGGGCCCCGACTTCGTCGGCCTGTGGGGGGATGGGCGCCTGTCCAGCGGGCGCGACCCGGTCTGGGCGGACACCGTCCACGCCCGCGCCCTCGCCGCGGTCGGGGACGCGGTGCGGACGCTGCAGCCCGCTCGGCTGCGGGCCGCGCGCACCGTCGCCGCCGCGCCCGCCCGGGGGGGCGGGCGGTCGGGGGAGACGCTGTACCGGAACCTGATGCGCGACAACCGGCCGCCGTACGTGATGGACGACTCCCTGACCGTGCTCGGCTTCGAGAGCCCGGACGGGGTGGGCCTGGGCAGCGTCGTGATCTGGGGCAACCACCCGGAGGCCCTCGGCTCCCGCAACACGCAGCTCAGCTCCGACTTCCCCCACCCGCTGCGCGAGCGCATGGAGGAGGGCTGGGGCGGCCCCTGCGTGTTCCTGGCCGGCGCGGTCGGCGGGCTGATGTCGCCTCTGGGGGTCGAGGTGCCGATGGGGGACGGCACGACCTCCCGCGAGCCGAGCTTCGAACGCTGCACCCGGCTCGGGAGGCTGGTGGCGGACGCCGCCCTCGCCGGACTGCGCGCGCCTGCCCTCGAGGAGGAGCGGCCGTGCCTGGCGCTGCGCGCGCAGACCCTGCGCTGGCCCCTCGACAACCTCGCCCTGTACAGCGCCTGCCGGCTGGGGGTGGTCGCGCGCGGCTTCGACGACGGGGCGGTGCGCTCCGAGGTCGGGGTCCTCGGCCTCGGCGGGGTGCAGCTGCTGCTCTGTCCGGGGGAGCTGTATCCGGAGCTGTTCTACGGCGGGGTCGAGCGGCCCGCCGGCGCCGACTTCCCGGACGCCGCGCCGGGGCCGCCGCTGGTCGAGGCGATGGGCGGCCGGATCAACGCCGTGGTCGGGCTCGCCAACGACCTGATCGGCTACATCATCCCGCGCAGCGAGTGGGATGATGAGGAACCCTGGCTGTACGACTCCCCGAAGCCGTGGTACGGCGAGATCTACAGCACCGGGCCGGGGACGGCGGATGCCCTCGTCGAGGGCTGGCGGAGTCTGCTGGAAGAGTAGTCTGCTGGAAGAGTAGTCTGCTGGAAGAGTAGTCTGCTGGAAGAGTAGTCTGCTGGAAGAGTAGTCTGCTGGAAGAGTAGTCCGCGCGACTCAGGGCTGCGCGAGATCGAGGCACTTCAGGGTCGTCCCGCTGCGCAACACCAGCTTGCGATCGCTGAGCGCCATCGGGGCCCAGATCTGGTTGTCCT
>JAUIEM010000044.1 GCA_030428695.1 bacterium
CCCCGAGGCGCGCGAGGCCGCGCAGGGCGAAGGGCTCGCCGGGGAAGACGGCGAGCAGCGCCCGGTAGATCCTGCTCGCCAGGGCGGGGCGCTCGACCTCCAGGCCGCGTGCCTCGCGCAGCCAGTCAGCCCGGGCCTCGCGGCGCTGGGTGGCGGCGAAGCCACCGGGGAAGCGGCAGCGCTCGCGCAGCCAGAGGACCGCCGGGGGCTCGCCCTCGTCCGTGGCGGTCCACAGCCACATGCGCTCGAGGTCGAGGGCGGCGCGCTCGTCGCTGGGCGGACGCTGCGCACGCAGCTGGGTGAAGCGGGCGGAGAGCGCCTCCTCCGCCTCGCTGCGGGCCGCGATGTCGGCGGGCCGCAGCCACTGCAGGCGCTCGTACCAGGCCTCGGGGCCGGCCTCGAGGACCGCCCCGGCGGGCTGCTCGAAGCGC
Source organism: bacterium (assembly GCA_030428695.1). The sequence goes on from JAUIEM010000044.1 coordinate 432, forward strand.
TCGACCCGGGTCCAGCGCGCGGCCTGGGTGTTGACCGGCACCGCCCGGTAGGCCGGGTCCTCGACCAGCACCCGCACCTCGCCGTCACGGCTGGCGAGGGCCGCGCTCCAGCGTTCCCCCCAGAGCGCGGCGAGGGCGTCCTTCACCGGGCCGGACAGGTGCTCGGCGGCGAACAGCAGGCTGCCGAAGGCGCGCGGGTCGCCGAGCGCCTCGACCAGCCCCGCCCGGCGCGCGAGGGTCTCGGGCGCGGGGGGCTCGGCCCAGGGTCCCGTCCCGAGCAGGTCGGCGAGCAGGCTCGGCAGCACCTCCTCCGCGCGCAGCCGCACGAGGGCCTCCCCGAGGGCGAGCCGCTGGGCTGGCGGGCGGTGCGGCTGGCGCAGGGCGTAGAGCAGGGCCTGCGGAGCTTCCTCCCGCGCGCCGAGCGCGCTGTCCAGCGCCTCCCGCGAACGCGGCTCCTCGCAGCGCGCCCGCACCTCGACCAGCAGGTTGAGGGCGCGCTGGCCGGGGAGGGAGGCGACCAGCGCCAGGGCCGCGAGGCTCTCCGGGCCCGGGCCCTCGGGCAGGAGCAGCGGCTCCAGGTACGGCAGCGCCCCTGCCCCGCGCTCGGACAGGAGCACGACAAGCGCGCTGAAGGCCTGCTCGCTGCGCGCCTTGCGGGCGGTCACCGTGGCCTCGGCCAGGGACCGCTCCAGGGCCGCGGCCTCGGCCTTGCGCGCGGTGTCGAGGGCGACCACCTGGGTGCCGAGGTGCTTGCGGTAGAGGAGCTCGAGGGCGCCGACCGCGGCGGGGGGCATCAGCGGATTCTCGAGGGCGACGCAGCTCAGCCGCACCAGCTCGCGGTCCTCGCTGGAGAGCCGCGGCAGGCCCTCGAGCAGCGCGGCCGTCCGGGCCCGCGCGCGAGCGTCCGCGTGGCGCCGCAGGCCGCGGGCGAACAGATCCTTCAGGCTCTGCATGCCCGCGCCCCGGCGGGCGAGGGCGGCGAGCTCGAGGACCACCGGGTCGTAGGGATCGACACCGAAGTCGAGGACCTGCTCGCTGACCAGGCGATGGCTCCCGGCCACCTTCCGCGCGAGGCTGCGCTCCCCGGAATCCGGAGGCGGGGGCGCCTTCTGGCGGCCCGGTCGTCCGCAGCACTTCTTGAACTTCCGCCCGCTGCCGCAGGGGCAGGGCGCGTTGCGTCCCTCCGCCATCGGTCCTCCCAGGGATGCCGCCGAGCGGCCATCATAGCCAGCGGCGTGGCGGGGACAAGGCGTGGGGCGTTCTACGCGTAGTAGGCCAGCGCGAACTGGACGTCCTTGCCGGTCGCCGCGTCCTTGATGGCGCGGAAGGTCTGGGGCGGGACGCTCATGCTCTCGCTGTTGCCCGGCCGGGTGCGGCGGCCGGCGACGACCAGGGTCGAGCGGATCGGCTTGCGGGTCGAGCCGACGACCGGCTTGTCGCTCCACTCGAGGTCCGCCGCGCGCACCGCTGCCCCGCGGGTCGGCCCGAGCTCGGTGTCGCGCAGCATCGTGCAGGGGAAGCTCTGCTGGTGCAGCCACAGCGCCGACCCCGTGTTCGCCCCGGGGTGGGCCGCGCCGATCGAGCGGGTCAGCACCTTCGGCTCGGCGCCGGTGCCCTCGAGCAGCGCGAAGTGCGCGATGTAGCTGCGCATGTGCTGGGTGATCGCCGCCTCATCGCCAGCCTTCGGCGGGAGCTTGTCGGCGGCGAGCACGCACAGCTCGCCCGCCGCGAGCTCGACCCCGAGCTTGCCGAGCACGTCGGCGTACCAGGCCGGGTCGGGCGAAGCGGGCGGGGCGGCGTCGAGCATCGGCGCGGGGCGCTTGTCCTCGTCGGGTTTCGGCTCGTCCGGGGCGGGCTCGGCAGCCTTGTCGTCGACCGCTGCGGGAGCCGGCTTGGCGTCGGCCTGCTGGGGAACCGGGCCGGGAGCCTGCTGCTGCGGAACCGGCGCCTGCTGCTCCGGCGCCGACGCCTGCTGCTGCGGAACCGGCACCTGCGGCGGAGCCGGGGCGGGAGCCTGCTGCTGCGGAACCGGCGCGACGGGGGCCTGCTGGGGGGGAGCCGCAGCGGCAGGCGCGGCGGCACCGCCCTGGGCGGCGTCCGCGACGGCGACGGCGCCTCCGGCGTGTTGACCATTCGGGCCCAGGGGCTGTCCACAATGGGAACAAAAACGGGTCACGGCTCGGCTCCGGGCAGTAGATGGACTCAGTCTAAGAATAGTCCCCGCCCGTCCGGAAACAAAGGCCGCGACCGGAAACAAAGCTCCGCGCTCCGCTCAGATCGTCAGGGTGAACAGCTCGACCGCGACGGCGAAGGCGATCGTCCCGACGACCATGGCGGTGAAGGAGCGCACGGCCTGGCGCCGGATGTCCTCCCAGTCGTCGAGCTTCAGCGCGGACAGCACCAGCGCGACCACGGCGGCGATCGGCACGAGCAAGAGGAAATGGGCGAGCAGCATCAGCGCCTCCCGGCCTGGTCGAAGGCGTCGGCGGCGACCAGCAGGTTGAGCAGGCCGGCGACCATCGTGTAGAGCAGCCCGAGGTCGAGGCCCGGGACGTACAGGTGGCGGACCGGCTTGTGCTTGCGTCCGCCGCACTCGGGGCAGGGCGCTACGAGCCCGCCCGCCGGCAGCTCCTCGATGCGCCCGCAGGCCACGCACCGTACCGGCGTCGCCTCCCGCACCGAGGTCCCGGGCAGGAACGCGGTCTGTCGCGAGGTCGGGCGCCGAGGTTCCTCGGCCGTATGGATCGAGTTCAGCCACAGCGTCAGCGAGCCGACGCCGACCTGGGCGTAGTAGGAGTAGGGATGGTCCCGGCGGTTGACGCAGGTGCCCCCGGAGATCGCGTAGCCGATCAGGTAGCAGGCGAAGATCAGGCCGCAGAACAGCCCGGCCTTGAGCTTGCGCCCGAGCAGCAGGTGCCCGAAGCCGGGGACCAGCCAGCCCGCAGCGCCGACCAGCGCAGACTTCGCCCACACCTCCGGTCCCGGTTTTTCTGCCATGCGACGCTCCTACAGGCTGAAGTCTTCGCCGAAGTACACCTCGCGCGCCTGCGGGTCGGCGAGGATCTCGTCGGGCTTCCCGGAGACCAGGATGTGCCCCTGGTTGAGCAGGTAGGCCCGGTCGATGGTCAACAGGGTCTCGCGCGAGTTGTGATCGGTCAAGAGCACCGAGATCCCACGCGCCTTCAGCCCGAAGATCAGCTTCCGCAGACCGGTGACCTGGATCGGGTCGATCGCTGCGAAGGGCTCGTCGAGCAGCACCAGCCGGGGCTCGGTCACCAGCGCCCGCGCGACCTCGAGCCGCCGCTTCTCGCCGCCGGACAGGCGCTCGGCGCGGGTCGAGGCGACGTGCCCGAGGCCGAACTCGTCGAGCAGCTCGCGGGCGTAGGTCTTGCGCTTCTTGCGCGGCATGCCGGTCACCTCGGCGACCGCGAGGATGTTCTCGAAGGCGGTGAGGTTGCGGAACACCGACTTCTGCTGCGGCAGGTAGCCGATCCCGAGGCGGGCGCGCTTGTACAGCGGCAGGTGCGAGATGTCCTCGCCCCGGAACAGCACCTGGCCCTTCTTCGGGGTGATCAGCCCGAGGGCGATGCGGAAGGTGGTCGTCTTGCCCGCGCCGTTCGGCCCCAGCAGCCCGACCACCTCTCCCGGGCAGACCTGGAAGCTGACGTTTTCCACCACGGTGCGCTTGCCGTAAGTCATGGTCAGGGAACGAACGTCGAGAAGTGGCGCGGCGCTGGGGCCGCCATCCTTCCCCGAGGCGTGGAGAGTCTGTGGAAAACTCGGGCCAGCACTGTTGGCGTTCTCCGGGAGCCCGCCTTCTTCAGTGTCTCGGTGGTCCTGCATCGGAATCCAGCTCTCCGGCCCGGTGTGGAAAACTTCTGTCAGCGGATCCACCGCATCTGCCAATCCCACGGGTGGGCCGGCCAGAACACCGCGACCGCCTTGCCGACCAGGAGCCGCTCGGAGAAGCTCCCCCAGTCGCGGCCGTCGAGGCTATTGGCGGAGTTGTCGCCGAGCACGAAGTAGCGCCCTTCGCCGAGGGGCTCCTCCGGCATCGAGCCGTTGTCGGTGTACTGCACGTCGCGGTGCAGCGTCGGAGCGTCGAGCTCGGCCTTGATGCCCCAGGCGGCCAGGCCGACACGCGAGGAGTGCGTCAGGCCGCTGCCGCCGTCGTAGACGTGCTGGAAGACGACGTCATCGCCGTGCTTGAGCACCAGCTGGTCGTCCGCGTTCCAGAACACCAGGTCGGCCGCCTCTCCCAGCGGCAGCGGCGCCCGCGTGACCTCGGCGACCAGCTCGTCGTCGAGCAGGAGCTGCCAGGGCCCCGCCTCGGCGACCGGAATCCGCGCCCGGTAACGACGCTCGCGCAGGCTGCTCTCGTCCCGGCCGAGCACCTCGAGGATCACGAGCTCGACCCCGCCCGCGCCTTCGAGCGGAGCGATCGAGGCGCCGAGGCGCAGATCGCCGACCGGCCGCGCGTCGGCGTCGTAGTCGCCCGGCCCTTCGAGGAAGGAGGGCAGCTCGGTCTCGCTGCGCACGTTGTAGGAGTTGTGCTCGAGGATCTGCGCCTCGAACAGCAGCCGGGCCGGCTCGTCCGGGGCGCGCCCCAGGCTGTCGACCGCGAAGTCGTGGCCGATGTGCGCGAAGCCGCCGTCGGGGGACGCCCACGGATCGCTCCCGAGCTCGTCGCGGAAGGCCGCGCGCGCCCCGGCCTCGACCCAGATCGCCTCCTGGATCTCGAGCGGCCGCGGCACCAGCGCGCCGTCGACCTCGAGGTCGCCGTTGCGCAGGCGCAACAGCTCGCCGGGCAGCCCGACGAGGCGCTTGATATACGTCGTGTAGGCGTCGTCGGGGAACTTGAAGACCACGACCTCCCAGCGGGCCGGATCGCGCCACAGGTAGACCGTCTTGTTGACGACGATCTTGTTGCCGCCGACGACGTCACCCCACACCAGGTCCTTGGCGAGGCTGGTGAAGCTGCTGTCGTAGCCGCGCCCGGTCCAGCCGCGCACCCGCGCCGGCGCCGCCTCGACCAGCGCCTGGCAGCTCGGACACTCCGGGTGGAAGACCGGGTAGGCGCCGGAGACCCGCTGCAGCTGTGAGGGCGACACCTCGGTGCCGCAGTACGGGCACGGGAAGTCGAGGTCCATGCCGTCGGTGGTCGTCACCGAGATCGGCGAGGCGCAGTCGGGACAGGGCCCGGTGAACATCGGGGGCTGCGGCTGCTCCGGGTTGCCGAAGGGGCTGCCGACCTTGAAGTCGACGTCGCACTCCTGGCAGACCAGCGTGACGTGCTCGCCGAGCAGGCTCGTCGCCATCGAGCCGGTCGGGATCACGAAGGCCTCGAGCGCGAAGTGCCGGACCAGCAGCGCCAGGATCAACGCCCCGAGCAGCGGCTCGAGGCTCGCGAGCAGCCCGTTCTTCCGCCGCGAGCTGCGCCGGGCGCGGTCGCGCAGCTCGGGATCCTCGCTCCAGCCCAGGTAGCTGCCGAGGGTGCGGAAGGTGTCGCCGAGGCTCTTGACGGCGCCCTTCTCGGGCTCCGCCGCCTCGTCGGGCGCGGCCGTTTCCTCGTCGGGCGCGGCAGCGCTCGCGGGCTCGACCTCGTCGGGCGCTTCCGCCTCGGCCTCTTCCGCCGCCTCGGCCTCTTCCGGCGCCTCGGCCTCGACCTCCGCGGCCGGCTGCTCGGCCTTCTCGGCCTGCTTCTTCTTGCGTTTGCGGCGTCGCTTGGCCACGTCCCCTCCCGTCCGCCGGCGCGCTACTTGTCGGCGCGCGTCGAGAGTACCGCCATGAAAGCCTTCTGGGGAATCTGCACGTTGCCGACGGCCTTCATGCGCTTCTTGCCGGCCTTCTGCTTCTCGAGCAGCTTCCGCTTACGGGTGATGTCGCCGCCGTAGCACTTCGCGGTGACGTTCTTGCGCAGGGCCGAGATCGTCTCGCGGGCGACGATCCGGCCGCCGAGGGCCGCCTGGATCGGGATCTTGAACATGTGCCGCGGGATCGAGCGCTTCAGCTTGACGATCAGCTTGCGGCCGATGTGCTCGGCGTTGTCGCGGTGCACGATGGTCGACAGGGCATCGACCCGCACCGAGTTGACCAGGATGTCCATCTTGACCAGGTTGGCCTCGCGGTAGTCGATGATCTCGTAGTCCATCGTCCCGAAGCCGCGGGTCGCCGATTTGAACTGGTCGTAGTAGTCGTAGATGATCTCGCTGAGCGGGAGCTCGTAGTGCAGGATCACCCGCTGCGCGCTGAGGTACTCCGTCTTCTTGTAGATCCCGCGCCGGTCGGTGTTCAGCTGCATGATCGCGCCGACCGCGCTGGTCGGGATGATCTGCGAGAGCGCGACGATCGGCTCCTTGAAGGCGGTGATGTGGTTCGGATCCGGCAGCGCCGCCGGGCGCTCGACGCGCACCTCTTCCCCGTCGGTGGTCTCGACCAGGTAGGTGACGTTCGGCGCGGTCTGGATCACGTTGACCGAGCTCTCGCGCTCGAGCCGCTCCTGCACGATCTCCATGTGCAGGAGGCCGAGGAAGCCGCAGCGGAAGCCGAAGCCGAGCGCATCGCTGGTCTCGGCCTGGTAGGTGAAGCTCGCGTCGTTGAGCTTCAGCTTGTCGAGGGCCTTGCGCAGGTCGGGGAAGTCGGCGTTGTTCGACGGATAGAGCCCGCAGTACACCATGCACTGCGGCTCCTTGAAGCCCGGCAGGCTCTCGGTCGCGCTGTGCTTCGCGTCGGTGACCGTGTCGCCGACCTTGACGTCGGTCATCTCCTTGATGCCGCAGATGAGATAGCCGACCTCGCCGACACCGAGCCGCTTGCGGGGCTGCTTCTCGGGGCCGAAAATGCCGAGCTCGAGCACTTCGTAGCTGAAGCCCGTGCCCATGAACATCACCTTGCGGCCCTTCTCGATCGCGCCGTCGACCACGCGCACGTAGGCGGTGACCCCGCGGAACTCGTCGTAGTTCGAGTCGAAGATCATCGCCCGCAGCGGCGCGTCGGAGTCGCCCGCGGGCGGGGGAATCTGCTCGATCACGGCCTTGAACAGGGCGTCGACGCCGAGACCGGACTTCGCGCTGACCTTGTAGATCTCGTCCGGCTCCATGCCGAAGGTGCTGTGGATCTCGTCCGCGACCTCTTCGGGCCGGGCGGCGACCATGTCGACCTTGTTCAGCACGGCGATGATCTCGAGCTCGGCCTCCATCGCGAGGTACATGTTCGCGACCGTCTGGGCCTCGATGCCCTGGCTGGCGTCGACGAGCAGCAGGGCGCCCTCGCAGCTCGCCAGGGAACGCGAGACCTCGTAGGAGAAGTCGACGTGGCCCGGGGTGTCGATCAGGTTCAGGGTGTAGTCGGTGCCCTCGTGCGTGTGGTGGAGGGTGACCGCCTTCGCCTTGATCGTGATCCCCCGCTCCTTCTCGAGGTCCATGTCGTCGAGCATCTGGTCGCTCGCCTCGCGCTCCGAGACGGCGCCCGCCAGCTCGAGGAAGCGGTCGGCCAGGGTCGACTTGCCGTGGTCGATGTGGGCGATGATGCAGAAGTTGCGGATCGTCGCGGGGTCCATCACCCCTCCTCGTTGCTGCGCTCGCGCATCCGCTCCTGGAGCGCGGTGAACGCCCTCGCGCGGTGGCTGATCGCGTTCTTCTCGGCCGGCTCGAGCTCGGCCAGGGTGCGTCCGAGCGCGGGCACGAAGAACAGCGGGTCGTAGCCGAAGCCGTTCGCGCCGCGGGGCGTCGCGAGGATCTCGCCCGCCATCCGCCCCTCGGCGACGACGCAGGTGCCGTCCGGCTCGGCGTACACCGCGACGCAGCGGAAGGCCGCCCCGCGGTCCGCTTTCCCCTCGAGCTCCCGCACCAGCTTCGCGCAGTTGTCGGCGTAGCTCGCGTCCTCGCCGGCGTAGCGGGCCGAGTAGACGCCCGGCCTGCCGTCGAGGGCGGTGACGAACAGGCCGGTGTCGTCGGCGACCGCCGGCAACCCCGAGGCGCGCGCGACCTCGAGGGCCTTCTTGCGGGCGTTGCCCTCGAGGCTCGGCAGATCTTCGACCGTCGGGGGGATGTCGGGGAAGTCGCGGAGGCTGAGCCAGCGGTACGGGAAGATCTTGCGGATCTCCTCGACCTTGTGCGGGTTGCGTGTCGCGAGCACCGCCTTCATGCCTCGATGCACTCCTTCTGCAGGGCGAACAGCTGCTGGATCGGGGCCTCGCACACCGACACCGCCTCGCTGAGCTCGGCGGGGGTGAAGGGGCCGCGCTCGCCGGTGCCCTGGACCTCGAGCAGGCCGCCCTCGGCCCAGACCAGGTTCATGTCGACGACCGCCTTCGAGTCCTCGCTGTAGTCGAGGTCGACGAGCCAGCCCGCGTCGGTCTTGCCGACGGACAGCGCGGCGACCTGGCGGCGCAGGGGGTTGGTCTTCAGCTTGCCGGCCTTCGTCAGCTTCGAGACCGCCCGGGCCAGCGCGACGTAGCCGCCGGTGATCGAGGCGGTGCGCGTGCCGCCGTCGGCCTCGATCACATCGCAGTCGATCCACAGGGTCAAGCCGCCGAGCTTGCGCAGGTTGACCGCCCCGCGCAGGGTGCGGCCGATCAGGCGCTGGATCTCGACCGCGCGGCCGTCGGGCCGGTGGGAGGAGCGGTCTTTGCGGCTGACGGTCGATGCCGGCAGCATCGCGTAGGTCGCCGACAGCCAACCCCCGTACTGGATGAAGGGTGGCACCCGGTCGACGACCTTGGCGCTGCACAGCACCCGGGTGCGGCCGACCTCGATCAGGCAGGAACCGTCCGCGTTGCCGAGGAAATCGGGCGTCATCCGGGTCGGGCGTGCGTCGTAGGGACTGCGCTCGTCTGTGCGTGGCAAAGGGGGCTCCTCTGGCCCGAAGAACGGGAACCGTACCAGAAGCACCCGGACCGGTAAAGGCCCGTTCGCCACCCGACGGCGACCGCGAGAACCCGCGCGCCTGGTGCGCCGGACCGGCGGGACCTCGCGCCGTGGCCGGCGCGGAGCCGTCCGCTTCCGTCGGCGATCGACCCTGGCATCGGAGGCGGAGCCTGCGCTATAGTGGCGGTTCAGAGCCCGAGCACTCCGGAGGCGGCCCATGTTGATCCACTGCGAGTGCGGTCAGGTGCTCCGCGCACCCGAAGGGGCGGAGTACGTCAACTGCCCGTGCGGCATGAAGATGTCGGTCGCCACGGTCGCCGAGGCCGGGCCCCCACGGCCCCCGTCACGACCGCCCTCGCGACCGCCTTCCCGTCCGACCGGACGCGGCTGGAAGGCACCGGGCATCAACGCCCCCGCCCGCGAGGGCATGGTCGAAGGCCCGGCGGTGTTCGACTCGCCCGATCCGGCCGTTTCCGAGCCGCGCAGCTCCAGCTTCGACCGCAAGTCGCGGATCGAGACCTCGCGCTTCCGCCGCACGGGCCGCGAGCAGGCACCGATCGAGCGCGAAGACTACGGCCCGCGCTCCGGCACGTCCCGCTTCGACCGGCCCGGACGCACCTCGCGCACGAGCATCCCGCGTCCGAAGAGCCCCTTCGACCCGCCCTCGAGCCGTCTCGGCGGCGACATCGACGACATCGACTGGGGATCCCGCGGGGGCGGCGGCCGGCGTTCGGGCGGCAAGCCCGCGGCCTCGACGGTGATCGCCTCGCTGAGCGGCGACAAGTTCGTGTGGAATGCGCGGGCGCTGATGTTCACGTGGATCGGGGCGGTCGTCATCGCGATCGCCTTGTTCGCCTACCTGCACGTAGACTCCCCGGACACGGCGCCGGCCACCTTGCCGGTCGGCATCGGCCTCGGCGTGCTCGCGCTCGGGCTGAGCCTCCTGTTCGGGCTGTACGTGTTCGAGTGGAGCAGGGTCTCGCGCGGTCTGCATCGGATGGCGAGGGAAGCCAAGAGCGCTGCCTCCGGCTACGAGGTCCGGCGCGGCGCGAGCAAGACCCGCCGCCTGATCGGCCTGGCCTGGACGATCTTCGTGCTCGGCATCATCGTCGCGAGCGGAGTCGCGATCGCGGGAGCGGTGCAGGTCGTCCAGTCCGGTGGAGGCATCCAGGCGGTCAACATCATCGTCGGCACGCTCTTCACCTGTCTGAGCGCCTACCTCGGCGGGACGGTCTGCCTCTATCAGGCGCAGGTGCTCGCCCAGTGCGTCAGCGAGCTGCGGTTGACGCTCTCGAATCTCGACCGGCTCGACCGCGAGTAGCCCGGTGTCTCCTCTCGATCGCAGGCCTACGGAGGAAGCGTGGACCAGCTGCTGATCCCCGCGTTGGCCCTGTTCGTCGTCGTCGGGGGAGGGGGCGTGGCGGTCACGCTGTACCGCTTCTATACGCAGCACAGGCGCCTGCAGTCGATCTGGAGGCGCATCGCCGACCACTTCCGGCTGCGCTATGCCGAGGAAGCCTACGGACGCATCCGCAGCATCAGCGGGACGGTCGACGAGTTTCCGGTGTTGATCGAGAGCCACGAGCTGCGGCGTCCCGGAGAGACGAGCTACGCCAGCCGCATCGTGACCCGCTTTCCGACCGGGCTCGGCCTGCAGCTGCTCGCCCACCGGCGCAAGCGCGAGGGTCCGCCGATCGGACCCGACGCGCAGCCCGTCGAGCTCGGCAAGCAGGACTTCGATCTGCGCTTCAAGCTGGCGACCAGCCGGCCCGACAGCCTGAAGAGCTTTCTGACGGACGAGCTGCTCGAGCGCATGCTCAACTACGACAGCAGCATCGGCGCTCTCGAGGTCGACGACCTCGGGGTGACCTACCGGGAGGACGGTGTGATCGACAATCCGGCGCGCATGATCCAGGTCGTCGACGGACAGCTGTGGCTGGTCCGGGCGCTCTGGGCCCGCAAGGGCGAGGTCGATGTCGAGGTCGACCGATGTTGAGGTTCCTGCTCCCCATCCTCACCGTGCTCGCCGGCTGCGCCGAGCTGCCGCTCGCGCGGAGCCACGCCAGCGCGGGCTGCATCGTGTTCCTGCCCGATGCGGACAGCAACGACCTGATCCTGTTGATCGACGATGCCCGCAAGCGTCTCCCGCGAGGGGTCGAAGGCCTCGAAGAGGAGGCGGTGGTGTGGGCGGGGAACGTCGCCGCCACCGCGTCGGAGGCGCACCTGCGCGTCCACGCGACCGCGCGGCCCTTCCGCCGCAAGCTCGAGCTGTTTCCCCTCGAGGTGCTCGTCGATCGCTTCAAGGCCTTCGATGACAGCGCCCGGCGCCGCCACGAAGAGAAGGACCGGGGGAAGCTGGCGGAGGAGGACGACCTGCGCGTCGAGCTGCGCCAACAGCTCGTGCAGGGCCACGCGCCGGGGGGCGGCAGCCAGCTGGAGATCCTGGTGCGGAGCACGGGCTGGTTCCGCAGCGAGGAAGAGGTCGAAGAGGAAGCGCTCGCGCACGAGTCGATGATCGCCGGCTTGAGCAGCGCGCTGGTGATCCGCACCCGGGAGGTCTTCGTCGCGGTCGCCCGCGAAGCCGGGGAGCGGGTCTACGCGGAAACCTGGGGGCCGGGGCTGGGAGACAGGCCGGAGCCCTGAGCGGGCGCCGGACCCGAAGCGAGGAACCGTGCGTCGAAGAGTGAAACTGCCCTGGACGGCCCTGGTCTGGCCCGTGAAGCTGCTCGGGGCCGGAGGTCTGGCCTGGTGGCTCGGACCGGAGGCGATGCGCCTCGAGGCGATGCTGTTCGCCGTCCTGCTCGTCCGCTCGGCGTCGGGCTTCGACGGGCTGCAGGCGATCTCCCGGCTGTTCCTGATCGCGACCAGCGCGATCGTCGCCGTCAGCGTCCGCGCGCTGCTCGGCCCGGGCCCCCTCGCGCTGCTGGTCTGCGCGCCTGTGCTCGTCGCGCTGTTGCGCCACTTCCGGGTCGCGCGGCTCGCGCCCCTGGCGCTCCTGACCGCCTGGTGGATGTGCTCGCATCCGCCGGTCGGCGAAGCCGCCCAGCAGGCAGCGCTGGTCGTCGCCCTGGGGCTCGGCTCTGCCCTGGCGGCCGACGGCCTGCTCGCCGCCGTTTTGGCGCCCTGGGCCGCCGGCGCGGGCGCCGCCCGGAGGCGCGGGATCGCCCGCGACCTGGCGACCATCGGCGAGGACGTGGCGAGCGCGGTCCGCCAGCCCGACGTGCGGGCCTTGCGGGCCGCGGACAAGCGGCTGGCGGCGGTCGCCGACGCGCTGCGCGAGGAGCGCTCCGGCGAGGCCCTCGCCCTGCGCCAGCTGAGCGAGCAGCTCGCCGCGCTCGGGCACACCGCGATCGAGCTGCGCACCCTGCGGCTGCCGACGGGCACCCTCCCCGAGGGGCAGGAGCCGCCCGCCGCCGCCCTCAGCGCCGTGTTGACCGCCTGGGCGCGGGCCCTGCGCGGGGTGTTCGACGGCAGGAAGCCGAGGGAGACGGGGCTCGCCGAGGTCGCCACCGGCCTCGACGGGCTCGGCAGGCACGTCGAGCAACCGGCGCTGTGCGAGCTCGCCGCCGGCTTGCGCGCCCTCGCCTTCGGGCTGGCGGCGGTCGCGGCGCGGCGCATCGAGCCGCCCGCGCCGAAGACGGAGAGCGACGATGGCTGAGCTGCCTCCCCTCGAGGCGATCGTCTTCGACGCCGGCAACACCCTGGTGCACGTCGATGCGCCGTGGGTGGTCGACTTCCTCCGGGCGCGCGGGCACGACACCGACCTCGCCCGGCTCGACCGCGGGCGGCGGCGGGCGAACCGGGTGGTCGAGGAGCTGCTCGAGACCCCCTCGACGACCGACCGCGACCGCTGGGCGCCGTACTTCGACCGCATCCTCGCCGAGGCGGGCGTCGCCGACCCCGACGAGCGCGCCCGCTGCGTCGAGGCCCTGCGCGCCAACGACCGCGAGCGCAGCCTGTGGCGCACCGTGCCGCCGGGCACCCGCGAGACCCTCGCGGCGCTGCGCGCGCGGGGTTTCCGCCTGGCGGTGATCTCGAACAGCGACGGGCGTATCCGGGGTCTGCTCGACGAGCTGGAGCTGGCCGCCTTCTTCGAGCTGATCGTCGACAGCGGAGTGTTCGGGGTCGAGAAGCCCGACCCGCGCATCTTCTCCGACAGCCTGGCGCGGCTCGGCGTCGCGCCGGCGAAGAGCCTGTACATCGGGGACCTGTACGCGGTCGATGTCGTCGGCGCGCGGGCCGCCGGGATGCACGCCTGCCTGCTCGGCGATCGGCGCCCCGACTGCCTGGCGATCGAGCGCCTGGACGAGCTCCCGTCGCTGGTGCGCAGGGACGCGGGATGAGCGGCAGCGACGAGCAGGAGAGCACCGTCGAGCGTCGGCCCGGCGCCGACTGGGAGGAGAGCACCCACGAGCGGAGGATCCGCGCGCTGTGGTCGACGGTGCTCGGGCCCGATGCCGACTGGGACAAGCTCAGCCAGGTCGCGACCTACCACACCTCCCTGCTGCGGCCGATGCCGTTCCCGGCGATGCCCGACGAGGCCTACGAGCAGCTCGAGGAGGTCGGACGCGGGGGGCTCGGCGTCGTGTACCGCGCCCGTCAGCTGACCCTCGGCCGCATCGTCGCCCTCAAGGCCATCCGTCCGCGCGAGGCGCGCTCGGACGACTCGGTGCAGGCGGCGCGGGACAACTTCCTCGCCGAGGCGCTGGTCACCGCGCGCCTGCAGCACCCGAACATCGTGCCGGTGCACGACCTCTTGATCGGCACGGACGGGCGGCTGCAGCTCGCGATGAAGCTCGTCCGGGGCCGCTCCTGGGCCGACCTGCTCGACGACGGCGGGATCGACCGCGAGCGGCATCTCGACATCCTCCTGCAGGTGTGCAACGCGGTCGCCTTCGCGCACAGTCGCGGCGTGGTGCACAACGACCTCAAGCCCTCGAACGTGATGGTCGGGGAGTTCGGGGAAGTCGTCGTGATGGACTGGGGGCTCGCCGTCGAGTTCGGTGACGAGGCGACGATGGACGGCCTGCGCCACAAGAGCGGCGTCGACCATCCCTGCGGCACGCCCGCCTACATGTCCCCCGAGCTCGCCGAAGGGCGCGGCGAGGACATCGGCCCGTGGACCGACGTCTACCTGCTCGGGGGCATCCTGTACGAGATCCTGTCGGGCCAGGCTCCGCACCATCACAGCTCCTTCCTGCAGGTCGTGATCCAGGCGGTCGACGGCGTCGTGCCCGAGCTCGATCCGGCCCTGCCCGCCGAGCTGCGGGCGATCTGCCGGCGCGCCCTCGCGCCCGAGCCGGCGGAGCGCTTTCCCGATGTCCTCGCCCTCCAGGAGGCGCTGCGTAGCTTCCAGCGCCACGAGGAGAGCCTCGCCATCGCCCAGGACGCCGGGCGGCGCCTCGGCGAGTGCCGTCGGCGCGCCGCCCGCGCCCTGGACCGGCGGGAGGTCAGCAGCCTGTACGAGGACTTCGTCCAGGCGATCGCCGGTTTCGAGCAGGCCGCCCAGCTCTGGCAGGAGAACCCGGCCGCCGAGGCCGGCGCCGCGGACGCCCGCGCGGCCTACGCCGCCGCGGCCCTGCGCCAGGGCGACCTCGCGCTGGCCGAGTCCCAGCTCACGCGCCTCGATGCCGACCGGCCGGATGTCCCGGGGCTGCGGGAAGAGCTCGCGCGGGCCGGCCGGGAGCGCGACCGCGAGCGCTCGTCGGCGGGGCGCCTGCGGCGCTTCGTGCGGGTCGCCGCCCTCGGCATGGTCGCGCTGCTGCTCGGGGGGCTCTTGTTCGCGGGGGTGATGAACACGCGGCTGCAGGAGCAGGTCGAGCGCGCCGACACCGAGGCCGCGCGCGCGCAGCGCGAAAGCCGCTACAACGAGCGGCGCGGTGAGATCGCGATCGCCGCCCTCGACGACCTGGTCGGCGAGGTGCGCGAGCACCTGATCGTCCACGGCACCGAGAACAGCGAGAAGGTCGCGCGGGCCCTGCTGCTCGCGGCCAAGGCCCACTGGCTCGAGCTGCGCGCCGCCGACGTCAGCGAGGAGCGGGTGTCGCGCTCCCGGGCGCGGATCACCTACCGGCTCGGCACCATCGTCGAGATCGTCGACGGGGACCCCGAGGCAGCGCTCGCCCTGTACCGCGAGGGCGAGACCACGCTGCGCGCGCTGCTCGAGGCAGAGGAAGGGCTCGCCGTGCGCCGCGACCTCGCCGCCAACCTCCTGCGCCAGGGGGCCTGCCTGCTGTTGCTCGGCCAGCCCCTGGCCGCGCTCGAGCCGCTCGCGGAGGGGCTGCAGGCGCTCGAGGGGCACGACGGCGACCCGGAGGCGCGGTCGCTGCTCGCGCAGCTCTACCTGCACCGCGGGCGCTGCCACCACCTGCTCGCGGACTTCGGCGCCGCGGCCGCCGACCTGCGAAGGAGCGGGGAGCTCGTGCGGGGCACGGGCCGCGGAGAGGACACGCTGATCGAGATGACGGTGCTGCGCGGCGCCCAGGGGGCCCCGGACGAGGCGCTCCAGCTGGCGGACAGCGCGCTGGTGGTCGTGCGGGCCGCGCTGGACGAGGATCCCGACAACCGTGTGCAGCAGCGCCGGCTCGCCCGCGTCCTCGAGCTGCGCGGCGAGCTCCTGCGCTCCCTCGGTGAGCTGCCGCTGGCGCGCGAGGACTTCGAGCGGGCGATCGTGCTGCGCCGCACGCTGCTCGCGCTGTTCCCGAGCCACGCGGGCGAGCGGGCACACCTCGCCGAGGGGCTGGCCGACCTCGGCTGGATCGCCTTCGGCCAGCAGCGGCTGTCCGAGGCCGCGGAGGCCCTCGCAGAGTCGGTGTCCCGGCTGCGCGCGCTCGCGGACGAGCTGCCGGGCTACGAGGCGCCGAGCGCATTGGCGCGAACGCTCGGCCGGCTCGGCGAGGTGCTCGCGATCTCCGGCGACTCGGAGCAGGGACAGGCGCACGTCGAAGAGGCCCTCGCGCTGCAGCGAGAGCTGATGCGTCAGCATCCCGAGCTCGCGCTCGAGCGGCTCGATCTCGCCGATCTGCTCTCGCTGCGGGCGGAGATCCTGGCCCTGCGGTCCGCG
Source organism: bacterium (assembly GCA_030428695.1). The sequence goes on from JAUIEM010000044.1 coordinate 16,362, forward strand.
TCGGAGGAGGCCCTCGATTCCCAGCGGCGGTCGGTCGCGGAGATCGAGCGCGTCCTCGAGCGCGCGGGCTCGTACCAGCGCGCGCGGGTCGCCCTCGGCCGCGAGCTCGGCCTGCTCGCCTTGCGCTTGGCCGACGCCGGTCAGCCGCAGCAGGCCGACGTCGTGTTCGAGCGGGCCGGGACGGTGCTACGGGAGGAAGCGGCGGCGCACCGCGCCGCGACCGCGGCCCGCGTCGAGCTCTGCCGCCTGCTGGCGCGGCGGGCCCGCTTCCTGCGCGGGCGGACGCGGCTCGAGGAGGCCCGCGCCGCGGCCGAGCAGTCCCTCGCCGTCTACGACGCCCTGTCGCCGAGCCTGCGCGCGCTCGACTCCAACCGCAACCTGCGCGCGCTGGCCCTGCGCGAGCTCGGCCTCGTCCTGGTCGAGCAGGGCGAGCTCGACGCGGCCGAGGAGGTGCTGCTCGCCGGGCACAGCCTGGCGGACGAGCTCGCCGCCCGCCATCCGGACAACCTCGAGCTCGCGGCGAACCGGGTCGCGGGCCTCGCCCAGCTCGGCATGCTCGCCCGGGGCCGGGGGCAGCCGGAGCAGGCCTGGGAGATCTACGCGCGCTGCGCCGCCCTGGCGGAGGAGCTGACCGCCGCCGATCCCGCCAACGCCGCCTTCCGCCGCACCCTGCTCGCCTCCTTCGAGGCGCTCTCGCTGGTCGGCATCGAGCTCGATCGGCTCGACCTCGCGATCGAGGCTCTCGAGAGAGGGGCCGAGCGGGTCGCGGCCGATCCCCGCACGCGCTTCGAGCTGCCGTTCTGGCTCAACCGCATCGGCCGGTTGGAAGGGGCCGCGGGCCGCGCAGAGAAGGCGCTCGAGACCCTCGGCGCGGCGGAGGAGATCGCCCGGGAGGCGCTGGCGGAGGACGACACGCCGCGCTGGCGCGCCCACCTCGGCGAGGCCCTGTTCCGGCAGTCCCTGCTATTGATCTCCGCCGAAGAGGACGCGCGTGCCCGGCCCAAGCTCGCGGAGGCGCGCGCCCTGCTCGGCTCGAGCTGGCAGCTGGGCCGCGAGGTCGTGTCGGTCACCCTGCTGTGCCTCTCGCTGTGTGAGCAGCTCGCCGCCCTGGACGGCGACGACGAGGCCCGGCGGGCGGCCTGCTACGAGGCGCTCGACGTGGCGGAGGGCCACCACGCCCGGAGCGCGGACCCGCGCAGCGTGCGCGATCTGGTCCTGGCCCTGCTGCGGGTCGCCGAGGTCGACGCCGCCGACGACTCCGCCGGGGCGGCCTCCCGCCTGCGGCGCGCGATCGCCCTGCTGCGGCCGGAGGTCGAGCGCATAGAGGACGGCCCGGCGTTGCTCGAGCACCTGCGGGGCCGGCTGGCGGAGCTGGAACCCTGAGGCCGTGGCTGGTCCTACCGGGAGACCCCGAAGCGATGCAGGGAGGCGTGGCGGAACCAGGTCGAGCGCACCGTCCCCGGTGCCGCAGCGCCCTCCGCCCAGACCGGCAGGGTCGGCCGCTCCGTGACCAGGAACACCACCTGTCCGCGGGCCTGAGCCGCGGCGAAGGCCTCCGCCGGGGCACCCTGCGCGTGCGTCGCCACCGTCCAGCGCGGCCCCGCGTCGTCTTCCGCCGCGAGGCCGAGGAGCGCGGCCTGGCGCGCGAGCTGCTGCTCGAGCTCGAGGGCCGCGTTGGGGCTGGTCGCGACGACCGTGCAGCGCTCCGGCGCCTGCGTCAGGATCGCGCGCGCGAGCTCCCGCGACTCGGACTTGACCGTCAGGATCTGCTGGTGCCCCCAGGCCGTCAGCTGCAGCACCACCAGCAGCGCGAGCCCGTACCCGGCCGCCCGGCGCGGCACGCGCAGGCGCTGCAGTCCCAGCCCGAGCAGCAGCAGGAAGGCCGGCAAGGCGAGGATCGAGTAGCGCCAGGCGACGTACAGCGGCTTGAGGACATAGGACAACGCGAAGGGGACGACGACGCCGCCGACGAGGACCCCGACCAGCAGCGCGACGGCGCCCGCCTCCTCCGCCTCCTGCCGCCGCTCCCGCCAGGCGCCGCCGAGAGCGAGTAGCAGGACTCCACACACCGGCAGGACGGTCAGCGCCAGCCCGCCGTAGCCCAGGCCCGCGAGCGCGCCGGTCCGGGCGAAGTAGTGCAGGCCGAGGAAGCACAGCAGGGTGCCCGGCAGCTCCGCGAGGGTGGGCGGGGGGATCCAGACCAGGCCGGGGATGTGCACCTGGGAGCCGAGCAGGTGCACCAGCCAGGGCAGGTAGCCGGCGGCGATGACGAGGTGGGCGAGCAGCAGCGGCCGCCACGCCGCCCCCGTCGCGCGCCGGCACAGCGGCAGCGCGAGGGCGACGCCGGAGGCGATGAACAGCCCGTAGTTGTGGGTGTACAGGAGCGCCCAGGCGCACAGCACGTAGGCCGCCCAGGCCGTGCGGCGGCCGGTCCGCAGGGCGCGCCACAGCCAGCCGAGGCACAGGCCGACCAGCAGCAGGGTCAGCGCGTACATCCGCGCCTCCTGGCCGAAGTACACCGCGAAGGCCGAGACGGCCATCAGCGCCGCCGCGCAGATGGGGCTGCGGCGCGGGAACAGCTCCCGCGCGGTCCAGGCCAGGGCGGGCACCGCGGCGACGCCGAGCAGCGCAGAGAGCGCGCGCAGGGCGAAGGCCGAGCTTCCGAACAGGGCGCTCCAGCCGGACGCGAGCACGAAGTACAGGGGAGGATGGACGGCCTCGTCGAGGAAGCTGCCGGTCGTCTCGATGAAGCGCAGCGTGCACAGCTCGTCGAGCCACAGCGAGCCGGCGTCGAGACGGAGGAACCGCAGGCCGGCCGCCAGCGCGGTCCAGGCGAGCACCGCGACGGCGAGCCGCGCCTTCCGGCTCACCCCGCGCCCGGGCGCGGGCCGACGTCGAAGCGCAGGCGGCCGACCTGCGCGTCCTCGGGGAAGCAGCGCCGAAACAGCACCCCCGCCTGGCGTTCGGCGAGCAGGGCGAACGGCAGGGCGAGGACGCAGCCGAGCAGGCCGAGGGCGTACAGGCCGGCCAGCGAGTCCAAAGGGGTGATGTTGAGGAACAGGGTGGCGTAGACGACCAGGCCGATCCCGACCGGGGCGAGGACGCTGGCCAGGAGGACGCCCGCGTCGAGCACGGCGAGCCGCAGCAGCTCGGGGAAGCGCGGGCTGAGGCGGGCGAAGGCTTCGCGCACCCCGAGCGGTTTGCTCGCCAGCGCGTTCCGCAGCATGCGGAAGCGGACGTAGCGCAGGAGGATGGCGACGAGCGGCAGGACCAGCGCGACCTGGAGCGCGACCGCCAACGGGCCGAGCGGAAGCCCGATCGACATCAGGAGGTTGGCCATCAAGAGCTGGAGGGTGCCGACCCCGATCGGCATCACGAGCCAGCCCAGCCCCGTGCGCGGGTGGTGCTTCCGCGGCAGATCGTAACCGAGCGCGGCGCTGCGTCCGACGGCGGCGGGCGAGAACAGGACCGACGCCCCCTCTTCCTCCGCGAATTCCTGAAGCCAGCGCAGGCTGCCGCGCAGATCTTCGCGCTCGTCGAGCTTCTGCTGGGTGTGGCAGCCCTCGCACAGCCCGCTGCCGGGGATCGCGCAGGCCTCGCAGACCGCCCGGTCGCAGGCCAGGCAGAGCGCCGTCTGGGGCTGTCCGTGGACGGAGCAGAGCGGCACCTCGACGAGCTCCTCGTCGAGGTGCGCTGCCGCGTACGCCTCGTCCTGGGTGCGCTTGCGCCGCAGGCTGCCCGAGAGGTCGGTGATTTCGCCGCGCACGGAATCTCCTCCTGCTCCCATCCTACATCAACTGACATCCGCAGAGGAAATCCTCGTCCGGCGGGCGGGGGGAGATTCACCCCCTGTTACCAGGCGCCGACGCGCGGGGACCTCGCCTGCGGGCCGCGCCAGAGGCGTCCGCGCCGGCGAAGCCGGTTGCGACTGGCCCGCGGCGGCCCATGGTGTAGACTGGTTTTCCCGGCCCTCGAACGTGGATGCACCGATGAGCGACGCGACCGACAAGGACATGCTACGCCTGTACCAGCTGCTCGAGGGCCGCTGGCTCAGCCCGAGCCGGGTGTTCGCCATGGCGGATGAGAACGGCGACGGGCTCGTCTCCTTCCGCGAGTTCTCGGTCTTCCTGCAGCGCCTGGGCGTCGCCGGCTGGTGGGAGGAGCACGGGCGCTCGCTGTTCGCCCGCTTCGACCACTCCGGTGACGGCGTGATCGACCTCAAGGAGCTCGAGGCGACCATCGACGACGTCGTCGCGAAGCAGCATCGCGAGCGCACCAGCCGCACCCCGACGGTGCGGAGGAAGGTCGACCGCGGGGCGCGGCTGGTCGCGCTGGTCGCGCATCAGGACATGCGCGGCTGCCTGGTGCACTTCGTCGAGGAGCACTTCAGCTACCTGCGCTCGGTGCCGCTGGTCACCTCGGAGACCTCCGCGAAGACCCTGCGCCGCAAGCTCGGGCTGCAGGTCGACAAGAAGGTCGGGATCGGTCCCCTCGGCGGCGACCAGGAGATCGCGCAGCTGGTCGCGACCGACAAGCTCGCCGCGGTCTTCCTGTTCCGCGATCCGCTCGGAGGCGGCGCGGCGGCGCAGGGTCTCGAGCAGATCCTGCGCCTGTGCGACGTCTACCAGGTGCCCTACGCGACCAACCGCGCCTCGGCGCGCGCCCTGTTCATGGCCCTGCATCGCTACGGGCTGAACGGCGGCATCGCCGACGGGGGCGGCGGCCAGTCCGAGGACTTCTCGACCCAGCGCCTCCCGTCTGTCTGAGCGAACGCCGTTGGCAGGACCTCCTGGCAGTTCTGGTGGAATAGCGGGCACCCAGTCGCTATTCTGTTGATCCTCGTTGTCGGTCGAGGTTCGCCATGCCCTCTCCCAAGCGCCGCTTCCGCCCTCCCGGTCGGGCCGAGGCAGGTCGATGAGCGGACGGCGTCTCTATCCCTTTGGTCCGAAGGCGGCCCTGGTCGTCGCGTCGGAACAGACCGCCGCGTTGCTCGCGGAGCGGCTGCGTGCGGGGGGCTGGCGGCAGCGTACGGAGACGGAGGAGGGTCCGTGCGCCCTCGCCCTGGTCGAGCTCGGGGCGGAGGCTGCTCTCGGGCCCGCGCAGCGGGTGCGGGCGCAGTTCCCGAGCGCGCGGCTGGTGCTGATCGTAGCGCCGGGGTCGTCCGTCGGGCTCGAGGCCTGCGTCGCCCTGCGCGCCTTTGCCGCGCTGACGACCCCGCTCGAGCCCGGCGCGGTCGATCGCGTGCTGCAGAGGGCGCAGCCGCGCGTGACGGAGGCCGAGGAAGGGGCGACCGAGCTCGCCCGCACCCTCGAGGCGACGCAGCGGCTCGGGAAGCTCGGCAGCTGGCGGTGGGATCTGCGCACGGGCGAGGCGCGCTGGTCCGCGGAGCTGTACCGCATCTACGGACGCGACCCGGCCGACGGGGTGCCGCCTCTCGAGCGCTGGACCGATCACATCCACCCGGACGACCTCGACGGGCTGCTCGCCGCCATCGATGACGCCCAGACCTCGGGGCGGTATGAGGCCGAGTACCGGCTGTGGCGCTACGATGACGGCAGCGAGCGGACGCTGCTCGCCCGCGGCGAGGTCGCCTACGACGAGCGCGGCACGCCGGTCGTGCAGCGCGGTGTCGCCCTCGACATCACCGAGGCGAAGCGCAGGGAGGCCGCGCTGCTCGAAGCCCGGCGGCTGTACCGCCTGGCGACCGAGGCGGCGGGCACCGGGGTGTTCCGCGCCGAGCCCGATGCGGACCGCGTGACCCTCGACGGCCTGCTCCACCAGACCTTCGCGACCGGCAGGGAGCAGGGGGAGGTCTCGTTCGCCGGCTGGTTGGAAGGCGTCGCGCCAGACGATCGCGACGCCCTCGAGGAAGCGCTCCGCGCGCCCGGTCCGTTCAACCTCGAGTGCCAGTGGCGCTACGATGACGGCAGCGAGCGGACGTTGCGCTTCAGCGGGCGGGTCGACGAGGACCCGAGCGACGGGCCGGTCGCGCTCGGCGTCGTCGTCGACATCTCCGAGCTGGCCGAGCTCGAGCGGCAGCTCCGGCACGCGCAGCGGCTCGAGAGTCTCGGCATGCTCGCCGGCGGGGTCGCCCACGACTTCAACAACGTGCTGACGGTCGTGCTCGGACTGACCGAGCGCGCGCGCTCGGCCCGTGTCCCCGCCGCCCAACGCGACAGGCTGCTCGAGGGGGTCCTCCAGGCCGCCGAGCGGGGCGCGCGCCTGACCCGCCAGCTGCTGACCTTCGCGCGCCGTGAGATCCGCCGGCCCCAGGTCTTCGATCTGGCCGCGGCCCTGCAGGGGTACCGCAGCCTCCTGGGGCAGGTGCTCGGCGAGGCGGTCGAGCTGCGGCTGCGGGGGCCCGAGGCGGCGGTGCCGATCCGGGCGGATGAGACCCAGGTCGAGCAGGTCCTGTTCAACCTCGCGATCAACGCCCGCGATGCGATGCAGGGCGAGGGAACCCTGGACATCCAGCTCGACGCCCTCGATCTTCCCGCCCTCTCGGTCGGTGGAGAGCGGCTGCCGGCCGGTCGCTACGCGCGGCTGACCGTCGAGGACACCGGCCCGGGCGTGCCCGTCGACCTGCGCGAGCGCATCTTCGAGCCCTTCTTCACGACCAAGGGTCCCCACACGGGCACGGGCCTGGGGCTGTCGACCTGTTTCGGCATCGTCCGCCAGAGCCGGGGAGCGATCGCGCTCGAGAACCCCCCGGGCGGCGGCGCGCGCTTCGTGGTGCTGCTGCCGCTCTGCGGGGAGGCCTTGCCGGGCGAGGTCGCGGCCGTCACGCCAGGGCGGCCGCCGCGGGTCGGGGCGGTGATCCTGCTGGTCGAGGACGAGTCCTTGTTGCTGGAGGTCACGGCGCTGATCCTGCGCGACCTCGGCTACCGCGTCCTCGAGGCGCGCGACGGCGCCGACGCGCTCGCGCTGCCGGCCGAGGCCCTGGCCCGCGTCGACCTGCTGGTCAGCGACGTCGTGATGCCCCGCGTCGGGGGCTACGCGCTCGTCCGCCGCCTCCGGCTCCAGCGACCCGGGCTGCGCGTGCTGTTCACGACCGGTTACCCCGGCGACGAACGCGCCGCGCTCGGCGCCGAGTATCTGAGCAAGCCGTACACGCCGACCCAGCTCGCCGCCGCGGTGGCCCGCTGCCTCGCCGGCAAGGCCCGGGCCTGAGCTTCTACGCCGACATGCGGAAGGCCGCCTCCGCGCCCGGCTCACCGGTCTCGCGCAGGGCCTCGGGCTCGTAGGCGTAGAGCTTGCTGTTGCGGCGCTTGCCGACCTGGCGGATCGCGCCGCAGTGGCGCAGGGCGTAGGCGATGCGCTGGCCGCGCCAGCGCGGGGCCTTGAGCTGCGCGGCGAGCATCCCGGTGTCGAAGGGCTCGGGCAGGTCGCGGGGCACCAGCCGCAGGAGGTCGCCGGCCGTGCGCAGGCACTCGATGCGGCACACCTCGGTCAGCCGCAGGTCGTGCACGCTGTAGTCGCGCTGGCGGAAGCGCCGCTTCGGCGTCGCGCGCGGCAGCCGCCACTCCTCGACGTCGACCAGCACGGCCTCGAGGGCGAGCCCGGGGTGCGGGAAGATCCCGCGCAGCGCAGGCAGCTCGTCGAAGATGTCGAGGATGTTCCCCTTCTTCGGGCTCCTGCGCCGCGACGTCACCGGCCCGTCGGGCTCGTCCAGCTTGACGATCAGCTTCTCGCGCACGAGCGGCTTGACCACGCGCACCCGGTGCTCCTTGAGCAGCGCCTGGAGCTTCCGCCGCAGCTTGCTCAGCCGGCTGTGCTGGATCTCGACCAGCTCGCCGAAGGCGATCACGTCGATGCGGTAGCGCCCGACCCGGACCTCGGTCTGGGGTGCGCCGTCGGCGTAGACGCCTTTCAGGGTAGAGTGCAGCGAGGTTTCCATCGTCGTGGCTCCGCGAGACCATCTTTCCCTATCGGACGTCTGCGCGCCAGACTTGAGTGGGCTTCAGCCGCGCCACTGTTCCTTCAGCATCGCGTAGATGCGGGTGTCGCGGCGGACGCCTCCGGGGTCGAAGGCGGCGCTGCGCAGGGTGCCCTCGAGCGTCAGCCCCACCTTCTCCGCCACCCGCGCGCTGGCGAGGTTGGCCGCCGAGCAGTGCCAGGACAGGCGCAGCCACGGCCAGTCCGCGAAGCCCCAGTCGAGGAGCGCGCGCAGGACGGCGCTGCCGAGGCCCTGGCCGGCGCGCGAGGCGCGGATGAACATGCCGATCTCGGCGACCTTCTGCTCGAGGGGCCCGCCGCGCAGGTGGTAGCCGCAGCCGCCGTAGAGCTCGTCCCCCGTCGGCGCCACGATCGCGATCACGAAGTCCTCGGCGAGCAGCCAGCGCGCCCGGTTCCGCCGCACGAGCGCCTCGGCGTCGTCCACCTCGGTGCGCTCCTTCGCCCACGGCATGAAGGTCTTGAGGTGCTCGTAGGAGCCGTTGACCGCGTCCGCGAGCAACGCGCCGTCGCCGGGCAGGTAGGAGCGCAGCGTGAAGCGCCCGGTCTCGAAGCGTTCGGGGGCGAAGAAGGGTGCCATCGTCGTTCCTCCTCGGGGCGTGCGCGATTGTAGCCGGGGCCGAGGCGCGACCAAACGGGAGACCGGTGCGAGTCTCACGGAACCCGTTGACGCGCGTCCCCAAGCCTGCGGCGGGCGGGGGGGGTAAACCCCGCCCCTACATTGGATTCCGACGCACACCACGGGTGATCTCGGACGAGCGGCATGCCGGTCCTATCCGCTTGCAGGAGGGTTACCCTCTCCCGCGAAGCGGGAGAAGGCGTACGTGACTGGACTCGCGAGACCCCGATGCCGACCCCGATGCCGATCCCGATTCCGGTCAGGACCTCTACCCGCACACCCCCTCCGCGCGCAGCGCGGCGATCAGCTTCCGGTAGTCCTCCTCGCGATTGTACAGGTGCGCCGACACCCGCAGCAGGCGCCGCGGCGGGGCCGGCCAGGGGCAGACCACCGCCTCGATGCCGTGGCGCTCCCAGAGGCGGCGCTGCAGGGGATCGACCTCCATCGGCGCGGCGCCGGGCCCGTCCGGCAGGGGCAGCGCGGCCATCGAGCCGAGCAGGGCGTCCGGGGCGGGTGGAAGGCAGCCGAGCGCCTCGGCGAGCAGGTCGCGGGCGCGCAGCGCGAGGCCGCGGTTGCGACGCATCACCGCCGGCCAGCCGCCGGGGAGCGCGCCGCCGACGGTGTCGAGCACCTCCGGGACGACCATGCGGCCGGTCGGGTCGTCGGTGCCGGTCCAGCCGAACTCGAGCTGGAAGCGGCTCCGACCGGGGGCCTCGAGCGTGGCGCCGTGGCTGATCGCGAGCGGGCGCACCTCCTCCTGGAGCTCCGGGCGCACGTAGAGGAAGGCGACCCCGCGCGGGCAGCACAGCCACTTGTGGCCGTTGCCGGTGTAGTAGTCCGCGCCGAGCTCTTCGAGCGCGAGCGGCAGCATGCCGGGCGCGTGGGCGCCGTCGATCAGGCTGCGCACGCCGCGCTCCCGCAGGGCGGTGATCAGGCGGGCGACGGGGAGGATCAAGGCGGTCGGGCTGGTCACGTGGTCGAAGAGCGCGAGCCGGGTGCGGGGGGTGACCGCGGCGAGCAGCGGCGCGACGAGCTCCTCCTCGGACTGCAGCGGGAAGGGCAGGCGCGCGACGACCACCCGCGCCCCGGCGCGCGCGGCGACGAAGTCGAGGGCGTTCCGACAGGCGTTGTAGGCGTGGTCGGTGGTCAGCAGCTCATCCCCGGGGGAGAGGCGCAGCGAGCGCAGCACGCTGTTGACGCCACAGGTCGCGTTCGGGACGAACACCAGGTTCTGCTCGTCGGCCCCGAGGAAGGCGGCGAGCCTTCGGCGGGCGCGGTCCTCGCCGTCCACGCGATCCGTCAGGAAGTAGCGCGTCGGCCCTTCCTCCAGCGCGCGCCGCAGCTCCTGTTGGCGGCGGTAGACCGGCTCCGGGCAGGCCCCGAAGGAGCCGTGGTTGAGGCACACGGCCTCGGGGGCGAGCATCCAGCTGCAGTCCATCGATCTTCCTCCGTCCCATACTCCCATCGCTTGCCTACTCTACCCCTCCGCCCGACCACAAACCTTGAATTCTCCGGTCCCCGGCCCCAGACTCAGGGTTTTTCCCAGGCCCGAGGATCGCCCGCCCATGCTCCGCCGACTGCCCCTTCTCCTGTGCTTCCTCCTCTGCACCGTCGCCAGCGCCCAGAACCTCACCGAGCTCGACAACGACGCGCTCCTCTCCGAGACCGCGGCCCGTCAGGCCCGGCGCGACACCGCCCGCGCGCAGCTGGACAGCCTGCTCGAGGCCGATGCGGAGAGCCGCGCCGAGGTCGCCGACCGGCGCCAGCGCATCGCCGCGCTCGACGACCCCGAGCCGCCCGCCCTGCCCGCGAACGCGCCGGCCTGGGAGATCGCGAGCGCCGAGCTCGCCTGGCTCGACCAGCGGGTCGCGGTGGTCGAGGCGCGGGAGGCGCGGCGCGGGGAGATCGCCGCCCTGCTCGACGGGCGCGCCGAGCAGCTCGCGGCCCTCGAGGCGGCGGCGCGCGAGCTCGCCGCGTCCCTCGCCCCGTTGGAGGAAGCCTGGGACGTCGTCGCCGCGCGGCTCGAAGCGGGCACCCTCGAGACGGCTCCGGAAGGCTACGCGCCGGCAGAGCTCGAAGGCGTCGGCGCCCGCCTCGACGAGGACATCCTCGGCTGGAAGGCGGAGGCCGCCGCGCTGCCCGGCGCGCTGGCGGAGCTGCGCGAGGCGCGGGAGGCGGACGCGGCCGCGCTCGAAGGCCTGCGGACCGAGCGCACGCGGGCCGAGTCCCGCAACGCCGAGGCCGCGCAGCGGCGCACGCTGTACGAGAGCTTCGCCAGCGACGACCCGGGCTCGCTGCTCGGGCTGCTCGGGGTGCTGGTCGAAGAGTGGGAAGCCGACGCCGCCGAGCTCGAAGCGGTCGAGGCGGCCGCCGTCGCGACCGCGGACACGCTCCCCGCCTTGCGCGAGGCCCTGCGGGCGCTGACCCCGCCGAACCCGGACGAGATCGCCCTCGAAGAGGGTCCGGAGAAGTGGCGCAAGGCCCAGCGCCAGCTGCGCCTGGCCGAGGCGCGGAAGGCCTACCACGAGCGCCGGGCGACCGCCCTGGCCGCGCTCGAGCAGGGCCTGCAGGCCTATGTGCAGAGGCTGGAGGCCCTGCTGCCGGCGGTCGAGGCCCGCTTCCGCGCCACCCTCGAGCTCGACGTGCTCGCCGCGACCCTGCGCCGCATGCAGGACGAGGGCCGGCTCGATCCCGTCGAGCTCCCGGCCCGGGCCGATGCCGAGGGGTTGCGCGAGACCCTCGACGGGCTGCGCGGGCAGCCGGCCGCGCTGAGCACCGGCCTGGAGACCCTGCGCGAGGAGCTCGCGGGCCTGCTCGCCTCGCAGGAACGCAACCGCGCGACCCTCGAGGAGCTCAGCGTCGCCCTCCCCGGCCTGGCCGAGGATGAGGAGCGCGAGCGGGCCTGGGCCGCCTGGTCGGCCGAGGTGCTCGGGATGGGGAACCGCGAGCTGCGCGCCAGCTACGACGAGGCGACCGCCGCCCTCGCCGCGGGGGAAGCGGCCGTCACCGCCGCCCAGACCGAGATCGAGGCCTTCCGCGAGGCCGAGGAGGCGCTGCAGCAGGAGTTCTTCGAGGGCATCGACCCGATGGTCCGCAAGGTGATGCTCCAGCTCGAGGACCACCGGCTCGCGATCCTCGACGCGCTGCGCGCCGAGCAGCCGGTGCCGGGTCCGCCGGTCTGGGACAAGTCCGGCACCGTCGGCGAGGAGGACGTGTTCAAGGACGTCGTCTTCACCGGCGACTTCTTCGACGCCCTCGAGGACGTCCGCAACGACTTCCGCGGCCGCCTGCGCTACTTCGAGGAGCGCGAGGCCCTGGTCGAGCGCCACACCCGCCTGCTCGCCGACCGCGAGACCCGCCTGCGCTCGCTGTACGAGGCCCAGAGCGCCGTGCTCGACGCGGCCCGGCGGGCCTACGGCGCGGCGATCGTCATCGACACCCGGCTGCGCTTCGGGGGCATGGCCGCAGAAGAGGAGCCCGCCGACCTCGCCGCCGCGATCGACCGCGAGAGGATCCGCGACGCCGAGCAGGAGCTCGCGGCGGTCGCGAGCCGGCAGCGCGGGCTGGCCGCCGAGCGCGCGGTGCTCTTGAGCAGCCACGAGGTCGACGTGCGGCTGCGGGAGATGATCGAGGAGCGGCTCGCGCTGGTCGTACGCAAGCTCGAGCTCCTGCGCGGGCTGCGCGAGCAGACCGCCAGCTTCGAGGAGAGCGCGGACGAGGTCAGCGAGCTCGAGGCCCAGCGCCGCGAGCAGGCGGTGCTCTTCGAGCTCGACGAGGGCAACGCCTGGTACGAGTCGGTGCTGCTGCTGTTCGAGTCCGAGCGCGCGGCCGCCCACACCCGACTGCTGATCGGCTACTACACCGAGGACCTCGAGCTGCAGCGCAAGCTCGAGAACATCGGCATCCGCCAGGCGAAGTGCGACCTGCTGATCCGCGTCATCCGCGACCAGCAGGCCCTGCTCGGCAACCTCGAGCCCCTGGTCGAGGGCCGCAAGGACCAGCTCGAGGTCGCCGCCGAGGCGACCCGGCTGCGCGCGACCGCGCTGCTCGCCGCCGACCCCGTCGGCCGCGGCGCAGCCCTGAGCGAGCTCGAGGAGCTGCTCGCCGACGCCCCCGAGGACCTCGCCGCGACCTTCACCTCCGCGCCGCTGGAGCCGCTGCTGGCCCCGGACGCGCGGGCGGCGAAGGCGGAGGAGCAGGCCGACCGCGTGTTCGAGCAGCAGTCCGCCTTCCTCGCCTACGCCGAGCGCCTCGCGGAGCTGCGCAAGGCGGGTGGAAGCGCCCGGGCGGGGCACCTCGAGGCACAGATCCACTCGATCGAGAAGGAGAAGGCGACGCTGCTCGCCGAGAAGGAGCAGCTGACCGCCGAGCGCTCCAAGCTGCACGGCCGCGGTCCGGAGGCCCTGGCCGCGCTGCCCGACTACGAGCGGCCGTCGAAGGCCAGCGAGCGCGAGCGCTTCGTCTCCGGCGACATCCGCTGGACCCGCGACCAGCGCCTCGAGGAGCTGATCTGGGAGGCCGAGAAGACGCTGATCTGGCTCGCCCTGATCCCGCTCATCGCGATGATCCTGGTGCGGGTCGCCCACTCGATCGGCCATCGCCTGGTCGAGCGGGTCAAGTCGGTCGAGATCGACGATTCCCCCGACGCCGAGCACGAGAAGCGCGAGCGGGAGGAGCGGGCGACCACGTTGTTCGAGGTCTTCAGCAAGGCCTGGAGCATCCTGGTCTGGGTGCTCGCGGGCATCTACCTGCTCAAGGCCCTGCGCCTCGACGTGACGCCGCTGATCGCCTCGGCCGGCATCGTCGGCCTGGCGGTCGCCTTCGGCGCCCAGCCGCTGGTGCGCGACTTCTTCGCCGGCTTCTTCATCCTGCTCGAGGACCAGTACAGCATCGGCGACTACGTCAACGTCGACGGCATCGGCGGAACCGTCGAGCGCATCACCCTGCGGCTGACGATCCTCCGCGACCTCAAGGGCACGCTGCACTACATCCCGAACGGCAACGTCGGCCGGGTCAGCAACTACACCAAGGACTGGGCGCGGGCGGTGATCGAGGTCGGCATCGGCTACGGCGACGACCCCGACCTCGCGATCGCCGAGCTGCACCGCATCGGCCAGGGCCTGCGCAACGACCCGGAGTTCCAGACCAAGATCCTCGACTTCAGCGTGCCCGGGGTGCAGAGCCTCGGCGACAGCGCGGTCGTGATCCGCGTCTACATCAAGACCCGCTCCGGCGAGCAGTGGGCGATCGCCCGCGAGGCGAACCGGCGCATCAAGAAGGCCTTCGACGAGGCCGGCATCGAGATCCCCTTCCCGCAGCGCACCCTGCACATCCAGTTCGAGAAGGACGCCGACCCGGCCGCCAAAGCCGTGGTCACGCGGGCCCTGCAGCCGTCGGTCGACAAGGCGGGCGGCGGCAGCGGAGGCTCCGGCTCCGAGGCCGCCGAGGCCGACATGGCGATGGCGGCGGGAGCGGCGGGCGCCGCGGTGCTCGCCGCCAGCCTCAGCGACATGAGCGATGAAGGCGACGGCGGTGAAGGCGAAGGAGAGGGCGAATGAGGACATTCCTGTGACAGTCGGCACACCTTCCATCGTATGATCTCTCGTCCCATACCATCCGGAGAATGCGATGCGTACCTTCCTCCTCACCGCGCTGTGCCTGGCCTGCACGGTGCTCCCCAGCTTCGGGGACACGTCCGATCACGCCTACGACTGGGTGTTGATCTACGTGATGTCCTACGACAACAACCTCGAGGGCTGCGGCCCGGTGATCCTCGACGGTCTCGAATCCGGCGTCCGCTCCGAGCGGGTCGCGGTCACGGTGCTCGCCGACTTCACCGACACCGAAGGCATGCAGCGCTACGAGATGACGAGCCAGGGCCGCACGGTCGAGCGGCTCGAGTCCGACGACAGCGCCTCGGAAGAGGAGCTCGGCAAGTACCTCGACTGGGCCGTCGAGCGCTATGACGGCGCGAAGTACGCGATCGTCTTCCTCAACCATGGCGGCGACCTCGACGACATGTGCCTCGATGAGCAGCCCGGCGGCGGCAGCACCAAGACCTGGCTGAGCGCGAAGAAGGTCGGCCCGCAGCTCGCCGAGCTGCGCGAGAAGATCGAAGGCCAGGTCGAGCTGGTCTTCCTGCAGCAGTGCGGCCGCGGCTCGATCGACAACCTGTACAACTTCCGCAACACCGGCGCGGTCGTGATGGCCTCGCAGACCACCGTCGGCGCCCCGAACACCTACTACGACCCGACCGTGCGCTGGCTGGGCGAGAACCCCGACGCCTCCGGCGCCGAGCTCGCGCGCCGCATCATGGCGGACGACCGCCACTACACGAACTACGTGTCGGTCGACGGCGCGGCCCTCGCCGAGCTGCCCGAGCGGCTCGATCCGCTGGTCGAGGCCCTGCTCGAGGGGCCGGCCGCCCCGACCGGGCTCAAGCCCTGCTTCGGCGGCTGGTACCGGGGCGCCGAGACCAACTACGACCTGCTCGGCTGGCTGACCAAGGCGACCGGTGACAACGAGGCGGCCGCCGAACAGCTCGGCAGCTTCGAGGAGTGGGTGACCGAGAGCCTGATCGTCGACCACGAGCGCCTCGACCGCCGCACCTCCCGCGGCTGGAGCGGCCTGGCGCTGTTCGTCCCCGAGAGCCGCCGCGTGCGCGGCAAGTACGCCGACTACCCGCTGTACGAAGACTCCCGCCTCGACGAGCTGTGGGACGCGCTCTACCCGCGCGACTGAGCTCCCGCCCGCGATCCCGACGAGCGCTTGCGTTTGCCGGCTCCCTCGCGCAGGATGCGCTGCATTCCGAGGATGAGGGAAGGGCATGACCGGGCTTCGGGTCGACGGCGCACAGCTGCGCGATGCGGCGGGCAATCCCGTCCTGTTGCGCGGCGTCAACCTCGGCAACTGGTTCCTCATAGAGCCCTGGATGCTCGGCCTCGAGCAGGGCGAGCGGCCCGGCGCCTGGCCCGATCAGGCGAGCGTGCTGCGCTGCTGGCGCGAGCGCTTCGGGGAAGAGCGGGCCGCGCGCCTGCTCGAGACCTTCCGGGCGTCGTGGATCAGGCCCCGCGACCTCGCCATCGTGCGCAGCTTCGGCTTCAACACGGTGCGCGTCCCCTTCCACTACAGCCTGCTCGAGGATGACGCGGCGCCGAAGACCCTGCGGCCGGACGCCTTCCGCTGGCTCGAGCACGCGGTCGGCATGGCCCGGGACGCGGGCCTGTACGCGATCCTCGACCTGCACGGGGTCGCCGGCGGCCAGAGCCTCGACGCGCCCTGCGGGGAGGTCGGCCAGAACCGGCTGTGGCGGGATGCGGAGTGCCGGGAGCGCACGGTGTGGCTGTGGGGGAAGCTCGCCGCGCGCTTCGCCGACGATCCGACCGTGGTCGCCTACGACGTCCTCAACGAGCCCTTCTCGGACATGAAGGAGGACGTACGCGAGACGATGCTCGCGCTGTTCGAGGACATCTACGCCGCGATCCGCGCCTCCGACCCCCACACCTTGATCTACGCCCCCGGCACCCTGCAGGGCTTCGCCTTCTACGGGCAGCCCGCGGAGCGCGGCTGGACCGCGGTCGGCTTCACCGAGCACACCTACGTCGGGCTGTTCGGCTGGGGCGAGCCCTCCCTGGCGAGCCACGCGCGGGTCTTCGCCCAGTGGGTCGAGGGCCGGGCGCGGATGCTGGGGGAGCTGCAGGTCCCCTTCATGGTCGGCGAGTTCAACGTCGTCTATGACCGGGCCGCCCGGGCGCCCTTGATGCGCGCCTGCTACGACGCCTACACGCGGCTCGGCTGGGGCACGGCGATGTGGTCGTACAAGCTGGTCAAGCCGAAGGCGGGCCTCGACGCGAACAACTGGTACGTCGTCACCAACGGCGCGCCCTGCGACCTGACCGACCTGCGCGAGGTCGACTTCGACACCCTCGAAGCGCGGCTCGCGAGCCTCGCGACGATGCCGCTGTCGATCGACGAACGCCTGCACCGCTGCCTGACCGCGGCGGCGCCTCCCGCGCTGCCTCTGCCGCGCGTGAAGGCGGTCTTCGAGGCGCCGGATGCATCGGTCGAGGGCTGGACCGCGAGCGACATCGGCGACGCGCCGCCGGGGGGGCTGGAGGTCGAGGGCGAGACCTGGACGGTGTGGGGGGGCGGCCGCGACATCTGGGGGCGCGCGGACGCCTTCCGCTTCGTGCACCGCGCCCTGCCGGAGGGCGGCACCCTGTGGACGCGCATCGACGCGATCGAGCCGACCGACCGCTTCGCGAAGGCCGGGCTGATGGTGCGCGACGGCCTCGAGCCGGACGCGCCGTTCGTGATGGTCCACACCGTGCCCGACGGCCGCGTGCTGTTCACCGACCGCAAGGAGCGCGGAGGAAGCGCCCGCGAGGAGGTGCTGTCGGTGCCCGGCCTGCCGTGCGCGATCGGCATCGCCCGCATCGGCATCGGCTGGTGCCTGCACTTCAACGACGGCAACGGCCGCTGGCGCTTCGCCGAGCGCGTCGCCCCCGACTACGAGGATCCGCGCATCGGGGTCGCGGTGCTCGCCCACGACGAGAGCGTGCTGTGCCCGGTGCGGATGGCCGCGCCGCGCTTCGCCGAGGTGCCGCCCGAGCTGCCGCCCCGGGTGCGCGGCCGCAACCTGCTGAAGAACCCCTCCTTCGACACCCTGGTCGCGTCCGCCCCCGACCGCCCGGAGCACTGGCAGCGCTGGGGCCCCTGGCTGCGCCGCGACATCGCCGAGGAGGCGGGCTGCGCGGTGCTCTCCTACCGGCACGAGATGGTCGAGGGCTACGGCAGCTCCGGCGCCTGGCAGGATGTCGACGTCGAGCCGGGGCTGCCCTACCGCTTCGAGCTCGACGCGCAGCTGGTGCGCGGCGCCCACGGCAGCGTCCCGGCCGAGCTGGAGCTGCGGCTCGAGGTGCCCGGCGACGCGGGCGGCCCGATGTACACCCTGGCGAGCCGCACCTACTACCCGGCCGACTTCGCGACCCGGGGCCGGGCGGCGCGGCTGCCGGCGGGCGAGCGCCCGCGCTTCCCGGCGGTCCGCTGGAGCCGCCTGCACATCGCCTGTGAGGCGGTCGCGCCCCTGCTCCGGGTGCTCGTGATCGTCACCCCGAGCGAGCACGGCCCGCGGACCGGGATGCTGCGCCTGACGGGCTGCGTCCTGCGCGCTCGCTGAGGTCAGCAGAAGTTCTTCTTCGTAGGACGGTCTGTTCGCGAGCGGACGACGGGAGGGGGTGAACCCCTCCCCTACCCAGGTGGTGTGCGCTCCCACTCGGGTAGGGGCGGGGTTTACCCCCGCCCGCCGAGCTGGGAAAGCCCTACACCGGCGGACCGAAGTACTTGAGCAGGCCGGTCGTGCGGCCGACCTGACGGCCGAGCCACCAGGCGAGCTCGCGCCGCACCTGGCGGTCGCGGGAGCGGCTGGCGAGCTCGGCGACCCGCAGCCAGTCCTGGGCGAAGGACGTCCAGTACACGCGGGTGTCGTCGGAGGGCCGGCCGTAGCGGCGGGCGAGGATGATGTGGTTCTCCGACCAGCGCTTCGACTGCCGCACCAGGTCGCCGAAGGACTTGCGGTTCCGGTAGTGGACGAGCGCCTCCCCCGCGAACTGCAGGGTCTCCGCGCGGGCGTGCATCTTCAGGCAGAAGTCGGTGTCCTCGAGGTACAGGAGCTCGTTGTCGTAGCCCCCGACATCCTCGAACAGCTCGCGCCGCACCGCGATGGTGCCGCCGGCCGCGTGCAGCGCCCAGGGCGGGTACCACAGGCGCTGCAGGCCCCACTCCTGGGCGGTCCAGTCCAGCCCGGGTGGGTTGAGGCGCTTGCCGTCCGAGCGGCAGGCGACGACGGGGTGGGCGGCGAGGGCCTTCGCGACGCCGGCCAGATAGCCCTCGCCGGCGACGTCGTCGGCGTCGACAAAGGCCAGCCAGCCGCCGGAGGCCGCCGCGACGCCCTGGTTCTTCGCGTAGGAGGGCCCCTTCCTGGCCGAGGCGTCGACGATGCGCAGGGCGGGCAGCCGGGGGCGGAAGCTCTCGGCCAGGGCGACCGAGCCGTCGGTCGAGCCGTTGTCGGCGAAGACCAGCTCCCAGGGCCCGTCGTACTCCTGCGAGGCCAGGGCCTCGAGCTGGGCTCCGAGGGTGGAGGCCGCGTTCAGGCAGGGGATGACCACGCTGATCTTCACGCCGGCTCCGCGGAGGCAAAGGCCCCAGGATGCAGGCTCAACGGCCGGGGGTCAAGCGCGGGCGAGGCGTGACAAAGAGCCGCCGTTCGACGAGTATGGGGGCACCCACGAGGATCCCATGGCG
>JAUIEM010000045.1 GCA_030428695.1 bacterium
TCTCGCAGGCGGTGCTGCGCGGGCGGGGAAAGCTCCCGCGGGCGGTTTTGCGCGGGCGGGGGAAGTTCTCGCGGGCGAAGCGACGCTGGCCGGGGAGGCTCTCGCGGGCGATGCGACGCTGGCCGGGAAAGTTCCCGCGGGCGGTGGTGCGCGGGCGGGGGAAGTTCCCGCGGGCGGTGCGGCGCCGGCGGGGGAAGTTCCCGCACCCGCGTCACCCCTCGCCCCCGAGGCGGTCGTCCTCGCCGTCGGGGGCGGGCGCGGGGTGACCGCCCTGCTCGCGGAGGGGCTCGCGCGGGCGTGCGGCTGCACGGTGCTGGTCACCGGGCGCGCGGCTCCGGAGGATCCCGCCGCGATCCCGGAGCTTCCCGCGGGGGGCTTTCAGGCCTTGCGGGAGGAGCTGCTCGCGAAGAAGAAGCGGCGCGGGACGAAGATCGTGCCCTGCCGGCTCGACGATGAGACCTGGCGCGAGCTCTACCGCCGCGAGCGGGCCGCGCTCCTCCGGCGGGCGCGGGCGGAGGGTCTGCGCCTGGCGTACCTGCGGCTCGACGTGCTCGACGCGGCTTCCATCGCCGAGGCCCTGGCGGCCGTCGAGGCCACGCACGGACGCCTGGACCTGGTGCTGCACGGCGCGGCGCAGCTGCTCGAGAAGAGCCTGCCTGACACCTCCCGCGAGGACTTCCTCCGGGTCGCGGAGGTCCGCGCCCGGGGCACCGCGCAGCTCCTGGCGGCGCTGCGCGCCCGGCCCTGCCCGGTCGTCAACCTCGGCACCATCGCCGCCCGCCACGGCGCCGCCGGGCTCGCGGCCTACAATGCCGGGCACCAGGCCGCCGCGCAGCTCGTGCACGCGTACGGGGCCGCGACCGGCCAGCCGGTCCGGAACCTCGTGCTCGGCCCCTGGCTGGACATCGGCATGACCCGGCGCGGACCCTCGGCGGAGCGCTTCCGGCAGCGGGGCGTCCCGTTCATCACCGCCGCCGCCGGCCGGGACTTCCTGCTCGCCGAGCTCGCCGCGGGCGCTGCCGAGGAGGTCGCCCTGCGCGGGCCGATCCCCGGCCTGGATCTCGGCCATCCCTTCGGGGCGGCGCGGGTCGAGGGCGAGGAGGCGTCCATCGAGCGCCGCTTCGACCCGGACGAAGAGCCCTGGGTCCTCGACCACCGCGTCGCCGGCAGCTCCTTCTTCCCCGCCGTCTACGGCCTCGAGCTGCTCGCCCTCGCCGCCCGGGCGCTCGCTCCGGAGCTCCCGCTGCGGGGCTTCTTCGACGCCTCCTTCGAGCGCCCGATCACCTTCGCCGACGGCGGCCCGCGGAGCGTCGAGGCGCGCGTCCGGGCCCTGCCCGCGGACGGGGAGCGGCGGCGCTTCGCCGGCGAGGTGCGCGCCCGGGGCGAGGTCTGCTTCCGCGCGACCGTCGAGCTCGGTCCGCCAGCCTCCCTCCCCGACCCCGGCTTCTGGCAGGCCGCGGAGCAGCCGCGCTCGCTGCTTCCCCTCTACGCCCGACCGGCCGAGCACGACGGCCGGCGCGGCGTGTTCGCCAACCACGGCCGGGTCGACAGCCTGACCGAGCACGGCGTGCGCGGCCTCGCCGCCTCCCGCGATCCCGAAGCGCTGCGCGGCCGACTGCTGCTCGGCAACGCGGCCCTGCTCGACGGCGCCCTCAGCCTGCAGGACGTCTGGGAGCTCGCGCAGGGCGAGCGCTCCCACGGCGTCGTGCGCGGCTTCGCCTCCCTCGCGTTGCGTCCCGAGCTACTCGCCGGCCTGGCCGAGGCCCCCGCCGCCACCGCGATCACCGCACGCGGCGAGCGCGAGACCGGCTACGATGTGGTGATGCACACCCCCGCCGGGGAGGTCTGCCTGCTCGCCCGCGGGGTGCGCCGGCACGTCGTCGGCGGCCCGGAGGCCGGCGCGGAGCTGCGGCGCCGGCTGCGGGCGGTGGTGGGGGAGGAATCGTAGGGGATGACCTGGTACGAGGACCTCGGACCGATCGACTACTTCGGCAGCGGGATCACGGTGCTGCGGGCCGTCGGCTGGCTCGAGAAGGGCAAGCCGTACCCGCGCGGCGCGGTCGACCGGAGGTTCTTCGACCGCCTCGCCGAGCTGACAGCCAACGCCTGGTCCGAGGTGCTCTTCTGCGGGGTCCACGACTGCGACTTCTGTGGCAGGGCCTGTGGAACCACGAACGTCTTCATCCCGGACGGGGAGATCGTCTTCGTCGCCCCCGAGCTGATCCTTCACTACATCCGCGCACACGGCTACCAGCCTCCGCTGCCGTTCGTCCGGGCCGTGCTCCGTTGCCCGGACATGGGCAGTCCGGGCTACCTGCGCGCGATCAGGGAGTATTCGCGCCAGACCGCTCTGCACCTGCGACACATCGAGGAGACGTTGGAAGGAAGCTCCGAAGAGCATGCCTGACCCCGCCGAGCAGCTCCTCGACCACGCGCGCCTCGAGCAGTCCGGGGTGGCGGCGAACCTGTTCATGCAGCGCGGCCGCGGCCTCGACGGCCGCTGGGGCTACAGCCGCGAGCTCGGCGTCGACATCCGCGGTCTGCTCGCCGAACGCCTCGCCGCGGGCCGCCGCGTCGCCTGGCTCGACCTGTGCTGCGGCCAGGGCCGGGCGCTGATCGAGGCCTGGGGCAGGTTCCGCAAGGAGGCTGCGCGGCTCGAGCTGGTCGGCGTCGACCTGTTGCCCGGGAGCTTCGACCCGCTGCCCGCCGACGCCGCTGGCCTGCGCCTGCGCAGCGCCAGCCTGCACCGCTGGGAGCCCGGGCGGCGCTTCGACCTGATCACCTGCGTCCACGGCCTTCACTACATCGGCGACAAGCTCGCGCTGCTCCGCCGCGCCCTCGGCTGGCTGACGGAGGACGGCGTGTTCGCCGCCCACCTCGACCTCGCGAACCTGCGCTTCGCCGACGGGCGGCGGATGTCGCGCGCCCTCCTGCCGCTGCTGCGCGCGGCGGGGGTCGACTATGTCCGCGGCCGGCGGGTGCTGCGCTGCCGGGGTCCGCGGACGCTGCGCTTCCCCTTCCGCTACCTCGGGGCCGACACCGCGGCGGGCCCGAACTTCACCGGGCAGCCGGCGGTTTGCTCGGTGTACGGGTAGGTTCAGTCCCGCGGCGGGAGGTCGGTTCCCGAAGTACGACGGGAGGGGGTAAACCTCTCCCCTACATGTTTGTTCCGCGACTGCCAGAAAATCTTGTAGGGGCGGGGTTTACCCCCGCCCGCCGCAGGCTCGGGGACGTGCTTCATCGGGTTCCGTGAGACAGCCTCGTAAACCCCTCCCCTTCATGTTTGCCCGGAGTCTACCCCCGCCCGCCGAGCGCGTGAGGATTCTCACCCCCCACACCCCCCACACGCCTCGGTCGCCTCGGCGCAGGCGAGGAAGCTCCGGCACTGCATGCAGGCGAGGTTGAGGGGACCGAACAGGAAGTCCCCGGGTTCCAACAGGCCCTCGCCGGAGTTGAAGCCGAAGCAGCGCGGACGCTCCTCGCGCACGTCGCGCGTGAACAGGCAGTGGCGCTCGCAGCCGGGGCTGGTGCCGCCCTGGTGGCGGCAGACCCAGCGCAGGACGCAGGCGGTGTGCGGGGTCGCGCTCAGGGACTGGTCGTGCGCTTCGGGCGGGCGGGTGTAGCCCTCGGCGCTGCCGTGGCGCTCGACCCAGTCGAGGAAGTCGGCGAGGTCCTCTTCGGGGAACTCCTCCTCGTAGGTGGCGCGCTGCTCGGCGGTCATCAGCTCCGGGTGCTGCTGGCCGGGGAAGCGGGCGTCGAGCGCGTCGAGCTCCTCGGGGGCGAGGTTCCACAAGGTCTCCGGGTCCATGGCGCTACCCCGCGTGGATCGGTTTGTTGTCCGGGAGACCCGGCCGGCTGTTGCTCTTCGCGTCCTCCATCGTCGGCACCTTCGCGATGTGCTCGAGCTTGCTGAAGCGCAGCAGCGGGAGCGGGTTGCCGGCGAAGGCCCCGCCGTCGGGCTGGCCGTCGTCGCGGATGTTGCGGCAGGTCCAGATCGCGACGTCGGACTTCTTGCCGGGGGGCTTGGACTTGTGCCGCGGGCAGGTGTCGATGCGCTTCCACTTCGTCGGGGTGCAGCTGAACAGGCGCTTCTTGTCCGGCTCGACCTTGAAGGAGCCGTCGGCGGCGAGGCGGTACAGGCCGGCCGGATGGATCGCGTTGCCGTTCTTGCGGTCCTTGATCTTCAGGCGGCCGCCGAGACGCCACACGGTGATGATGTGGCCGTACATGATGCCGAGGTTGAACTCGGCGAAGTCTTTCTGCCAGCGGTCCTCGGCGAGCCAGTAGCTCCAGGGCTTGCGGGCGCCGCCTTCGAGGGGCGTGAAGTAGGCGGCGAAGTCGGCGTTGTAGTTCTTCTTGAACTGGCCCTTCGCGAACTTCTCCTGCAGGCAGGCGAGCGGGTTCCCGCCGATGCGGTTCGCCCAGCCGTCGTTGATGTGCAGCCAGTAGCAGGCGATCCACGACACCAGGGTGCTGCAGGCGAAGGCCTGGGTCAGCGGCTGGAGGGTCTTGTTCGCCGCCGGGCGGACGATGCCGCCGGGGCGGGACCAGCGGTTGACCGCGACGCAGTGGCGCTTCTCGTCGTCCCAGTGCAGCTTCATCGGCCCGTACACACAGCCGCGGCCGCTGTGGGAGTATTTCAGGTAGTCGAGCATGCGCTGGAACTTCTCCGCGACGGGGTTGTCCGCCTTCGCGTCGTCCCACTCCGGCTTGACGCCGGTGCCGACCACGCTCGCGGCGCCGGTCGGGGCGGAGGGAGTGGAAGCCGCGGAAGCCGGCGCCGCGGCGGCCGCGGGGCTGACCTTCGAGCCGCACTTCGGGCAGAAGTGCACCCCGCCCGCGCCCGGAGCGGCGCCTCCGGATGGGCTCGCGCCGGCGCCTCCGTCCCCGCCGCTTCCTGCACCTCCGGAGCCTCCGGAGCCCCCGGCCGGAGCGCCCGCCGGCTGTCCCCCGGTTCCTCCGGTTCCCCCGGTTCCTCCGGTTCCCCCGCTTCCTCCACCCGGGCTGCCTCCGCCGGCGGGCGCGCCCGGCGCCGCGGCGGGAGCTTCGCGCAGCGGGTTGATCCACTTCAGGTGGTCGATGCCGATCTGGCTGTGGTTGCTGCGCACCGGGAAGAAGGTGATGTTCTCGCGCACGACCGGCTTGTCCCACGGGCCGTCGAAGCCGCAGTGCGCCTGCATGAAGGCCTTGCCGTTGTTGATCGAGCTCGCGCCGAGGCCGCCCTTGGCGTTGAGGTTGGGGATCAGGTTGAACTCGACCTCGCGGTGGCTCTTGACGTACGCGGCCAGGACTTCGGACGGCGGCTTGCCCGCGTTGGCGTAGTCCGCGTCGGCGAGGGTGATGCGCTGGAAGCCGACCTCCTGCACGCTGCCCTGCATCCCGGCGTAGGCCGTCGCCGAGCCGCCCTGGCTGTGGGCGTAGAGCGAGCGGAAGCCGACCTTCGCGCCGTCGAACTCGCGGCCGATCACCTGCTCGCACAGCTTCATCAGCGCGCCGAAGTCGCCGCCGCCCCGCTTGTTCCACATGTCCGTCAGGGTCCCGCCGGCGCGGGAGTCGCGCTTGACCGTGGGCGGGATGCCCTTCGACATCGCCGAGTGCGCCTGCTGGGGGTAGACGATGATGAAGTTGCGGCCGTCCTTGCACATCGCCTGCAGGTGCGCGCCGAAGATGCCCTGGCGGCCGAGCCAGGCCTCGGTCATGAAGCTCGAGCCGCCGTGCATCGCGACCAGCATCTCGACCGGCTTGGTGAAGTCGGTCGTCAGGGGGGCGAAGATGCACAGGTTGCGCTTGCCGGCCTCGGCCGGCCGGTCGAACCAGGCCCGGTGGACCAGGCCGAGCTTCGCCGTCGCCGCCGTCCAGAACTTCACCAGGTCGGGGTTGGCCTGCGGGCCGGAGCGGACCTCGGTCGTGCCGCGCGGGCTCGGCAGGGCTCCTCGGGGGATCGACACGCCGCTACTCCAGGATGTTCTCGGGCAGCATCTTCTGCGCCCGGTTGACGACCCGCACCATCGGCCGGCTCCAGCCGGAGGCGGTCTTCTCCTGAAAGAAGCAGATCGTGTACAGGTAGGCGACCCCCGAGGGCAGCACCGCGCCGACGTAGCCGTTGGCGAAGCGGTAGTCGGCGACGACCCAAGCGCCGTCGTCCCAGAAGGTCATGCGCCGCTCGAACCAGGGCTCGGCGACCTCGATCCGGCGGACGTCCCGGTCCGGGCCGATCTCGAGGTATGCCTGGCGCATCTCCTCGCGCAGCGCGTCCCACTCCTCACCCTGGAAGTCGGTGGCCGGGAAGCGGCGCGACTCGATCGCGAGCTGCTCGTCCTCGACGGCCTTGTCCTCCAGCCGCGCGATCTCGCGCTGGCCGGCGAGCACCCGCTCGCCGATCGCCTGGGCGGCCTCGTTCTCGGGGGCCAGGGCGAGCGCCGCCTCGGCGGCTTCCCAGGCGTGGCCGAGGGACTGTCCGGCCGGGCCGGTCATCGCGACCTGTTGCTGGGCCTGCTCGAGGAACTGCTCCGCCAGGCCGATGCTGGTCTCGGCGTCGCGCAGGAAGCCCTCGAGCGCCTCCTGCTCGCGGGGCGCCCAGTCGTCGAGCACCTCTTCGAGGGTCCCGACCCAGGACAGGGCCGAGGCGCCGAGCTCGTGGCCGGCGCGCAAGGCCGCCTCGTCGGGGAACTGGCTGCGGAAGGCCTCGAGGGTGGCGCGCAGCTCGGGGGCGAGGCTGAGCAGGCGGTCCTTGTGCCGCTGCATCTTCGAGACCTCGCCGTTGCCGCCCTGGACCGCGCTGATCTCCAGGCTCAGGGCGCTGAGCACGGACTGGAGCGTCTGCATCGAGCTCTCGAGCTGCGCGATCAGCGCCGGCAGCACGCGGTCGAGCTCGGCGTGGGCCGCGCCGGCGGCTTCCAGCTCCTGCTCGAGGGCGGACAGCCGCTCGTCGGCGGCGCTCAGCGCGGGATGGGATCGCTTCGCGAGCAGCGCGTCGAGGCTGGAGCGCAGGTCGGAGACCAGGGACTGGCGGGCGCGCAGCGTGCCGTTCCGGGCGTTGTCCATGCTCGCGAGCAGCTTGTCGAGCTTGTAGCGGGTCGAGCCGTCGAGCTCCGGGGCGTCGGGGGCGTCCGGCGCGGGCGCGGGCTCCGCCGCGGGGGCGGCGTCGGGGAACAGCTGGGCGCGGTGCGCCGCGAGGGCATCGCGGACGGCGGCGATGTCCGGGTGGTCGGGGTCGACGTCCCGGTGCATGCGGAGCAGGTCGGCGAGGCCGTCCTCCGCCCAGCCGAGGTAGTCGCGCGCAGCCTTGAGGTTGTCGAACTTCAGCTGGTGCGCGATCTGGTCGACGTTGTGCTGCACCTTGCTGAGCCGGTAGGCCGCGCCGCTCGGCAGCTCCTGGGCCTGCGACTGGGAACCGATCGCCATCACCAACACCCCCATCCAGACGATCCGACGGATCATGCTTCCTCCTCCAGCGCCACGTGCGCCCGCTGTCACGGGGTCTGTGCTGGAATCGGAAGTCCGGAGAGCACTTTTCCCCGGAAAATCTGCGCCGGGGGAGATGTAGAATGGCCAGAGAGCCACGGACCCGCTCGGGAGGACGCAGTTGGACGCGACGACGCTGAAGCTGCGCTGGAGCGAGGCGCTCGGGGAGGCGGCGCTCGCGACCCTGGGCAGCGGCGAGACCTACCGGCCGCAGCCCGCTCCCGGGCCCGGCGGCGCCCTCGCCTTCGGGCTCGACTTCGGCGCCGGACGCCCGCTGGGCCGGGGCGGCATGGGCGAGGTGCGCAGCGTGCCCCAGCGGCTGCTCGAGCGCTCCCTCGCGGTCAAGTTCCTGCGCCGCGACCGCGACGCGTCGCTCGACGGCTTCCTCGCCGAAGCGGTCGCCCACGGCCGGCTCTCCCACCCGGGCATCGTGCCGGTGTACTTCCTCGGCGAGCGCGACGGCGACGTGTTCCTGACGATGCCCGAGGTGCGCGGGAAGACGTGGCGGGAGGTCCGACGCGAGCGGCCGGAGGCGCTCGACTTCCACCTCGGCGTGCTCGAGAAGGTCGGCGAGGCGCTCGCCTACGCCCACAGCCAGGACATCGTCCACAACGACCTCAAGCCGTCCAACGTGATGCTCGGGGAGTTCGGCGAGGTCTACCTGCTCGACTGGGGCCTCGCCGTCCACGTCGGCGAGCGGCGGCCGGAATCGCGGCTGCGCCACAAGAGCGCGCTGCGCTCCCCGTGCGGCACCCCCGCCTACCTGCCGCCCGAGCTCGCCCTCGGCCAGGGCGCACAGATCGGCCCCTGGACCGACGTCTACCTGCTCGGGGCGACCCTGTACGAGCTCCTGACGGGCGCGCCCCCGCACTCCGCGCCGAACCTGGCCGAGTCGCTGCTGCGCATGGTGTCCGCCTCGAGCCGGCTGGAGTTCCCCGCCGACGCGCCCGCCGAGCTGGTCGCCCTGTGCCGCCGCGCGCTCGCCTTCCGCCCCGAGGAGCGGCCCGCCGACGCCGGGGAGTTCCTCGCGGGCCTGCGCACCTGGACCCGCCACCGCGAGAGCCACGCCCTCGCCCGCGGCGCCGAGCAGCGGCTGCGGGACTGCGTCGCGCGGGCCGGGGAGCCGGGGGCGAAGGGGCTGTACAGCGCGTTCTCCGCCGTCGTCGCGCGCTACGAGGCGGCCCTGGAGCTGTGGGAGGACAACGCCGAGGCCCGGCGCGGGCTCGCCGAGGCCTGCTGCGCCCACGCCGCGCTCGCCCTCGCCCGCGCCGACTTCGGCCTGGCGGAAGCGCAGCTCGCCCGGCTCGACGAGGATCATCCCTCGGCGCGGGAGCTGCGCGCGTCGATCGCCGCCGCCCGCCAGCGCGCCCGGCGGGAGGTCGCCCACGCGGCCCGGCTGCGGCGCGCGGTGCGGGGGCTGGCGGTCACGCTGCTGGTCGGCCTGGCGGTCGCGGTCGGGGTGCTGCTCGAGCGCAACGCGCAGATCGCCGCGCGCACCCGGCGCATCGAGGTGCAGAACGACTCGCTGTTGTTCCTGCAGCGGGCGGCGGAGAACCGGGAGCAGGTCGCGGTCGCCTCGCTGTCGGCGCTGAGCGACGGGCTGCAGAGGATGCTCCAGGAGCGCAAGGAGGATCGCTACTTCGTCGACTCCGCCCGCGAGTACCTGGTCGAGGCGCTGCGCGGCTGGGAATCCCTCGCCCGCTTCGCCCCCGACGAGCGCTGGAGCCTCGGCCGCGCCGAGGCCCACACCCGCATCGGGGAGCTGATGTTCGCGGTCGAGCTCGACGCCGACAGCGCCCTGGCCGAGCTGGCCGAGGCGGAGCGGCTGCTCGTCGGCCTCGACAGCGAGGAGGCCTTCTCGATGCTGTGCCGCGCCCGCCTCGCCCGCGGCACGGCCCTGATCCACCGCGGCGCCCTCGACGCGACCGAGGAGCTCTGCGCGCGCGCCGAGCAGGAGCTGCGCGCGCGCCCGGAGGATCCCGCCCTGCGCGAGTACCGCGAGCTGTTCGCCCTCCTGCGGGGGCGCTGCGCGGAGCTGCGGGGGAAGCTCGAGGACGCGCTCGAGGCCTTCCGCGACAGCCACGCCCAGGTCGCCCGGCAGCTCGCTGCCGACCCGGAGAACCTCGCCCTGCGCCGTCGGCACAGCCTGGCCCAGCAGCGCGTCGGCGGCATCCTCCAGCAGCTCGAGCGCCGGGAGGAGGCGCGCGTCCCGCTCGAGGCCGCGGTCGCCGAGAGCGAGGCGCTGGTCGCGGAGCGTCCCTGGTCGACCAGCCTGCGCCGCACCCTGGCGACGCAGCTGCGCGACCTCGGGCTGACCTGGCCGAGCGGGCCGGACGCGGCGGAGTGCTTCACGCGCAGCCTCGCCCTCTTCCAGCAGCTCCGCCTCGCCCATCCGGATGCGACCGGGCTCGCCTTCTACGAGGCCCGGCTCGAGGCCGACCTCGGCGACTGCGCCTGCGCCCTCGGCGACGACGCCGGGGCTGAGGAGCGCTACCTCCGCGCCCTGGCGATGATGGAAGAGCTCGTCCGCGAAGATCCCGACGCGCCGCTGCTCGTCAAGGAGCTCTCCCTCGACCACGAGCGCCTCGGCGAGGTCTATTTCCGCGCCGACGACCAGGACCGGGCCCTGCCCGCCTTCGAAGAGGCCCGCCGGCTGCGCGCCACGCTGTTCGCCGCCGACCGCGCGAACCTCCAGCACCGGCGCCTGCTGTGCGCCGCCGAGGTCGACAGCGCCTGGAGCCTGTGGCGGAAGGCGGAGCCGTTGGCGGCTCGCGCCGTCCTCGACAGCGCCTTCGCGCACGTCGCGGTCCTGCGCCTCGACGACCCGAAGCTCGCCTCGGTCGGCCGCCTGCGCCAGGACCTGCTCAGCGTCTGGGTCGGCACCGATCCCGCCGGGCGTGCCGCGGGAGAGCTCGACTTCCAGCGCCGCGAGCTCGCCGCTCTCCGCGCCGCCGGCGCCGACCCAGCGGACGAGCGCGGTCGCCAGGTGCTGTCGGCGAGCCTGTTCCGCCTCGGCCGCAGCCTGCTGCTCGGCGGCTCCCCCGACGAGGCCGGCCCGCCCCTGGAGGAGGCCCTCGCGGTCGCCTCCGCCGGGCCCGAGCTCGCGGACGCCGCCCTCGCCGTCCTCGAGCTGCTCGTCACCCAGCGCCTGCTCGCCGGCGAGCCCGCCGCTGCCCGCTCCCTGCTCGCGCAGCACGCCGCCGCCATCGCCGAGGCCGCGCCGCTTCCCCGCGCCAAGCTCACCCGCCT
The DNA here is from genome assembly GCA_030428695.1 of bacterium. Next base: position 10,714 of record JAUIEM010000045.1, read on the forward strand.
CATAGCGCACGCCCACGCCGCGCTCGGCGAGCCGGCCGCCGCCCGCGCCGCGCTCGAGGCGGCCTGCGCGCTGCTCGTTCCGCTGGCGGCGGAAGACCCGCGCTCCGCCGCGCTGCTCGCGAGCTGGCAGGAGGAGCGCGCGGCGTGGGATTGAACGCCCCCGGGCCGCAGCGTGGGATTCGCGAGGCGCCGGCGGCGATCCGCACAGGGCAGCGTGGGTAGAACGCGCGCTCGACGGGTGTGCTAGGATGAGGCGGGGCCATCGGTTGATCGCGACCCCGCCCGCGCAAGGAGCCCGAAGCCCCTGATGAACCTCCCGAAGCGCTCGCTGTTCCACACCACGGGCTCGTCCCTGCGCCGGGGCGAAGAGCCGCGCTGGCAGAGCGTCGCGGACTACCGGCGGCCGCTCGAGCTGTTCCTGGGGGCGCGCTTCCCCCGGATCTCCGCGCAGGACCGGGAGGACCTCGTCGCGGACATCCTGCTCGAGCTCAAGGAGGGGCTGTACCGGGACTACCAGCCGGACCGCGGGCGCTTCCGGATGTTTCTGTGCGGGGTGGTGCGGAACCGGGTGCTCGCCTTCCTCAAGCGGCGGCGCAAGGAACATCCCTCCGACCTCGACTTCCTCGCCGAGACCGCCGCGCCCGACCCGGGCTGGATCCGCGTCGAGCTGCTCGCCGAGACCTTCGGCTGCATCCGCCGCTGGCTGGATGTCCTGGCCGCCGGCGACGACGCGCTCCGGCGGGTCGCGGTGTTCAGCCGCCGGGTCGTGCAGCAGGAGAGCCAGCGCCGCATCGCCGAGGCCGAGAAGCTCGAGGAGCACGTCGTCAAGCGCTGGCTGCGCGAAGCGCGGACCGCCATCGTCGCCGAGCTCCTGCGCCGGACCCTCGAGCTGCCCGAGGAGCACGCGACCGGCCTCGACTTCGAGCGCCTCGCCCGGGACGTGCTGCGGGCCTTTCCGCACAGCGAGCGCGCCAGCCACCTGGCCGAGGTCGCCTCGCCGCGTCTGCGCGCTGCGCTGCTCGACTGGATGGAGCACCTCTACGCGAGCCTCTCGCAGGCCTCCCGCGAGCCCCTCCGCGAAGGGGGCGAGCTCGCCGATGGGCTGCGCATGCTGCTCGAGGACGGGCCGCCGGAACCGGGGGACCCGGCGAGGCCGTTGTAGGTCCTACAGCGCTCTCGCCTGGAGGTGTGACCCTTGGGATCCGAGTCGGCCTTGGCCGGGTCAGTCTCTCGCGGGGCGTCCTTCATCGGCACCAAGATGCCGTCCTTCGAGAGAAGGATGAGGGCCACCTTCCCACGCCTCTCCCGAGTTGCACGCAGCGCCGACTCCAGCCGCTCCCGGTCGGCCTCCCAGAGGGCGTTGAACTCCTCGGGAGACGATCGAGGTGGGTCTTGGAGGGGCAGAGCCCGCTGATTTCCGCGAGCAGATCTCGCGCCTGCTGGGGCGGAGCCACAGCCAGGAAGGAAGAGGCTGCCTTCGCTGCCTCGAGAGTCCAAGACTTCGCAACGAGACCGAGCCTCAGGTCAAGCGGGAGTAACCGTCCGGTGAGCCCGGGCCTGACGCCCTCCGGCTTCGCGCGCAGGATGTGCGCGAAAGGAGGACGTCGCCATGAAGAGATCGACGAAGGACGAGACGCAGAGACGCTACCGGAAGCTGCTTGCCCAGCAGCAGCGGAGCGGCCTGTCGATGCGGATGTTCGCGAAGAGGTGTGGGATCCCCTCGGGACGTTGAGCTACTGGAAGCACCAGCTGAATGGGAAACAGGAGCGCTTCTGGGGAACCCTCGAGGGGCGCATGCTCAAGCTCCTCGAGAACGTTGAGCCGCTGAGCCTCGAGTTCCTCAACCGCTCCCTTGCCTTGCTCGAAGGTAACACGGGCTCAATTCCCCTGCACCGGCCCGGCGGGAAAGCTCCACAGGACCCGCCCGGGCAGCAGCGGGGCGAGGGCGAGCACGCGGCCGTCGCCGACCGGCACGAACAGCTCGTCGCGCCCGTCCCCGTCGACATCCCGCGCCACCGGTGCGTAGCGGAGCCCGGGAGGGGAGCCGTCCGGCGCAGCGGGCGCGTAGCGGAGCAGGCGCCGGCCGCCCGCGTCCAGCACGGTCAGGTGGCCGTCCCGCGCGGCGAGGATCACCTCGGCGCGCCCGTCCCCGTCGAGGTCCGCGGCGATGGGATCGGCGAGCACCGGCCCCTGGGTCTCGCCCGCCGCCGGGAAGCTCCAGAGCGCCGCGCCGTCGGGGGACAGACAGGTGACGCGCCCCCACTGCGTGCGCCCCGGGCTGTCGGACGCGACGACGACGACCTCGCGCTCCGGGCCGCCGACGAGGTCGACCGCGAGGGCCGCCGCGTCGCAGGCGACCTCGCCGAGCGCGGCGGTCCAGCGCGGGCGGCCGTCGGTGCCCAGGCAGTGCAGGCGCCCCTCCAGCGCCACGGCCAGCAGCGCGGGGGAGCCGTCGAGCTCGGTCAGGACAGGCCGGGCGAGGAAGGGAGAGGCGCCGTCCCCGTCAGGATGGCGCCAGCGCGTGCGGCCAGCGCGGTCGACGCCGTAGACGCGGCCGTCGCGGGCGGCGACGACCAGCAGCGTGTCGGCGAGCGCCAGCGGGGTCGCGTTGAGCGCGCTGTCGAACAGCTCCGAGCGCCAGCGACGGGCGCCGTGCAGGTCGAACAGGTGGACGCGGCGGTCGAGCGCCGCGACCGCGATCTCGGGGCGGCCGTCCCCGTCGACGTCGAAGGGCGTCGGCGCGGCGAGCAGGTTCGCCGTCGGCACCTCGGCGCGCCAGAGCTGCGCGCCGTTCGCGGCGTCGACGCAGTAGACGTGGGTGTCGAGGGAGGTGAACAGCACGCGCGTCGTGTCGCCGGGGACCAGCACGGGGACGGCGACGATGTCCTTGGAGGCCCGCGCGCTCCACAGCCGGCGTCCGGACTCCGCCGCCAGGGCGTCGAGCTGGCTGGCGCCGGCCCCGCGCACCGCGAGCACCTCCTCCACGCCGTCGCCGTCGAGGTCCGCGAGCGCCAGCGGTCCGCCGGTCGCTTCCCCGTCGCCCGCGACCCAACGCAGCCAGCGATCGGGCCGCAGGCAGTGCAGCTTGCCGCCCCCGTAGTGTGTCTCCGCGCTGCCCGCGACGACCTCGAGCCGGCCGTCGCCGTCGAGGTCGGCGACCGCCGGCCCGCCGTACCAGCCGGAGCCCGCCATGTCGTAGCGCCAGAGCAGGCGCCCGTCCGCGGACACGCCCACGACCTGCCCGTTGTCGGAGACGCTGACCAGCTCCGGGCGGCCGTCGCCGTCGAAGTCCGCGATGGCCGGCGGGGACTCGCTCGGGGTGCCGGTCTCCAGGCGCCAGACCAGGCCGCCTTCGGCGTCGAGGCAGAGGATCACCCCGCCGCGGGTCGTCGCGCACAGCTCGAGGCGCCCGTCCCCGCTCAGGTCGACCAGCGCGGCGGTCGTGCTGACGCGGGTGGCGGCGTCGAAGCTCCACAGCTCCTCCCCGTCCGCCCTGAGGCACAGGATCCGCCCGCCGTGCCCGCCGATGACCACCTCGAGGTCGGCGTCCCCGACGAGGTCCGCGCAGGCCGGCATGTTGTTGATCTGGCGGCCGCCGACCTCGACGCTCCACAGCTCCTCCCCAGCCCGCACGCAGGCCAGCCGCGACTCGACCGGGACGAGCACCTCGAGGCGCCCGTCCCGGTCGAGGTCCGCGGCCGCCGTCGCGGCGTCGACCCGGCCCTCGAGCAGCAGCTCCCAGCGGGGCGTGCCGTCCGCGCCGAGGCAGACCAGCAGGCCCCGCCGCGAGGTGCAGCCGAGGACCTCGAGCGTGCCGTCACCGTCGAGGTCCGCGACCGTCGGCGTGCTGCGCAGGGCCTCGCCGCCCAGGTGCCGGCGCCACAGCTCCGCGCCTTCCGCGCTCAGGCAGGACAGGGCGCCGTCGTCGCCGGCGACCAGCACCTCGAGCCCCGGGCTGGAGGGTAGCAGCTCGACGACCCGCGGCGTCGTCCACAGCTCGCCGTGCCGGTCGGAGCTCCAGCGCGGCTGTCCGGCGCTGTCCAGGCACCACAGCCCGGTCCGCCGGGTGCCGAACAGGATCTCGCGCGCGCCGTCGCCGTCGAGGTCGTAGAGCTGCGGGGTGGTCGTGATGTCGGTGCCGGCGTCGTGCACCCACAGCGGCCGCTCATCGGCGCGCAGCTGGCGGTGCACGGTGCCCGGCTCGGTGCCGCCGACCACCTCGAGCAGGCTGCCCGGCTCCGGGTCGCGGTGGCCTTCGCGGTGGAAGGTGACGCGGAAGCTCCCCTCGGGCAGCTCGACCACCTGCGGGGTCAGCAGCCGCGCGACGAGGGCGCCGCGGGCGTCGACCACCTCCACGGTCGCTTCGGCCGGGGCGGAGCTGAAGGTGTACAGGCGGAAGGCGGGGGCGTGGACCAGGGCGGGCTCGTCGGCGAGCCAGCGGGCCTGGCCCCAGGCGACCTCGACCCGGCGCACGATCGGATGGTAACGCTGCTGGTGGATCTCGACGGTGTGGAGCCCGAAGTCGAGCGGCACCGCGCGCGCCTCGCTGCCGAGCGGCTCCGCCAGAGGCAGCCCGTCGATGAACACCGTCGAGCCCGGCGGCTGGGAGCGCAGGAGGAGCTGGGCGGGCCGCAGGAACAGGGCGAGCGTGCCGCCGACGAACAGCGTGAGGAGGACGACCGCGAGCCGGGTCGCCGTGCGGTGCCGCCGGTAGGAGAGCTGCAGCCGTCGAAGGGGGGAGGGGCGGCGGTAGGTGATCGGCCGGTCGCCGAGCAGCCGGCCCAGGTCGGCCCGCAGCGCCCCCGCGGTCGGGTAGCGGTCCTTGACGGCGCCCTGCAGGCAGCCGAGCAGCACCATCTCGAGCTGCCAGGGCAGGTCCGGCGCGAGCCGGCGTGGCCGGACGGGCAGCACGCCGTCCAGCTTCCGCGAGCGCACGTCGCTGTCCGAGGCGGTGTCGTGGTCGAACAGCCGGGCGCGGGTGAACAGCTCGTAGAAGGTCGCGCCGAGGGAGTACAGGTCGGTCGCCGGGCCGAGCCCCGAGCTGTCCCCTGCCTCGAAGGCGCGGATCTGCTCCGGCGACATATAGGCCGGCGTGCCGAGCACCTTGCCGGTCACGGTCTGCAGGGTGCGCGAGGCTTCCTGGGAGCGGGCGATGCCGAAGTCCATCAGCTTGAGCACCCCCTCGCCGCTCAGCATCAAGTTGCTCGGCTTGATGTCGCGGTGGATCAAACCCGCGCCGTGCACCGCCTCGAGGGCTTCGGCCGCTTCCGCGTAGATCTCGATCAGGCGCCGACGCGGAGGCGGCTCCGGCGCCCGGAAGAGCTCCTCCAGGGTCGGCCCATCGACCCATTCCAGGGCGAGGAAGCTGCGCACGCGTGCGCCCCCCGCGAGCTCGTCGTACCAGTCGGTGCCGACCGGTGCGCCGTGGTGCGGCAGGCGCCAGGGTTCCTCCCCCTGGCCGAGCACGTCGACCACGTGCGGATGGTCGGCGAACAGGGCGAGGTACGCGGCCTCCTGCCGGAAGCGCTCGTGGGTCTCGGCGCTCGCGCCGTCGTGCAGGACCTTGACCGCGACCTTGAGGCCGGTCGACAGCTGGCGTGCGCGGTAGACGGTCGCGAAGCCGCCGCGCCCGACCCGCTCGTGCAGGAGGAAGTCGCCGAGCAGCACCCCCCGGGCCTCATCGGGCGCGAGCCGCCGCAGCAGCCGCCGGAAGTCGTCCTCCTGCGCCGCGAGCTTGCCGAGCAGACGCCGGAAGGCGAGCATCACCGCGCCGTAGCGTTCGGGCGCGGTGAGCGGCGCGGCGCCGGCGGCGGCGTAGACCACCGTCTGCTGCTTGCCGAGGCCGGCGTAGCTGTAGACCTGGCCGTCCCGTTCGAGGAACCAGGGCTCCGGACGGTCATCCCCGCCGAAGGCGCACGGCCGCTCCCGCTCGTGGAAACGCAGCAGCGGGCGCAAGGCGGCGGCCGCGGCGTCCCACCAGGCGTCGTCGACCGGAGCGAAGTGGGCGATCGCGTTGCGCAGGGTGATCGGCAGGCCGAGCAGCGTCTTCAGCTTGAGGCGCTTGCCGAGCTGGACCTCGGTCAACGCCGCCAGCGGCTCGGCGAGCTCCCGCTCCGTCACCCGGCTCTCGAGGTGCCGGTGCAGGGCGTGCAGCGCCTTCGCGGCGGCCGCATCCGCCTCGCTGCGTCCCGCCCGCAACCAGCGCCGGCGCGCCTTGTCGAGGGCGCGCAGCAGGCCGTTCCAGCTGCCCCAGGACGGGCGGCCGAGCGCGCCGACGCAGGGGAAGAGCTCCTCGGCCGCCCAGCCCAGCTGCAGCCAGCGCGCCAGGGCGCGCAAGGCGAAGGCGCGGAAGTCGGCCTCGAGCAGGCCGAGGGCGCGGGTGACGAAGTCGCGGGAGGACAGCTCGGCCGCGAGCAGCTCTCCGTAGGTCATCTCTGTGCTCTGCATGCAACTACAGTAGCACAGGCACGGCGCGTGGGGCGATCCTCAGCCTCGCGGCGACCACGCCCCGTGGAAGGTGATCGGCACCGGCCCGGGGAACCACGCCCGGCCGACCGGTCCGGCCGCGGGGCGGACCGCGTCGAGCACGCACAGGGCGCTGCGGCCGCGGCGGCTGTCGTAGACGAGCGCGAGCAGCCAGCCCTGGTCCTCGCCGGCGCCGGTCGGGACGAACACCGGCTCGCCGACGTAGCAGCCGGGATCGGCGCGCCACACCTCCTCCGCGCCGGTGTCGAGGTCGAGCTTGAGCAGCCGGTCCTGGAGCCCGTGGCGCATCGCCTCCGCGTCGGCGTGGGCCGCGCACCAGGCGTAGCGGTGGCGGGCCCCGTCGCGCCGGGGGTCGATGCGTGGGAACTCGGCGGGCAGCGCGCTCGCCTGCTCCCAGCGCAGGCTCTCGGTGGCGAGGTCGAGGGTCGCCCTTCCGTAGCGTCCGGGAGCGCTGAAGCCGGTCGGTCCGCGGGTGATCGCGTCGAGCCAGTCGAGGGTCTGGAAGTCGTCGTAGCGGATCAGGTCGAGGCACAGCCGGCCGTCGGCGCGCTCGAAGGCGTTGGCGAAGTGCCACTGGTAGAAGGCGTCGACCCGGAAGCGGCGCACCCGGTGCGGGGAGTCGAGCCCGATCACGATCACCTCGGTGCCCTGCTCCGGACGCCAGCGCAGCGCCTGGCGGAAGCTCGCGGAGCCGAGCAGCACCGACCAGATGCGGGCCGCGACGGGGGAGACGAAGAACACCGCGTGGCGGCGGGTCACGGCGAAGTCATGCAGCCAGTAGCGCCCCGGCAGCGGCACGCTGTGCAGCCGCCGCACCCGCCCGCCATCGGGCAGGGCGAACAGCTCGAGGCGCGGGCGGAGGCCGATGCGCAGGCCGAAGTTGTACAGGGTGCGGCGGGCCTCGACCCGGTGGGGATGGGCGGAGAAGGCCTGGGGGATCGCTCCGAGGTCGCTGGTGCCGAGGGTGCGCAGCGAGCGGTCGAGGCGGGTCGGCAGGCCGCCCTCGAACAGCGCGAGCAGCTCGCCGTTCCAGGGGATGACGGCGGTGTTCGCGGAGTTGCGGAAGGTCTTGCACAGCACCTGCCAGGCGTAGCCCGGGACCCGGCTTGCGAAGCCGCCGTAGAGCATCTTCCCGCGCTCCGCCTCGGCGCGCAGCGCGCGGGTCTGGACGAGGCGGTGCGCGGCCTCCGCGCGTCCCTGGCCGAGGCGGAGGGCGAGGACGCCGCCGTCGCCGTCGAAGATGTGGCCGTAGCGCCGGCCGTGGTTGGTGAAGCGGGCAGGTCCGGCGCGGAACAGGGTGCCCGCGAGGTCTTCGGGCAGGCCGTTGCAGTCGAGGGGCTCGAAGTCGTGCTCCCGGGGCAGGTCGTCGAACAGCGGGGCCCAGGGGACGGAGCTCGTGGGGGAAAGGGTGGTCGTCGGCATCGGGACATCCTCCAATGTTGCCACTGTCAACATTGACACGTGAAGTTTCCAGTGTCAACATTGGGCTGGAAACGTGCTCTGGTCTCCGAGCACGCACCGGTTCCGACCTCCGAGGAGTCCCGATGCCCGAGCCCTACCACCACGGCGCCCTGCGCGAAGCCCTGCTGCGAGAGGCCCTCGGCATCCTGCGCGAGCAGGGGTCCGCCCGCCTGAGCCTGCGCGCCGTCGCCCGCCGCGCCGGCGTCTCGCACACCGCGCCCTACCGGCACTTCCGCGACAAGGCGGGGCTGCTCCAGGCGCTCGCCGACGAGGGCTTCGCGGAGCTGAGCGCGGCGATGGACCGGGCGCAGGAGGAAGCCGGCGCCGCGCCGCTCCTCCGCTTCGCGGCGCTCGGCCGCGCCTACATCGACTTCGCCCTCGCGGACCCTCAGCGCTTCCGGTTGATGTTCGGCCCGGACGTGGTCGCGGCCCGGCACCGCTCCGGACAGCTCGGCGCCGCCGCGGGACCCTTCGAGCGCTTGCTCGCGGCGGTCTCCTCCGGCCAGGACGGAGGCGTCGTGCGCTCCGGCCCGGTGCCGCCGCTCGCCCTCGCCGCCTGGTCGGGGGTGCACGGCTGCGCGCTGCTGCTGCTCGACGGGCTGGTGCCGGCCGCGCTGACCGCGAGCCCGGACCTGCGCGAGCAGCTGCTGCGGCTGTGCTACGAGGGGCTCGCGCGGTCGCCGGGGTGACGGACGCTTGCGTCCTCCGGCCGGCCCGGCGAGAGTAGAGGGAACCCTGGAAGTCTCGCATGCGCCTGCTCTACGCCCTGCTCGCCCTGACCGCCGCCCTCGCCCTCGGGGTGCTGTTCTGGCCGTCGCGGACGGTCGAGGATCCCGCGCGTCCGCGTCCTCAGCCGACGCCGCAGGAGCCGACGCCGCCGGCGCCGTCTCCGGAGCCCGACGCGCCCGCCGCCGAAGCTCCCTCTCCGGAGCCCGCTCCGGAGGCCCGCGACGAGCCCCCGCCCCCGGACCTCCTCGCCGCCGTGCTCGCGGCGGACCGCGAGGCGAAGACCGACGCCGAGGTCCTCGAGGCGCGCCGGCTGCTCGCCGCCATCCTGCGCAAGGACCCGGCCGCCGCCCGGGTGCTCGCCGAGGCCCTCGGGGCCATCCGCTCGCGCGCCCTCGGCTTCCAGCTCTCCCGGCTGCTCGGGGCGCACCTGCGCGATCCCGCGGTGCGGGCCCGGGTGCTCGCCCTGATCGCCGAGGGCGAGGAGGTTCCGCAGGAGATGGCGCTGTACACGGTGCTCGGGCTCGAGGACGACCCCGCGGTCGCCGTCGAGGTCGCGGCGGTCTTCGCCCGCGACGGCCGGGACCGCTCCCGCACCGCGGCGGCCTGCTGCCTGGTCGAGATGCTCCCCGCCCTCGACGCCGGCGACCGGGATCGGGTCCGCCGCACCGCCCGGACCCTGGTCGCGAGCCCCGCCACCGAGGCCCAGCTGCGGGTCGAGGCGATCGGGCTGCTCGACCCCGGCGCGGACGCCGGCGACCGGGCCCAGCTCGAGGGCCTCCTGCACGCCGGGCCGCATCCCCCGCCGCTGCGACTGGCGGCGGCCCGGGCGCTGTTGACCAGCGGCACGCCGCTCGACGAGGTGCGGCCGGCCCTCGCCGACATCGCCGCGGGGCAGGGGCCGGAAGCGCGCGCCCTGGAGGCGATCCTGGAGGAGCTGGGGGACGCGCCCTGAGCGCCGCTCAGGGCTCCCGCGCCGCGTCGGCCCTGTCCACCTGCGGGCGCCGCGGCCACCACAGCACCGCGAGCAACCCGACGAGCCCCGCCGGCGCGACCGGCACGATCCATCGCGCCTGCAGCCCGAGCAGCCCCAGGCCCAGGGCGAGCCACCAGGCACGCGACGGCCGGAGAGCGAGCCGCGCCGGGCCGGCGAGGGCCTCCTCGAGCGCGTGGCCGGCCCGGCTGGCGAGGGCGGTCGCGGCGCCGAGCAGCCAGGTGTCGACGACGTGCACCGTCGGCACCGAGCGGCTCAGCCCGCAGCAGTGCAGGTGCAGGAACAGGGTCGCGCCGAGCAGCCCGCCGCCGAGGATGCAGGCCGGCAGCGGGGCGCGCAGCAGGTGCAGCAGCCCGAGCAGCTGCGCGCTGGCGCCGAGCAGGAGCAGAAGCGGCAGGAACGGGTGGGAGAGGCCCCGGCGCAGGATCGCGAAGTAGGTCGGCCAGCCCTGCTCGAGCCCCCCGGTCCAGGCCTCGACCGCCAGCCAGCCGAGCCCGAAGAGCGGGACGAGCAGCAGCCGCCACACGCGCCGCGCGGCGAGCTGCTCGCACAGCACCAGGTAGACGCCGAGCCAGAGGAACCCGACCGACAGCCCGAGCTGTTCCCAGCCGCCGATGGTGGTCGTGACCAGCGCCCCGACGCAGGCGTAGGGCAGCACGCGCAGGGCGGGCCCCCAGGGGGCCCCACGCTTCTCCTCAGGCATCGAGCCCTTCGAAGGCGAAGCCGATCTTGCGCGCCGCGAGGCTCTCCGGATGCTCATCCTGCAGGATCGTCCACACCTTCATCGCCTCGGCGAAGTCGGAGGTCTGGCGCACCCGCGTCACTCCCCACCAGAACAGCGCCTCGGGCACCTGCGGCGCGTCCGGCTGTGCTTCCCGCAGGCCGGAGAAGGCCGCGCAGGCGGCGTCGTAGTCCTTGCGCGCGATCGCGCACATCCCTGCGCCGAAGGCGAGCTCGGCGCGCATGTCCGCCGGCGGCAGGAAGCCGATGACCTTGTGATGGGCCTGGCCCTCCCCGTCGAGCATCAGGAAGGCGGGCAGCCAGCGCACGGCGTAGCGCCGCGTCAGCGCACGGGCGTCGGTGGAGATCAGCTTGACCGGCAGGAAGCGCGCGTCGATCGCGGCCGCCACGGAGGCCTCGGGAAAGGTGACGGCTTCCAGCCGCCCACAGCCCGCTCACGTCGGGTTGGAGAAGTGCAGCAGCACCGGCTTGCGTTCTTCGCGGGCGGTGGCCAGGGCGGGCTCGAGGGCAGTCTGCCAGGGAATCATCGATCTACCTCCAGGCGGTTTTCCTGAGCATCGGGGTTTCCCGCACGAATGCAAGCGCCTAGCGAGAGCGTTCCGGGCGGCCGGGCGGATCGTGTACAGTGAAGGGGACGGGCCCGTCGGAGGATCCAGAACGATGACACGAGAGCCACCGCCGACCACGATTCCGACGCTGTACGACTACGAGGCGTACAGCGCGCTGCCGAGCGACGGGAAGATCTACCAGATCATCGACGGAGAGCTGTACGTGAACCCTGCCCCTGCCCCCCGGCACCAGGTCGTGTCCGCGAACCTCCACCTGTCCCTGATGCTGCAGCTGGTCCAGACAGGCCAGGGGAAGGTCCTCGCCGCGCCGATCGACGTGGTCCTCGACGAGCGCACGGTCGTGCAGCCGGACCTGCTGTTCATCCGCACCGAGCGGCTCGGCATCGTCGGCGAGAAGTGCATCGAGGGCCCGCCCGACCTGGTCGTCGAGATCCTCTCGCCGTCGACCCGCCGCACCGATGTGCTGATCAAGGGTCCGGCTTTCGCGCGACGGGGGATCCCGCACTACTGGATCGTCGATCCGGCGGTCGACCGCATCGAGTTCCACGTGCTCGAGGACGGCGCCTACCGCCTCGACCACACCGCCCGCCATCCGGAGACGCACGCGCCGGCGGGTTTCCCAGGGCTGAGCCTGGCCCTCGCGGAGATCTTCTGAGCCATGGCGCTGATCGACTGTCCCGAGTGTGAGCAGCGCGTCTCGAGCCTCGCCCATGGCTGCCCGGGCTGCGGCTACCCTGTCGCGGAGCAGCTGCGCAAGAAGAAGCGCGGGAAGGCGGCGGAGGATGAAGTCCTCGCCGAGGTCTCGCCGGCGGTGTTCGGGCGCAATCCCCTGCTGCACCTTGCCGTCGCGCCGCTGTGCCTGATCCTGATCGGCTTCATCATCTACTTCGTCGAGTGGCTGCGTTGCAAGGCGACGCGGCTGATCGTGACCGACAGCCGCACGATCCTGCACCACGGGCTGCTCAGCCGCAAGACCAACGAGGTCCGCCACGAGGACGTCAAGAACCTGCAGGTGACCCAGGGCTTCTTCGACCGCATCTTCAACCTCGGCACCCTCGAGCTGTCGAGCGCGGGGCAGTCGGACGTCGAGATCCAGGTCGCCGGGATCCCGGGACCGGAGAAGCTCGCCGCGCTGATCCGCGATCATCAGTAGCGGGGGCCGCGGCGATCCGGGAGCAGCTGCTCCTGGACGGGGAGGGCTACTCGTCGGTCAACGGCCCGACCGTGAACCCGCCTTCCGCCCGCAGGTAGAGGAGGGACGCTCCGCCCTCCGTCGACAGGCGGTGCACGATCGTGCCCTCCGAGCGGAAGGAGCTGCCCGGATCGAGCGTCGCCTAGTCCGATCCCGCCGTGCCGTGCTCGAGCCGGCCCTGGATCACCACCGCGCGGAGGTGCGCGCCGTCGGCCCGGAGCCCGCCGCGGAAGCCCGCCGGCAGCTTGAGCAGCGTGCCCGAGAGCCCGCCCGGCGCCCCCCACACGAAGGCGATCTCCGGCCCCGGCTCGGCGATCCAGGGGCTCGCCGCCGCGTCCAGCCAGACGATGTTCGAAGGGTCGACGTTGACGGGCCGCTCGCCGCTGTCGAACGCCTCCTCCAGAGGCCGTACGAGGTAGGGCCCGGACTCGATCTCGATGTAGGCGATGTTGGTCTCGCCGCGGGCGGCCGTGATGTGGGACTCGCCCTGAGGCTGCGTCCAGAAGGACCCTGCCGGCATCCACATCGGCGCGGCCTCGGGGTCGTCGTTGTGGATCAGGCCTTCGATGACGACGCCACGGTAGGTGACGTTGTGGATGTGCGGCGGCGAGGAGAAGCCGTCGACGACCTGCACGAGGAAACCGGTCGGGCCGCTGCCGTTCCGATCGCCCCAGATGGTGGCGGCCCGTGGGCTGCGGTCACCGCGGGCGGGGTTGAGCGCCTCCCAGGACAACGCGGAGGCGAGGCGGACCTCGCAGGTCGTCGCGGGCGTCTGCGCCCAGGCGCAGCCGGTCAGGATGGCGAGCAGGAGCAGGGCCTGCGCGGCGGGTCGAACGTGGGACATGAGGTTCTCCTTGGGACAGGGGGTTGTTGACGTGCGGCTCAACCGATGACGACCTTGCCCATCGCCTGGCCGCTCTCCAGGCGTGCGTGCGCCTCTCCTGCCTGGTCGAGGGAGAAGCGCGTGTCGTCGAGGACGGGCCGCAGCCCGCCAGCATCGACGATGTCCGCGAGCGTGCGCAGGATCTCGCCGTGCACCTTCCGGCCGTAGTTGTGGAGCATCGGGATCAGCATGAACACGACGTGAAGGGACAGGCCCTTGAAGTGCGCGGCAGTCAGGTCGAGGGAACACAGCGAGACGGTCGTCGCGATCTGGGCGTTGAGCGCCGCCGCCTGGAAGGACTTCGCGAGGTTCGCGCCTCCGACCGAGTCGAAGACGAGGTCGAAGCCCTTCCCGCCGGTGTGCTCGGCGACGTACTGGGCGACGGGCGCGGTCTTGTAGTTGATCGCCGTCGCCCCGAAGCCCTCGATCAAGGCCAGCTGCTTGTCGCCACCGCCGGTGGAGTACACCTCCGCGCCGAAGTGCTTCGCGAGCTGCACGGCGACGTGTCCGACGCCTCCGGAGCCGCCGTGCACCAGTACCTTCTGGCCCGCCGCGAGTCCGGCCCGGGTCAGGCCCTCGTAGGCCGTGATCGCGACCAGCGGCAAGGCGGCGGCTTCCCGCATCGAGAGGCTGCGCGGCTTCGGGGCGACCAGGTCGGCGTCGGCGACGATCAGCTCGGCCAGGCTGCCGGGGAGCTCTGCGAGCCCGCCCGCGCAGCCGTACACCTCGTCGCCGACGGCGAAGTCCTCGACGCCATCACCGACCTCCTCGACGGTGCCGGCGAAGTCCATGCCGAGGATCGCGGGGGTGTCGGGGGAGAGCGGGAGCTCCTTGCCGAGCTTGCGGATCATGGTGTCGACCGTGTTGACGCTGGAGGCGGCGATCTTCACGAGGAGGTGACCCGGCTTGACGCGGGGTTTCTCGACTTCGGCGGCCTCGAACACGGCGTTCTCGCCGTAGGTGCGGATGAGCATGGCTCTCATGGTGTGGTTCCTCTCGCTGGGGGCGGACACCCCTCTCTGTTGTAGTAGACTGGTCGTCTCGGTGCCATCACAAGAAAACGGTCAGCTGTCTCGGGCCGTGAGCTCAGCCTTGAGCCGGTCGATGAACTGGTCCAGCGCACGCGTGTCCCCGTCGATCTGCATGCGCAAGGTGCATCCCTCCCATGCGTTCGTGATGAAGTCGGCCCACTCCTCGGCGTCTTCGTCCGCCCTGAGCTCCCCGCTGGCTCGTGCCTCTGCCAGCGCCCGGGCGACCAGGGCCGACCAGTTGTCGACGGCGTACTTGATCGCCAGCCGCATCGGCTCGCTGAGATGCGCGACCTCGAAGGCGAGCTTGCCGATGACGCAGAGCTTCTTCGCGCCCTGGCTGACGTGCATGTCGCGCATCGTCTCGAAGTACGCGAGGACCCGCTCGACGGGGCTCAGCTGGCGGTTGCCGACGAAGCCGCGGATCATCTCGGCGTGGCGCTCGCCCGACTCTTCGATGACCGCGACCCCGAGGTCTTCCTTCGACTTGAAGTAGTGGTAGAACGAGCCCTTGGGCACACCCGCCACGGCGAGGATCTCCTTCAATCCGCAGCCGTGGAAGCTCTTGGCCAGCATCACCTGGGCGCCGGCGTCGACGATGCGTTCTTTGGTGTTCGTGGTCTTCACGCTCATGACTCCTCCAGATTAGACCGGTCGTCTCGGATGGCAAGGACTTTCTTCAACTCGCGTCGGCGCCCCGGAATTCGACGCCGAGGAGGCTTTCCCCCCCGCGCGCCCGACGCTCGATTGACGCGTCAGCGCTCGAGCCGCAGCAAGCTCCGGAACAGCTTCCCGCAGCCGCGGGGCGGAGGCGTCGTCGCGTCGGTGCCGCCCTCTTCGACCGGCGGGCGCTCGAAGTGGGCGCCGCTCAGCACGACCTCGCCGCGTCCGTAGGGTACCGAGATCACCGCCGGGTCCCCGCCGGCGTAGCGCGCGAGGACGGTGACGTCGTCCTCTTCCTCATCGAAGGTGCAGCCCCCCTGGAACAGCGCGGACATCGAGCGCGGCAGCCCGCGCTCGCGGCCCGCGCCCGTCGCGCTGAGCTCGATGTTCGCGACCTCGGGGTACAGCGGCAGGCCGGGCACGGGGCCCTCCGCCTCGCCCTCGATCAGGTCGAGGGGGTAGGGGTAGAGCGTGCCGGCGTACTCGACGTCGTCCGCGGCGAGGTAGGCGCCGGCGCAGATGCCGAAGTAGGTCCCGCCGCCGCGCACGAAGGCCCGGATCACCTCGGGCCCGTCGTCGCCGAGCGCTTCGATCTGGTACGGGGCCCAGCCGCCCGGGAAGATCAACACCCGCAGGCCCCGCAGGCCCCGCTCGCTGAGCTGGTCCTTGGCGAGCACGCGGCAGTCGATCCCCGCGTCTTCGAGGGCCTCGACCACCGAGCGCGCGCCGAGGTGCCAGACGCCGGCGTCGGCGAACACCCCGACGCGGGCGTCCTCACGCTCCCGGTCGTCGCGCAGGCGGTTGAGCTGCCAGCGCAGGTTGGCGACGAGCTCCCCGTCGTAGTACTTCTCGAAGGCGGCGTCCTGCGCCGCCAGCGGCAGGACGAGCCCGAACAGGATCGACAGACACAGGGTTCTTCGCACGGCAGACCTCCGGTGAGACGTCGGCGTCATTGTGGAGGAAGCGACCGCCGTCGTCGAGCCGTCGCTTCGCACAGCGATGGACGCTGGACGGGCAGGCTGCTAGAGTCGTGGGACTGGAGGAACCATGGGACACGAGACCCTGCGGCCTGCCACGGGTGCGCGGCGATGAGCATGCGCTCGCGCCTCGCCTGCCTGCGCGAGCACACCTCCAGCCTCGCCGCGCTCTGGCGCCCGCACCGCGACCGCGCCGCGCTGCGCGCCTTCCAGGAGCGCAAGCTGCGCTTCCTGCTCGCCCGCACCTGGCGGGAGGTCCCCTTCTACCGCCAGCGCTGGACCGGCGCCGGGCTGTCCGCCCGCACCCTGCCCGGCCTCGCCGACCTCGCCCGGCTGCCGCTGGTCGACAAGGCCGCGCTGCGCGCCGCGCCGCTCGCCCGGAAGATCGCCCGGGACCACCGCGACGTGCGCCTGATCACCCGCTACACCGCCGGCTCCACCGGGGAGCCCACCCGGGTGCGCCGGGCGCCCCTCGAGGAGCACCTCGTCGGCCAGTTCCGCCTGCGCGCCTCGCTGGCCCTCGGCCGGCGCGTCGCGGAGCTCGGCGTGTACGTCGGCTCCCCCGGCGTGCCGACCGACCGGAAGAGCGCGTCGCTGCGGCGGGTCCGCGACGCGCTCCGCCTGTTCCCCTTCCGCGAGGTCGACTGCCTGCGGGCCCCCGACGCGGTCGTCGCCGAGGTCCTGCGCCTGCGTCCGGCGGTGATCGCCGGCTACCCGGGCGCCCTCGCCGAGGTCGCCGCGCGCTGGCCCGCCCCCGGCTTCCCCCGCCTGGTCTTCACCGGCGGCGAGCTCTTGACCCCGGGGCTGCGGCGCGCGCTCGGCGAAGGCTTCGGCGCGCCGGTGCGGGACCTGTACGGCGCCCACGAGTGCAACCTGGTCGCGTGGGAATGTCCGGAGGCCGGGGGCCTGCACGTGTGCGAGGACAACATCGTGCTCGAGCTGCTGTGCCCCGACGGCACGCCCGCCGCCGTGGGAGAACCCGGCGAGGTCGTGCTGACCGCGCTGCACAGCTACGCCAGCCCGTACGTCCGCTACCGGCTCGGCGACACCGCGGTGCGCGGGACGGTCCCCTGCCCCTGCGGCGCAGCCTGGGCGCGCATCGAGGTCGTGCGCGGGCGCAGCATGGACACCTGCGCGCTGCCGGGCGGCCGGCGCATGCATCACTGGGAGCTTATCCCGATGGCCTTCTGGGACATGCCCTGGCACCGCACCTACCAGCTCGTCCAGACCGGACCGGCGCGCTTCGTGCTGCGCGTGGTGCTGTGCGGTGAGCCGCCGGCCGAGGATCTGCGCCGGGTCGAGGCGGCGGTCGCCGCCAAGCTCGGGCCCCAGGGCCAGTTCGCGTTCGCCTTCGTCGACGCCGTCGAGCGCAGCGAGGGGGGCAAGAACCGGCTGTGCATCTCGCCCTTCGGCCAGGTGCCCCGATGAAGGCGCGCCGCCTCGACGCCGCCAGCCTGCCGGCCATCCTCGCCCTGCGCGAGGCGGTCCTCGCGCGGCTGCCGCATCCGGACAGCTACGTCCCGCACGCCGAGGAGCAGGCCTTCGTCCGCGCCCACCTCGGCGAGGCCGGCCTGAGCTGCGGCGTCGAGCGCGACGGCGCCCTGGTCGCCTACGGCATGCTGAGCCTGCGGCCCGCGCGGGCCCGGCTCGATCCCGAGCTGCTCGCGCGGCTGGGGGACGGGCAGGTCGCCGTGCTCGCGGCCGCGATGGTCCACCCCGCCCACCAGGGCCGCGGGCTGCACCGCGCGCTGATCGACTTCCGCCTCGAGGCCGCGCGCGCCGCGGGCTGCCCCCGCCTCGCCGCGATGGTCTCGCCCCACGCCCCCGGCAGCCTGCGGACGCTGCTCGCGCGCGGCCTGGCGATCCGCGGGCTGGTCGACTTCCCGGACGGGCGGGTGCGCTACTTCCTCGAGCAGGAGCTGCCGCTGCCCTCCGTCCCCGCCGGCGGAAGCTGGCACCCGCTGACGGCGCGGGAAGCCCACCGCGAGCTCTTCCGCGCCGGCCGGCGCGCCGTCGAGCTCACCGAGGGCGCCTTGCGCTTCGTGTGAAGGGCAGATCCAGGCGCGCAGGTCTGCTACCCTGGCTAGAGGACTGGTCCGAAACCTCGCTCGCGAGGCTTGCGGAGGTGGGTGCCTGCCTTCGTCCTCCTCCTCCTCCGGGCCGCAACAAAGGGCGCGGCGAGTCGGCGAGCCGCAGGTCTGGCCTGCGAGGAACGAGCAGGACAGGCCAAGGTGTCGATCCTCGGCATCCACCCACCTGCACGGCGCCTCGCCACGCAGCTTTCGGACCAGGCCTCTGGCGGCGGCCTCGACGCGCGGAGACTGCGGATGGACGACTACCAGTGGCCCGACGGGCGGGCGTGCGGCTTCCTGCTCGGCGTCGACCTCGACGCCCTGAGCCCGATGCGCTGGCGTCTGCGCGGCAGCGGCCGGGCCGATCCCCCCGCCGAGGCGGAGATGCGTCGTTTCGGCCTGCGCCAGGGCGCCCCGCGCATCCTCGCCCTGCTCGAGGAGCTCGACTTCCCAGCGACCTTCTTCGTCCCCGCCAGCATCGCCGAGGAGGCGCCCGAGCTGGTGCGGCGCATCGCCGGCCAGGGACTCGAGGTCGGCCTGCACGGAGACATCCACGAGGACGTGGCGGCCCTCTCCCGGGCGGAGAACCGCGCGGTGCTCGAGCGCAGCCTCGAGGTGCTCGAGGACCTGCTCGGCAAGGTCCCGCAGGGCTACCGCTCGCCGGCCTGGACGATGACGCCCTACCTGCCCGAGCTGCTCGAGGACTTCGGGATCACCTACGACAGCTCGCTGATGGGCTACGAGCATCCCTACGAGGTCGAGAACCTCGTCGAGCTGCCGGTCAGCTGGACGGCCGACGACGCGACCTACAGCTTCTACCTCGGCGACGGCAGCGACATCGGCCCGCCCTGGCCGCCGCCGCTGGTCGTGTCCGGCTGGAAGGAGGAGCTCGCGAGCGCCCGCCGCTTCGGCAACCTCCTCAGCCTGACCGTGCATCCCTGGATGATCGGCCGCGCCGCCCGCTTCGGGGCGTTCGAGCGCTTCCTCCGCGAGGTCCGCGACGACCCCGCGGTGTGGACCGCCGACGCCGCGTCGCTCGCCGCCTACCACCGCGGCTCGGCGAACTGGAAGAGGTGGCGGGTGGAGCTCAGCTGACCCAGGGAAACCGCGCGGCGAGCCCTTCCCGCAGGCTTTCCACGGTGCTGCGCGCCTGCTCGCGCCAGTCGTTCGCGCGCTCGAGCAGCTTCTGCAGCGTCGGGCCGTAGCGGTCGATCAGGCCGAGCAGCGGGTCGTCGCTGCCGGCGCCGGGCTCGGCGAGGTCGGGCACCTCGCCGGACGGCCCGTACATCCCTTCCATGATCTTCAGCACCCCGTGCTTGACCAGCCCGCGCACGGGCAGCCGGGCCATCATGCCGTACATCGCGGCCTGGCCGCTCGTGCCCGCCTCCGGATGCGCGCGGACCCACTCCACCGCCGCCCGCAGGTCGTCGAGGTAGGGCTCGACGCTCGCCGCGTTGCCGGCGCTCAGGGTGCAGTGGAGGCTGTCGGGGTTCTGCTGCCGGTCGACGTGCCAGCCGGCCTTCTCGAGGCGGTCGGCGACCGCGAAGATCGACACCGCCTTGTCCGTCGCCCGGTAGCTGACCAGCGAGCCGACCGGGGCGCCGACCACGGCGATGCCCGGGATGTCCGCGATGCCGGCCTTGAGCTGCGCGGCCGCCTCCATCGTGCGCTCGGTCAGCACCAGATAGCCGTCCTCGCCGAGCGCGTGCAGCGCCCCCCAGGCCGCCGCGATCGCGCCGCCGGGGCGGGTGCCGGGCAGGCTGGGGGAGAGGTAGATGCCGCCGGACCAGTCGGTCTGCACGAAGAACTGGTGCTTGAGGAAGTCCATCGAGCGGTACAGCACGACCGAGGCGCCCTTGGCCGCGTAGCCGTACTTGTGCAGGTCGGCGGAGATCGAGGTCACGCCCGGGACGCGGAAGTCGAAGAGCGGGATCGGGTGGCCGAGGCGCTCGGCGAAGGGCAACAGGAAGCCTCCGATGCAGCTGTCGACGTGCAGCGGCAGCTTCTTCTTCCGCGCCAGCTCCGCGAGCTCGCTGACCGGGTCGACCAGCCCGTGCGGGTACTGCGGCGCCGAACAGGCGAGCATGATCGTGTTGCGGCCGATCGCCCGGCGCATCCGGCGCAGGTCGGCGCGGTAGTCCTTGCCGACCGGGACCCGCTTGATGCGCACGCCGAACAGGTGCGCGGCCTTGTCGAAGGCGACGTGCACGGTGTCGGGGACGACCATCTCCGGGCGCCGGATCCAGGGCCAGCGCTTGCGCGCCATGTCGCGGTAGGTCTTGACCGCGAGCAGGATCGACTCGGTGCCGCCGGAGGTCAGGGTGCCGACGGTGTCGTCGTCGCCGTGCAGCAGGTGCGCGCTCATCCGCACGACCTCGTGCTCCATGCGCTTGAGGCTGGTGAAGGCCATCGGGTTGAGGCCGTTCTCGGAGATGAACATCCCGTAGGCCTGGCGCAGGAAGTCGGCGTGCTCCTCGCCCGCGCTGTAGACCAGGCTGAAGGTGCGGCCCCCCTTCCAGTCGGCGTCGCCCTCGCGCATCGCCTGCATGCGGGCGAGCAGCTCCTGGTGGGGGATGCCCTTGGGGGGGATCGCGTGGCCGGTGGCGGCGGGAGCGGTCTCGGTGTCGGTGGTCATAGGAGTTCCTCCGGAGCGGCGGAGACCAGCGCGGGTTCGGCCACGGTCTCTGTAGCGGCTGGCAGCGAAAACAGGCGGGCGGCGTTGTCGTGCAACACCAGCGAGCGCAGCTCGGGGCGGTCGCGGGTGGCGAGCAGGACCTTGGCTACGCCGATGGCCTGCGGGTAGAAGGGCCAGTCGGAGCCGAACACGACGCGCTCGATCGGCGCCTCGGTGACGATCTTGCGGACGTTTCCGACCGACTGGCTCGACAGCTCGAGGTAGATGTTCGGGTACGACTGGGAGAGCTCGAGGGCGGACTCCATCTGCAGGGCCCCGGCGTGCCCGAGCACGAAGGTGGTGTCCGGGCAGGCCCGCACCGCGCGCCAGTAGCGCTCGAGCTGGCAGCGCTCGCGGGCGGCGCGGCTCTCGATGCCGACCGGGCCGCAGTGCCACAGCACCGGCAGCCCGAGCTCGGCGCACAGCCGGTACAGCTCGAGGGCGCGCGGGTGGTCGGGACGGACCATCTGCACCGCCGGATGCACCTTGACGCCGAAGGCGCCCTGGCCCTTCTGCCGCTCGAGGCGGTCGCCGAGGTCCCAGTCGAAGGGATGCACCGAGCCGAGGCTGCTGATCCCGTCCGCGCGGCGCGAGGCGTTGAGGAAGACCTCCGCGTTGTGGGAGATGCAGGGCAGGTCGATCGGCAGCAGGATCGAGGTGACGATGCCGAGCGCGCGCATCTCCTCGAGCAGGTTCGGCACCGTGTGGGTGGTGCGCATGCCGGCGGCGATGAAGCAGCGGCCGGCGAGGTCCATCTTCAGGCGCGCGAGGTCTTCATCGGTGAAGTTCTTGTTGCAGTAGATGTCGAGATCGAAGTCCCGGGCGCGCGGCAGATAGTACTCCGTCGGGCGCGGCGCGGCGAACAGGTCGACGCTGCGGCGGCGGAAGAAGGTCAGCGCGAGGTGGGTGTGGGCGTCGATGATCGGACCGACGGTCGGATCGACCAGCGTCAGGTTCCCCGCCTCGAGCTCGAACCACGGCAGGCGGGCGAGGGCGGCGAGGGAAGGGAAACGCGTCGGGGGACGGCACATCGGAAATCTCGGGGGCAACGGTGACCAGGGATTGTAGCGCAACTTAACCGCGTGGTTAAGGGCTGGCCCGGAAATTTCTCCAGCAGCGGTCGTCAGGCTCCGCGTAGCCGCGAGGACGGACGGCTGGAGGCCCTCCCGCAGGATTCCCTCCGACCATGCTTCGCTGCTTGGTAAGATGGGAGCAAAGGAGGCCGGAAACCATGGCATCGGGAGTGACGATCGGGACCCTGATCATCGACGTGGTCACGGCCGACGGCAAAGGCAAGGCGCCGGCCACCGGCGAGAAGACCGCCGAGCAGGTCGAGAAGAAGGTCCTGCAGGGCGCCGGCAGCTTCAAGAAGCCGGTCGGGCGGGCTCCGAAGAAGGTCCAGCGCAGCACGGCCGGCAACAAGGCGCTGAGCTTCGCCAACCAGGTCTCGACCTCGAAGAACATCGGGCCGAAGCCGACCGAGAAGCTGTCGAGCTTCAAGCCGCAGACCGACGGCGGAAGCGCGCTGCCGGGCTTCCTCTCCGACAAGTTCTCCCGCTTCTTCGGCGCCGACCTCAGCGACGTCAAGGTCCACAAGAACAGCTCCGAGCCGGGCAAGGTCAACGCCAAGGCGCTGGCCTACGGCGACCACATCTTCTTCGACGACAAGCAGTACGACCCGAAGTCCAAGTCCGGCCAGGCGCTGATCGCCCACGAGCTGACCCACGTCGTCCAGCAGCGTGCCGGCAGGACCAGGAACGAGTCGATGGCCAAGCTGCACCACGGCACCACGCCGACCGCGCAGGAGCAGCAGGCCGACGACATGGCCGAGCTGTTCTCCCGCACCGACGGCGAGCCCGAGGACAAGCGCGGCCTGATCTTCCACGACCTCACCCTGACCTCGAAGAACGCGCCCCCCGCGGTCGGGCAAGAGGCGGCGCTGGTCTTCCAGTCGGTGCTGCAAGAGGCCGACAAGATGCTGCAGGAGAAGACCCGCGGCCGGGTGATCGAGCTCGACAAGGCCAAGATCCGCATCACCCTCGACGCCAAGCTGCGCGGCAACGCCCAGATCGTCGCGGCGGCCCGCCAGCTGTGCAGCCAGCTGCTCGCCAAACGCCCCTCCCGCTCCCGCGGCGCCCGCCGCGTGCAGCGCAAGGTGTGGGTCGGCACCGAGCTCGAGGACTACGTCGACCGGCGGGGCAAGCCGAAGAAACGCTGGGTGCCGACCGGCGACGCGATCGAAGAGTCGGCGACCGACACGACGCTCGAGGAGATCCTCGGCATCCTCGATCGCCTGAACGGGGAGCACGACGGCGAGCGGCCCTTCCCGCTGATCGGCGACGGCGAGTTCGTCGGCAAGATGCGCGAGGAGCTGCACGCCTGGATCACCGCGCGCACGGGGCGCGAGAACGCGAAGGCCGAGGTCCAGCACGACGTCACCCAGGAGCGCATCTACAACGACAGCGAAGAGCTCGCCCGGGCGGTCTACGGCGAGGCTCTCGCGCAGGAGAACGTCAAGACCGAGCGCAAGCTGTCGCTCGCGGTGCGCGACGCGAGCGGAACCTTCGAGGCGACGCTGAACGACCTGCTCAAGCGCGTCGCCGCCTTCGTCAACGAGCAGCCGGATGCGGGCGAGATCTGGGCGACGATGGAGGGGCTCGGCTCCCGCTACAAGAAGTTCTATCCGAACGGCAAGTACCAGCTGTACATGGAGAAGCCCGAAGAGGTCCAGGCCGACATGGCCAGGGACGAGAGCTGTGAAGACCCCGCCTCCGCGGCCTTCGGGGTCAAGGTCCTGATGATGGACGAGTTCTTCATGCAGCAGGTCATCCGGCTGTTCAAGGCGGGTCGGACCGGCGGCAAGGAGTTCCCGCAGCTCGATGACGCCCACTTCGGCCAGGGCCAGAGCCGCTACCAGGGCTACACCCTCAAGGAGAAGGAGACCTGGGTCAAGGAGGCGCGCGCCAAGGGCATGCCCCTGTGGGCCGGGCCGTCGGGCACGACCAACAAGGTGCTCTCGGTCGCCAAGCTCGTCCTGCCCGACGATGACGCGGGCAACCGGGCCTACTACCAACGCATCGCCTGGGTGTGTTTCTCCTTCTTCAACCAGATGTGGACCGGCCAGAGCGCGACCCACCGCTTCCACGAGGTGATGGACGTCGCCAAGAAACACTTCGGCGTGCCCTACAACCGCTTCGAATACCCGGAGTCGCCGCTGACCGACCTGCTTCCCAAGGGGGACTGAGCCGTGGCCGACCCGGTCTTCTGCGCCGGCGCCGGATTCCTGGTCGGCATGGGCTACCCGCTGACCGGTCCCGCCGAACCGGCCCTGGGCAAGGAGGCGATGCTCGCCCTGAAGCTCAGGGGCTGCGCCCACCTGCACTGCCTGAGCTGCGACCAGCCGATCAAGATCTGGGACGACGCCGGCTTCAAGATCGGCGTCACCGTGCTGTGGATCATGAAGCCGGCGCCCGGGGAGATGAAGCGGGACCTCGAGGAGATCGAGCGCACCTACGACGCCGCCGACCCCAACCCCGGCATCGTCGAGGCGCCCGGGCAGCGCGCCTACTCCTGCCGCTGCCTGCGGATCGAGATCCGCGAGTACGAGTCGCTCGCCGGCACGAACCTGCCCCACAACTGGCGCTGCTGCGGACACCCCGCGTAGCGATCAAGCATTGCGTGAGAAATGGGATCATATGTGGGCGGTTGTGGCTGGATTCTGGGGCTGGTTGGGTTGTCGGGGTGAAGAGGACTTCGGGGTCGGGTGCTGGTCCAGGTCATGCGGCCTCGGCGGGGTCGTCTTCGATCGCGATCGTGATCGCGATGACCGATGCGCGATGGTCGACGGGGGTCGGGACAGCGAGGGGCTGTTGGTCGCCGACAAGCGAGGGGGGCCGTGTGGGTACTTCCGCGCTGGCGGGTCGGTCGACGCCGAGCAAGGGGGACGTGTAGGTACTTCCGCGCTGGGCTGTCGGTCGACGCCGTGACCTGCGCGGGGAAGCCTGTCGACTCCGGGTTCTGCTTGGTGACACTGAACAC